>JALERO010000163.1 GCA_022764265.1 Eubacterium sp. | reverse complement strand
ATCTTCTCAGACGCCAATCGACTCCAAATACATGTTTATGCTGGAGAATCTGGAAGAAAGAGAACAGTTGATGAACAAAGACTTCACCACAAACGCAGACGAATGGGAAGCGAAAGCATTCTCGTAATTAATACAACATTCAAAAAAACCACCATGAAACATAATTCATGGTGGCTTTTTTACTGCCATTCCTCAATCACACAAGTGTGATGTTTCTTCTCTTTGCCTTCTGCATCGTAATTGATTCCAACTAAAAGAATCTTATCCTGATATCCAGATAACGCTCCCTGATACCGATTCTCTTTGATCTGTCTGATTGCGGTGTCTGCTGACTTATTATACTTTAATTCCACAATCATAGCCGGTCGATGACCTGCATTGGCTCTTGGTATGAATACAAAATCAGCAAATCCTTTCCCTGCCGGCATCTCACGAACGATATTGTAATAGGCAGGGGCTGTAAAGTATGCCATGGTAAGGACACAGCTTAAAGAGTTCTCGTCATTATATTTTAGGACTGACGTATAGGTATCATGGGCAAGTTCAATCAGTTCTGCTACCTTTTCTGCGTCACTATCAATGGTTGCCATAAGCAGATCATCACAGGTTGAAATTGCTGTTGCAATTTCTGTCCACTCTCCTGTTTCCAATGCCAGTTCAAATGCTGTTGCAACTTCGTAGTTTGGAATAAATGCGCTCTTTCTGTCTGCATCATATCCCAGATATCCCAAATGAATTAAAGCAGTCAGCGCCTCATTTTTTGAAGCAATTGTAGACAAATCATTCTGAAATGTATTGGTATTTACTCGCACTTTTCCACCGGAAAGCATTGTCAGTACATCATCTTTCAAACCTGCATAATTCATCGTAATGAAGGTATTGATTGATTCAAAAGATGAGGTATTCCTCCAATAAGAATCAAACTCCTGATTCTTCATAGCCTGAACCACGGAATTTGGATTATACATGTGCTTTCCATCTATGAGGTATCCATCATACCATGCTCTGGTACTCTCAAAATCCATATCGTATTTTTCACATAATACCTTGACTTCATTCTCTGTGAATCCGTAGAATTCCGTGAGCATTCTTGATTTCAGCATTGTAAATTCTTCAAAATTATTCAGTGCCGACTCATCTTTTATCTTCTTAATCGGCAAAATTCCCGTAATATACCCCAATGCTAAAAATGATTTGGATTCTTCTGATTTAAACAAAGAATGAAGAAACTGCAGGTATTTATGAACCAATTCTTTATCTGTACTGTTTCGAATCACACAGTCCCATTCATCGATAATGACGATAAAAGGGATCTCAGTTATGGAATAAATCTCCTGTATTAACAAATATAGATCTCTCTTATAGTCCAAAGATTCTCCATATACTTTCTGAAAATCTTTGCAAATCCTCTCCTGTATGGTCTCTACTATATCTTCCTTATGAAAATCCCAGATTGAAGATATATCCACATGAATCACATTATACTTGTTTAAGTGTTTCTTAAAATCCGGATCAGAGGCAATTTTCGTACCTTCAAATAACTTCGCAGAATCACTGCCAAGACTATAATAGGCATTAATCATTCCTGCAGCATGGGATTTTCCAAATCGTCTGGCATGACTAACCGCGATGCACTTATCATTTGTTCTTAATCTTTCATTCAGAAATCCTAACAGACCTGTTTTATCGACATATATTTTACTATTTTTATCCTCTGTAAAACTTCCGTTATTCCGATTAAAATATTCTCCCATTTTTTCACCTCAAATCTTACCATTCTATCTTACTATTCAGGAACACCCGGCATTTTCACCCCTTTCTTAATATTATATTCACAAAATATACCTGCGTCTATATAAAAAAGAGAACCTTATAATGAAAAACCAAATATATCTGTTCAAATCATTCTAACGTTCTCTTTTGTTCTTTATTATTTTCGCATCCTTAATATAACACATTTTACAGAATTATACAACGCCATTCTTCTCTTTGTTCAATCCGGATTCTATTGGAAAATATTATACCGATCATTTTGGAAAATCCATATGGTCTTCTGAATTATTTGCATCGATTGCAAAAGCCTATCAAGCTTTTGGTTATATGAATGTGGCCAATCAATTTGAAACATTGGCCAAAAAGTTATTCTTTTTATAGTTTTCCCCTTTTTTGCCCCTTTTAAAAAAAAACAAAGAGTTCCGCTCGCGGAACTTTCGCGCCGAGCGCGGTCGCATCAGCGACATCTTCTTATCGCGCGAGTGTGCATCCCCCGGAGGGTTTTTATTTGATAGGAAATGGGAGCAATTTCCTATCAAATAAAAAAGCTGAGAACCTTTATTTAAAAGGTTCTCAGCGATTTGTTCAATGCGGACAACAGGACTTGAACCTGCACCGAATGTAACTCCGACTAGGACCTGAACCTAGCGCGTCTGCCAATTCCGCCATGTCCGCTTACGAATATAGATATTACCACAACTCAAAATGAAAAGCAAGCACTTTTTTCTATTTTTTTAACATTTCAGAAGAAGTCCCCCGCTTCAAGCTCGTAGAGCACTAAGCGGGGGATTTGTCCCCATTACTGAGATGAATTATTCCGCTGCCGCTTCTGTAGTTCCACTCGGTTCTGTTACCGTTGTGTAACTCATAAGATTATCCAGCAATTTATAAAGAAGCATTTCGGAACGAATCTCATCTTCTGTGTAGTATTCCAGAATTTCGTCCTCATCTTCGTATCCATAATCATTGATGTATGTCTGGATTTCTTCTTCGTATTCTTCATCTGTTACAGACAGTCCTTCTGCTTCCACCAGAAGATCCTGTACGCACTGTTTCTTTAAAGTATCCTTCGCATATTCTTCCATGGTCATTGCATAGTATTCTTCGATGAATTCTTCAACGTCCATTCCAAAATAGCTTGCCCATTCTTCATTTTCGGCTGTGAGATTGGCGATTTCCTGATCGACAATGTCCTGTGGAAATTCTTTAATCTGTTTGCAGTTGGCTACCACTGCTTCCCACATTGTCTGTTCATTTGTCTCCTGGGCTTCGCTTACTGCGGATTCTTCCAGTTCTTCTCTGGTCTGTTTTCTATACTCTTCTAAAGTATCGCAATCCGTATTTTCCTTAATGAAATCATCGGTCAGCTCCGGAATCACTTCTTTTTCGATGGCATTTACGGTTACTTCCATGGTACATTTCTTGCCGGCAACCGCAGTATCGTCATAATCTTCCGGGAAAGTAAGGTCCATTTTCACAGGCTCTCCCACCTTGGCGCCAACCAGATTTTCTTCGAATTCAAAGCCTTCACCGAGAGTGAATTCACCGGATCCGATCTGGGTGTCGATATCGGAATCGGAGTAATCATCAATGGTCTCTCCGTCGATGGTACATGTGTAATCGATATTGACATAATCCTCATCCTTCACGGTGTCTCTGTCAGTTATCGCCTGGTATTCCACATAGTCCTCAGCGAGATACTGAACCTGTTCTTCCACATCTTCATCGGTTACTTCTGTGGAAGCACCTTCAATGGTCAGACCTTTGTATTCCCCGAGCTCAACGTATTTTCCCGCATCAATTTCGATGGGAACAATCTGTGATGCCGTGCTTTCAGTTGTTGCTTCTGCAGCTTTATCACCAGAAGAACCGCATCCTCCTAACATACATACTGCTGTCAATACTGCAGCAATTGAAATAAATTTTTTCATGTAAATACTCCTTATCTACTTTTAATTTATAGCTGTATTATACCTTATACATTTGAAAAAAAACAATTGATTTCACAGAATCTACATGTTTATAAAATCGCGAATCTCAAAGAGGATTCGCGGGCGAGCTGCACAGCAACGTAGTTGCCTTCTTTTGTGCAGCTCTGCCATCCGCCGGAGGCTCATCTCAGTAGGGGATTTAGACCCGCTACTGAGGCGAACTATCCCCTCCCTAATGTTCTACACATTTGAAGAAGGGGTATCCTCTACTGAGATGACAACAAAATGACCTGACCCATTACGCTTCAATATCCGGTGCATTTTCCAGAAAATATTGTTCTGCTTCCAGGCTCCAGATGCCGCCGTGTTTTTCAATGATCTGTTTTAATTCCTGTTCAAATTGGCTGTCGGCGTTTCCTCCCACCTGATCTACAGAGGTGAGTGGATATTTTTTATGGGTATAACAGATTTTTTTGCCGCCCGGAATCGATGGCAGCTTCAAAATCGTAT
>JALERO010000159.1 GCA_022764265.1 Eubacterium sp. | reverse complement strand
TTCTTCTCATCAATATGTTCGATCAGACCGGAGAAAACGAGGAATATGCCGAAATTCTCAGCAATCATACAAAACACTTTATGAAGAGCCATGCTATAGCGCCGAAGGAGGAAGAAAGATGAACACAGACAATATTATCATTCGTTTAGAGAGAAAAGAAGAATATCGGAAAGTGGAAACCTTAGTCAGAGAAAGCTTCTGGAATGTATACCGTCCGGGATGTATGGAGCATTATGTACTGAATCAGCTTCGAGACGATCCCGCATTTGTGCCGGAACTTGATTTTGTTATGGAACAGAATGGCGAGCTGATCGGCCAGAATATGTTTATGCGAGCAAACATCAAGGCCGATGATGGCAGAGAGGTTCCGATCATGACAATGGGACCGATTTGCATTTCGCCGGAACGAAAGAGAAAGGGATATGGAAAAATATTATTAGACTACTCCCTGGAAAGAGCAAAAGAATTAGGCTGTGGCGCAGTTTGCTTTGAAGGAAACATTGATTTCTATGGAAAGAGCGGTTTTACCTATGCCAGTACCTTTGGCATTCGTTATCATGGCCTGCCGGAAGGCGAAGATGCCTCCTTCTTTTTGTGCAAGGAATTAATTCCGGGATACCTGGATGATGTTACCGGTGTGTATGAAACACCACAGGGATACTATGTGGACGAAGCAGAGGTGGAAGCCTTCGATCAGGAGTTTGAACCCAAGGAGAAATTAAAACTTCCGGGACAATTATTCTAGACAGAGGAAGAGGAATTGAGGAATCAAATATGATTATTGCTTTTATTATTTGGACCATCGTAGTAGTTTTATTTTTATTAATTGGTATAAGTGCAAGAAAATCAAAAGAACCAATTGGATTTTTTTCTTTTGTGAAACCGCCTGCGGTAAAAGACACGAAGGGTTACAATCATGCGGTTTCAAACCTCTGGTTTGCCGTTGCTGTTCTATTTGAAATTATGGGAATTCCGTTTCTGTTCCTGGAGCAAAATTCCCCATTCTTCTTTCTGATGGTATTTGGGGTAGTGGGATTGCTGATCGGAATGATGATTGCCTATAATGTGATCGAGAGCAGGTATAAATGAGATATTATCTAAGACAGGGGTCGGAACCTGTGAATGATTAGTCACAAGTTCCGATTCCCATATTTATTTCACGGTAAATGTAAAGTCAAAGCTTTCGTCCCAACGATAGTAAAGAGGCGTATACACATATCCGGTTTTCTCCCTTGGATAAATCGTAAATTCTACCTTAGACGGATCCTGAACATCTTTATAGAACTTTACCTGATAAGTCACGGTATGTGTTTTCAGGTCTGTGGAAAGCAATTTGGTAATCGTACCGGAAACTCCGTTTGGAGTTGTACAGGAAGGATAATTCTCACAGTTTCCATCCGCCCGGAATGCCTGGATTTTATGATTCTCTTCATCGCTGACAAAGGAAAGAGTCAGCTTTTGATATGTGTAATTATCCGGATTTTGGGATTCCTCAATAGGAATTCCATATTTTTCCGACAAATACAAAGAGTAATTGTACAATTGGTACTCTTCGTCATCTTCCGGAAGGGAATAGGGTTCGCTGATTTCATTTACCCAGATTTTTCCGCCCGGGACGGTATATACCTGAGGATTCCATGTCCGGTCAGTGAAATTGAGAGGAAAGCAGGTGGCCTCGCTTTCAGCAGGAATCTGGCATAAAAACGGTATATGGAGAGAATAGGTACCCGGTGAGGCAATGCCGAAATCCCATTCCAGATAGGTTTCGCAGCCAGGATAGTATCGAATGCAGTCTCCCTCCAACACCTTTCCATGTTCATCTGTGGCGGTGAGAATGCCATCCTCATAGCTGTCACCCCAGGCACCGCGGACCAATCCCGGAAGGGTAATGTAGTCATCTTTATTTAAGGTATGAATTGCGATTTTAAGATGCCCCTCTTCTAACCGGGGTTGAATCATCAGTCCGCCATATTTTTTCATCTGATATAAACTATCATCTGTCAGCGTCTGCTCCTCGGTTTGCACCAAAGTAAAGGATAAAGAAAGATCAAAGCATTTTACTGTCAGTGATATTTCCTTATTATCATTGGTAACCGGTTCAAAGTTATCATTTTCAAATATTTCAGAAACAAGATAGCCGTTTCCCGGCGTGTTTTGCGAAGTCATACAGATAGCAGCCACCTTTTCGCCGTAATAAACATATGAATCCAGAGAGCTCACCGAGCGGGTATAATTTTGTCCGAGATTCTGTTCCATTTCCTCTAATGACATGGAAAAAGGCTTCGTTTTTGACACTGCCTGAATTTTCACTGTAAGTTTTTTATTAATCAGGGATGCGGAAACCAGGGAAATGCTTGTCTCCTCATCCTCAGCAAAGGCAGTGGCCTCCAGGGTATAGGATGGATTGCTGGAAGCTTTTTTTATTCCATAATCTGGGATATATTTGTAGTTTTCCGGCACATTCCATTCCTGCTCTATTTCATTTTGTGCCTGTTTATTGGAAGAATCCGAAGAAATATCCGAGATTGTGCTTGTATTATCTTTTTTCTGACCTTCGTTTTGTTCCGGAGTAGAAGCTTTTGTATTGTTTCTTGTCTCTGTGGAGATACGGATGTCAGAAAAGGATTCCATAGATTCTTCCTTTAAATTTGCTTTTTTCTTTTCCTTTTTCGCTATCCTTTTGTTTTTGTGTGAAGAATATTTATCAGTTTCTTCCTCAGAAGTCTCTTCTTCGGCTGATTCTGTGCTCTCTTCCGGCTCTCGTGTTTTTTCGATGGAAAAAAGAGGCGGAATGATGTTGAAATGTCGTAATACCGCATAAGTGGATACGGAAAATATAGCCAATACGAAGAAAATGAGGGACAGAAGCAATGCCTGTCGGAGTTTTAGGATGCTTCGCTGATGTCGTTTTTTTACCGTCTCATAAGGCAGCTGAAGAGAGTTCGCAATTTCCGAGATGGTCATGCCCCCATAATACTTCATCCGGATGATCTGCAGCTCATTAGGTTTGAGAGATTTTAGAGCCCGGGAGAGGTCTGCCCGTACTTCAGCCAGGAAGATAGCCTTATCCTCCACGGGACTTTCCACCAGTGTATCATTTTCCATATGCTTTTTTTCTTTCCGATAGCGGGAGATGGCGAGATACCTGGCGATGGCCGTCAGGTAAACGGGAAGGGAGGCTTTCCCTGCATTATAAGAAGCTCTGTGGAAATAAAATTCCGCAAAGGTGTCATTGGTGCATTCTTTGATATCTTCAGGATTGCTCAGATGAAAGGAAATTACCTTAAAAACCAGCCCGGTATATGTTTCCATGAGCAGTTCCATACCTTGTTGTGGTTGTTGATTCAATGTGTCGATAATTAGATTGTCTTTTGGTTTATTCATAAGTATTCCCCTAATGTGACGAGAAAGGAATACCCATCCCATCACAAATCTAATGCTTTAAAATGCATAAATCGGAGTTTGGGATGTCCGGTGCGAATAAAATAATGATCCAGAATACGACAGGCATTTTGAAACCAGAGGAGCTTTTCTTCCTTGGAAAAAGAATGACATTTTTTTTCGTACAATTGAAATAATTGTATGAGTAACCAGTCCTGATATTCTCCCGAAACGAGCGTATGAGACTCGGTAAGAGGAAGAAAACCAAAGAAAGAGAGCTGTTCATTTAATTGTTTCAATGTGATATCCGGTAACCCAAGGATTAAAAGATGACGAATCATGACAGTTCTTGGAATTTCTCCCAGAAGCTTTTTATGCCGGGTAAATTCGGAATCGTATCGGGTGCTGACAATATGTTTTGTCAGCACTTTTTCCGGAACAGGGCGCACGTGGATATAATGGAAGGCATCGGTAAAATATAAGTGTCTGAGATAATGGTTTTTCTTTTCTGATGGAATCTGAAAACGGGAAAGCTGTTCGGACGGAATTTTTTCAAGATAAGCTTCCGTCAGTTTGATCATTTTCTCATATTTCACAGAATAATCAGGTGAAGTCCCGGCAGAAGCCGGGGTATATACGGTAATACTGTGATCGTAATATGCCTGTATCAGATATGGAAGTTCATTCTCAGAGAGACAGAGTGCTTGCCCATAAGAGAGACATTGATCTCTGTTGCCCGGTACCGATCGCCCAGTTCTCCAATAACGCAGTTTTGTGAGATTATGTAACTCTTCCGGCTTCTTTTGGTACATTCGTTCATAAAGAAGCTGGTCAGTATCGATTTTGCTTTTTAAACCACAATCGGTCTGAACCTTCTTGTGGTGTTCTTGAAGCCAGATTACCTCCGGTCGTTCTTTTCCTTTTAAATGAAT
>JALERO010000146.1 GCA_022764265.1 Eubacterium sp. | reverse complement strand
TATCTGAGAATGGTAAATGTAAAAGAGAATAATAACCTGAGAGATTTCTATTACAGAGATATTGTTCTGGGAGAGCAGAACGAAGTTGTATATGAGCCAACAAACAACTATGAAATCGCACTGGCATTTAGAGAGGCTGGTGAGATGTAGTGGCAAAAAGAAAAATTGTCTTTGTAATTGTAGAAGGACCATCGGATAATGAAGCACTCGGTGTTCTTCTTTCAAATATAAAAAAGTAAACTTCTGATTGACACATGTTGTTGGTCAGAAGTTTTCTTATTATAACGCTGATACTATAAATATATAAATACCGGAAACGGCAAAAAACAGAAACGACGACGTAGTAAATATTTGATATTTTGCCGATGATGTGATATACTGTATTGTAGTAAAATATAAATTTTGATTTATAACGGAGGAGAGCAGATGCGATACCTTTCAGTTACTGAAATGGCGAAAAAATGGGATGTGTCGGAGCGCAGCGTTAGAAATTACTGTGCTCAGGGACGTGTGAACGGTGCATTTTTAACCGGCAAGACCTGGAATATTCCCGAAAATGCAGAAAAACCGGAGCGTTCCAACAAGAAAAAAGAACAGCCTATTACTTTGCTTGATATTTTGCAGGAACAGAAAGCAAGTAAGTATTCAGGTGGTATTTACCATAAGACGCAGATTGATTTAACATACAACTCCAACCATATCGAAGGCAGCCGTCTGACTCATGATCAGACCAGATACATCTTTGAAACCAACACCATCGGTGTGGAAAAAGAAGTGCTGAATGTAGATGATGTGATTGAAACAGCAAATCACTTCCGTTGTATTGATATGATTATTGATAATGCAAAGGCAGCACTGACAGAGAAGTTCATCAAAGAACTTCACCTGATTTTGAAGAACGGAACAAGTGATTCCAGAAAAGATTGGTTTGCTGTTGGCGATTATAAAAAGATGCCAAATGAAGTTGGTGGTATGGATACCGCATTTCCGGAAGAAGTTGCCGATAAAATGAAAGCATTGCTGACAGAGTACAACGGAAAAGAAGAAAAGATTTTTGAAGATATTCTGGACTTCCATGTGAAGTTTGAACAAATCCATCCATTTCAGGACGGTAACGGTCGTGTAGGCAGATTGATTATGTTTAAGGAATGCCTGAAATATAATATCGTTCCGTTCATTATTGAGGATAATCTGAAAATGTTCTATTATCGCGGATTGAAAGAATGGAACAAGGAAAAAGGCTATCTGACAGATACCTGTCTGACCGCACAGGATAAATATAAAGCATATTTGGACTATTTTAGAATTGCGTATTAAGCAAGAAATATAACGCTATTCTACTGAAAAATAATGATAAGATAATGCTACAAAGAAGGAATAATAATGGCAGTTTCCCAACCAGTTATAAAAAAAATAAAGGATCATCGAGAGGCTTTGGATATTTTTGAAAAAATCTCTCTGCCTGCTGAAGATGAAAAAACTCAGGAAATTATAATGAATTTTCCAACTGTATATATTCATAATTGGATGGAATCCGGATATTTTGAAGTATATGTTGGTGAATCAAATGATATTTTTAAGAGAACTCGTCAACATTACGATTCCATTGATGATACAACCAAATGGCAAAATAAACTTTTAAAGAAGGATGCCACATTGTTTATTATAGGACATGAACATTTTAATAAATCATTGACTCTTGATATTGAAAACAGATTAATGCACTATATGATGAGTGCAGATCGAGTAAAACATGTATATAATTTAAGAGATAATCCACAAAAAAGTTATTATCCTATGGAAGAGTTGGATGAGATTTTTGGTAAAATCTGGAGAGGCCTTCGAAAGGAAAATAAAGAGTTATTCCCAACAGAAAGTTCTATCAAAGATTCTGCAATTTACAAGGCCTCTCCCCTTCATAAGCTTACAAAGGATCAGGAAAAAGCAAGAGAGTTGATTATTCAAAAGGTTAACAAGGCACTTTCTCATGGTGATAATGAGCAATTAATCTTTATAGATGGAGAAGCAGGAACGGGCAAAACGGTTCTTAACAGTAGTACTTTTTATGAATTGTATTGTCAGGCAGAAGAAAATAATAAAGATTTACAATGTTATCTGATTGTTAATCATAAAGAGCAGATTATAGTTTATGAGCAAATTGCCGAGAAACTTGGCTTAACAGAAAAGTATGGAAACGTAATAAGTAAACCCACTACATTTATTAACAATCATACAAAGGATAATCCGGTTGATGTTGCATTTATTGATGAGGCTCATTTATTGCTTACACAAGGAAAACAATCATATCGAGGTAATAATCAACTTAAAGATATCATTGAACGAGCACGAGTAACCATTGTGATGTTCGATGAAAATCAAATACTAACAACTGAGCAATTCTGGGAAGCACAAATCCTTGAACAGTATAGGAATCAAGCAAAGGTATCTAATAATTATTTATTATTAGATAAGCAACTTAGAATGCATGCAGATCCAGATACAATGGATTGGATAGATTCATTTACCAAAAAAGGGGAACTTAAAAAAATCCCAAAACCTTTTGACAAATATACCATTAAGATATTTGATAATCCAGAAGAATTAAATACAGAGATTAAAAAGAAAGCCAGTGAAGCTGACTCTACCTTATCGAGATTAATTGCAACATATGATTGGGAGTATAGTGCTAATCATAGACCAGAAGACAGATTAAAATATTGGGAAGTTAATATTGGTAAATGGCATAAGCCCTGGAATCGTGAACTTGAAGCAGAGCTTTCTAGAAAGCAAAAAAGGCAGATAAAAGGATTAGCTTGGGCAGAGCAGCCACAAACAATTAATGAAGTGGGATCAACATTTACAATTCAAGGATTTGATTTGAATTATGCTGGTGTAATATTAGGTCCATCTGTGAAATATAGAGAGGGAAAAATTGTATTTGATCCGTCTGAAAGTCATAATAACAAAGCAATCCGTAACAGAACATTATCAGATGGTTCAAAGAAAAAATTTGGTGAAATACTAATTCAACATGAAGTACGGGTTCTTATGACACGTGGAGTTAATGGATTGTATATATATGCTTGTGACGAGCAGCTAAGAGAAGCTTTAAAAGAAGCTGCAAAATAGAGGAGTTATGAATGAAACCAGAAACAATAAACAGAATCAGAAAATTTACAGAAGATCGTGATTGGGATCAGTTCCATTCACCGGCTAATCTTGCAAAATCAATTGTAATTGAGGCTGCGGAACTGTTAGAATGTTTTCAGTGGAGTGATAATCAGTATGACATACAACACATCAAAGAGGAACTTGCAGATGTGTTGGTTTATAGTCAGAATTTATTAGACAAACTTGGATTGGATGCAGATGAAATAATCAATATGAAAATGTCTCAGAATGAAGCAAAATATCCGGTTGATAAATCAAAGGGAAAAAGTGAGAAATATGACCAGCTGTAAAACTTTCAAATATGTGCAATAAAGCTAAAAGACAGTCAAGTTTTGTTTTAAATTCAATAGGAGGATATTCATATTTATGATTAAAGTATTATTTGTGTGCCACGGCAACATTTGCCGTTCAACTATGAGCCAGTCTGTTTTTTCTCACATGGTGAGGGAGAAAGGCCTGGCGGATCAGTTTTATATCGATTCCTGTGCGACCAGCACAGAGGAAATCGGGAACCCGCCTCACAGGGGTACGGTGAGGAAGCTTAAGGAGGTTCATATCCCGTTGATTCCTCACAGGGCAAGGCAAATTACCCGGAAGGATTATGAGGAATTTGATTATATTATCGGTATGGATTCCTGGAATATGAGGAATCTTAATCGGATGCTGAAGGGAGACCCGGATGGGAAGGTTTACAAGTTTTTGTCTTTTGCGGGTTCGGGAAGAGATATTGCAGATCCATGGTATACCGGCAATTTTGATGAGACCTATGATGATATCATCGAGGGATGCGAGGGTTTTCTTGAATATTTAACGGAAAATGGTCTAATTATTTTTCCTTAAAATGCAAAGAAATGCTTTTTCATTTGCTCTTATTGTGATATTATATCAATAAGAGTATTGGGGAAGGGGTATTTTATGTTCAATTTGTCGAAAGATAATATAACAGAATATCTGAGAGAACATATGCCGGAGATGGATTTTTCGAAACCCTTTGTGATTTCCGAGGTTGGGGAAGGAACCGAGGAGGAAGATGGCGATGGTTTTCTGAATTATGTGTTTCGTGTCAGTGACGGCAACTATCGGCTGATTGTGAAGCAGGGACGAGCACAGGGTCGCCGCGTGGATTTTCCGCTTTCCGAGGAGCGGAGTCGCTTGGAGTATGAGACCATGCGGATGCGCAGAGCGATTGTTCCGGAGTATGTGCCTGAAGTTTACTTTTACGATTCAGAGAATCGTGTGTTTGCCATGGAGGATGTTTCTGATCTGAAGATCAGTAGATATCAGCTGAACCAGTCGGTGCAGTTTCCGAATTTTGGAAAACAGATTGCGGAATATCTGGCGAAGACACATTTTTATACATCAGAGTATTATCTGGATACCAAGACATTTCGTGAACTGACGAAGCATTTTATGAATCATGATATGCGAAGTATATTTGATACCTTGTTTTTTGATTTTAAAGAGAATGAGGATGTTTCGTTTGGTGCACTTTTGGATCCGGAGCTGGAGCGATACAGTCGGGAGATCGTCATGGATCCGAGGATTGCCTGCGAGAGATTTAAGCTCCGGGAATGCTATATGAAGCGGGGAGAGACCTTTGTTCACGGCGATTTCCATACTTCGAATATTTTTGTCGGCCCGGACGCGATGAAGGTCATTGATATGGAATATACCTTCTGTGGACCGATGGCTTATGATGCGGGTTATTTGATCTGTAATTTCCTGTCTCAATATGTTTGTGCCGGGTTCCGTACGTTTCCTTCCGAAGAAGCAAGGGAAGCGTTCCAGCAGTATTGTCTGGATACCATACGGGAGATTGTGAATGGATATTTCCGTCAGTTTGCTATTTGCTGGGAGAAGGATGCGAAGTACATTTATCGTAAAGTTCCTGGTCTTTTGAATTCACTGCAGGATGATTGGTTGAAGGATATCATTGGTTTCTGTGCCAACTCGAATTTGGGACGTTGCGCCGGATTTGTCGGTTATCCGGAATACGATGCCATTGAAGATCCGGTGAAACGAATTCATGCCATTTGTTTATCTTTGTTGATTGACAAGCATCTGCTTCTTCATCGGGGTGAGTACAACAATATTGCTCATTGTCTTCAGGATGTCAAGGATATTGCAGAGAACTATCATTCAAAGTTA
>JALERO010000133.1 GCA_022764265.1 Eubacterium sp. | reverse complement strand
GTTGATTGCTTTGTGTTGCGCTTCAAGCTTGCCCTCATTATATATAAGTTTGTTACTCGGAAAATATTATCTGTTTCATCTCAGGGTGCGAAAAAATTCGATGAATTGCCGGGAAAAAATTGCGTAAACTTTTGTGCAAATCCGGTTGGTGTTTCGCTCTTTTTGCGTAAAGATTTTGCGTAAAGGTTACCGCAATCGGCTGTGTTTTTTTCGTAGGACTGCGCGAAATGGTCTGTGAAAATAATCACTTTCCCGATGATATACTCCAGTTAATGACAAAAACGAAACACAAATTAAGGAGGTACGTTGGGATGAGTGTTAAGATTATCGCCGTTTCTCACGGAAGATTTTCTGAAGGCCTTGTGGACAGTGTCCAGATGTTAGCCGGTGAGCAGAAAGATCTTGTGTATTATGGATTATTTCCGGAAGAGACCGTGGATGATTTAAGAGAAAAACTTCGGGCGGAGCTGGAGGCGACACCGGAGGATATGGAAGTTCTGTTTTTATCAGATGTATTCCATGGAAGCCCGTTCAACACCATTGTGGATCTGATGAGAGATTTCAAATTTTATCATTTGACAGGAATCAATCTTTCCCTGGCGGTTGTGGCAATGATGGACCGCTATATGGATATGGGTGCCGAAGAAATTTGCAGGCATCTCATGGATGAGGGAGCAGGAACCATAATGTACGTTAATGACATGTTTCATGCAGACGATGCAGAAGAAGAGGATGAGGAGGAAGAAGAATGAAAAATATCGTATTGGCAAGAGTGGATGATCGTTTGATCCACGGAGAAGTTGTATCTGTATGGACCCCTAGTTTAAATGTAAACAGAATCATCATTGTGGATGATGAGGTGGCAAATGATTCTTTTAATAAGAGAGTTATCAAAGCGCTGGCTCCGAACGGAGTGAAATGCAATGTTTATTCTGTAGAAAAGGGTGCGGATATTTTGCAGAGACCATCAAAAGAAGCAAGCGAGAAGGTTATGGTACTCACAAAAACACCAAACACCTATGCCAAGCTGGTTGACCTGGGATGTACCTTTGAAGGAGTGAATCTTGGAGGCATGGGACTGCGGGGAGAGAGAAAGCCATTTATCAAAAATGTTGCCTGTGCACCTGATGAGATCGAATCCATCAAACATCTGATGGATAAAGGCGTACATGTTTACTATCAGCTGGTTCCGGAGCAGCAGGTGATCGAGGCAAAAGATTATGTATGATGATAATGAATTATCATAAAGAAACCATTTAACATTGGCACGCAGCACTATAAAAAATACACAGAGCTGTGATGCTGCAAAAGAAGAGGAGGAATGAAAATGGGAAACATGACGTTGATTCAGGCAATCCTGTGTGGAGTCGTATACTGGCTTGCTGTAGGTAATTTACCGTTCGTAGGACTCTGGTCATTGCAGAGACCTTTGGTCTGCGGTACTTTGGTAGGATGCATTCTGGGACATCCGGTGGAAGGTGCGGTAATCGGTGCGACAATCAACCTCGTTTATGAAAAGAGAGATTGGATGACGATATTGAAGAACGGATATGATCTGGATTAAGTATAAAATGGAGGAGGTCAAATGATTAAGAAGTTACGTGTTAAAATGGTAATTGCAACAATGCTTTCTTTGCTCGTAGTGTTGTCTGTTATCATTGGTAGTGTTGGAATTCTGAATTATCGGGAGATTGTTTCCAATGCAGATATAACACTTGGCATTCTTGCAGAAAATGACGGCCGTTTTCCGGATTCTGCTTTTTCAAAGGGAGAGTTTCAGAAACGAGACCATCGTCTTTCTCCGGAACTGCCGGAAGTGAGGTCATTCTTACGGACAGTGAGGGGAAAGAACTTCTGTCCTGGAAACCGGAGAATGCGTATACTTCTGTACTGCTAAGCTGTCCGGAAATCAAACAAGGTAGCACCTATACGCTGACCGCAAACGGAAAAGCCACAGAGATTACCATGGACAGTCTGGTATACGGAGCCGGCAGCGGCGCAGGCGGAAAAGGTGGCGGTCCAGGCGGAGAACCAGGCGAACGACCGGCCGGTGGACCAGACGGAAGAAAAAGAGACGAAGAAGGCGGCAAGGACAGAATGAAAGAAATTCCGAGCACGCAGAACAATGTAAATACGGTACCGGAACAAGAATTGTAAATATAGCAATAACGCTGAGGTGTTCTTGAATTTTTATGAAAAGCCCTGTTACAAATAGTAGCAGAGCTTTTTTTTGGTTCAAAATAACTGTATTTGGTTTGAAAAAATCCAAAATTGGTTCTAAAAATCGATTTTATATTATTGAATAGTAGAATTTTTTGGTATATTTAATATATAAATTGGTACGGAAAGGAGGGAGAAAATGGAGAAGGATATGAGATATTATGTACAAATTACTGGGGACAGAATGTTGGATAACATAGAAAAATCTCATGAATTAACAGAAGAACTGATAAAGGAATACGAATTATTTCGGGAAAAATCAAATAATTCAGATATTTGTATTGTAGCTTCAGGTTCATCTTTGAATGCTGCTCTCAGTGCATTCATGTTTATAAAGCATTTTAGCGGTGTCAATGTGGAAATAATAAGTGCAGGAGATTGTATAGATTACAACCAGAATCTAATACAAAATTCCTTTGTGATTCTGGTTTCTCAAAGTGGGTGCAGCACCAATATGATTCAGGTGGCAAAAAGATTAAATGATCTGGATAGACCGTTTGTAGTTTTGACTGGCAATGTTGAGGCTGAGCTGAGCAGGTATTCCGATTGCGTGATTGAATATGGCGTTGGAAATGAAATAATTGACTATGTTACTCTTGGATTCAGTACATTGATTCTGTATTTTATGTTATTTTCTCTGGAAATTGGAAGAAAAAATAAAACCATTTCTGGAAAATACTACACCAAAATTAGAAATCAGATGAAAAAAGCATGTGAAATCAATTGTGAATTAGCCAATACATCTGATGAATGGATACATAAGTGGTTTTATGACTTTTTGGCAATGGAAAAAGTTATCATTGTAGCAGATGGAGCGAATATGGGTATTGCCAGAGAGGCGGCACTGAAATTTCAGGAAACGCTAAAAGTGTTGAGCGCGTATTATGAAAGAGAAGAATATATTCATGGCCCCAATATGCAACTAACGCCAGCATACAGTGTCTTTTTTATTGATACAAATCCTAATCATAATCGAATGTATGATGTATATGAAGCAACCAGGCTGGTGACAAAAAATGTTTATTATATTTCGAATAAAAATGAGATAACAGAACGAGGACTCTGCATAGAAGGAAACTCGTCTGATAGAATATCAATTGCTTGAGGCGGATGGGAAGCTTTCGAAGAAAATGGAGCTTCCGAAAAACACATTGATAAATAAAATCACACGCATCCGGCATGTTTACCATGAAGGCAAAAAAGTACCTATTACAATTGAATATGCCTATGTTCCAGACCATATTGCACCAAGAATAATACAACATAATCTGGAAGAACGTTCTCTTTTTGAAATATTGTCTGAAGAATACAATCATCAGCCGGACCGGGAAGAACAGAAGCTTGAGATTGTATATGCAAATGAAAAAGAAGAGAAAATGTTAAATGTGGATAATATGACAGCATTGGTGTTAAAAAGAGGATTAACCTTTGATCGACAAGGAGATGTTATCCAGTATATTCATGCAATCATGAACAAGGATTGGGTGTCCTTTTATGAAGAGGATCCGGTAATCGCAAGAAAGACACGGGAGGTGCTTTATGCATTATAAAATGCCGCTTTATGCACAGATTCAGGATATTTTATTAAAAGAAATAGAGGATCAGAAATATTTACCGGGAGAAGCGATTCCAAGTGAACGAAAATTAGCAGAAAAGTATGCGGTAAACCGTATGACTATAAAACGAGCCATTGAAAAATTGGTGGAAGAAGGATATTTGATCAGGAAAGCCGGTTCAGGAACCTTTGTGGCTCAAAAGGAAAGTCAAAAAGTGGATATTGATTATGCCGGTGCGGAAAGTGGTCTGGGAATGACAGCTATGCTTCAAAAAAAGGGGATGCATTTATCCAATAGATTATTGGGTTGCGGAGAGATTCCGGATAATCCGTATTTTCTACATAAATTAGGGTTAAAACATGGGGAAGAAATATGGGGAATCCATCGCTTGCGCTATGCGGATAAAAAACCATTTGCCGTGGAACATACATATGTTCCACTTAAATATTTTGATGATATAGAAGAATTTGATTTTGAAAAAGTATCTTTATATGATTACATGGAAGCAGTTCATCACAAACCGATTTATTTTTCTCAAAATATGATTGTCAGTAATGCGAATGAGAAAATAAGTTCTCTTTTGAAAATAAAAAAAGGTAGTGCTCTTTTTCAGATTGAGGCACAGGGAGCAGATAAGTACCATAACATTGTGGAATTTACCATCGAATATGTAAACCCGGCATTTTCGCATTTTTTATTCAATGTGAATTCCAGATGATTTTATCCAATTGGAGAATGCTCCCACTTTCACAAGTGGGAGTAAGGGATTTCTGTACTGTTGGGTTCGAAAGTTTCGTTTCTTTTTCAAAGCTTTTTCACATTATCCGGCAGTGCCAGCTTTGCATAAATAAAATCTGCTTTTGCATATACGGTACCATCTTCTGACAGAATCATGGTATCTACAAAAATCAGTCGCTTTCCCGATTTTGTGACCGTTGCGTTTACATATAATTTTTCTAATTCGGTAAAGGCACGGAAATAATGAATGTTTCCGGATACCGTTGTGGAACCTAGTCCGCTGCCGACAGGAGTGGCGGCGATGCCGCCTACTGTGTCGGCGATAACATACATAAACCCGCCGTGTTTCCTTCCGGGAAATCCAACCTATGTCATCATTTTCATGGCAGTCTTCGGAACGATCGGTGTCATGAAAGTACTGGA
>JALERO010000116.1 GCA_022764265.1 Eubacterium sp. | reverse complement strand
TGTTGATGGCATATAATATGGGGATTGCTCAGGATATACAGAACACATCAAGAATCAATAATACATTCGCCTTCCGTTATGTGAAGCAGTTAATGGATGATTTTGGAATGAGCCGTGTAAATGCAGACTGGATTGTATCTGTATGGTGCATTTGTTATGGAAATAAAGTATTAGGCAGAACTTGTGAGATCACATTGCAGAAACAAGGAAGCGGGCCTGCTATTCAAGATGAGAAATCTTCATCGGGAAAATCATATGGCGATTTGTTTACATATAAGAAAAGCCTGCAGGGAAGCGGGGTGGCTGTGACAGGGTTTTCCGGAAGTAAAAACACGACTATTATTTTTCAGAACAAATCGGGAAATACACCGGTGATAGAAATCGCAGAGGACAGTTTTAAGAATAGTAAGACAGAAGAAGCAATTCTGACAGAAGGTATCGGATATATTGGAAAAGGTGCATTTGCGGACTGCGACTGTTTGCATCAGGTGGTGTTGCCTATGAGTATGAAGGAAATTGGCGATTCTGCCTTTGAGAATTGCAGAAGTTTAAAATCAGTGTCCCTACCAATGATGTTAGAAAGAATAGGAGAAAATGCATTCAAACGAACCGGATTAAAAACACTTAAGATTCCGAAAAGTGTATATTGGATAGGCGAGGGTGTATTATCTGGCTGCAGTGAACTGGAACAGATTGCAATACCCGAAAATATGGTTACGGTTCCCCAGAGAATGTTTGAAGAGTGTACGGCATTAAAAAAAGTAGTATTACATGAAAATTTGAATTCTATAGGTGAGAGGGCGTTCTTTGGGTGTAGTTTGTTGGATTTTATTATCATTCCGGATAGTGTGAAAAGTATTGGACAAGACGCTTTTTCTAATACTGATAAGCAGTTTATTATTCAATGCTCCTTTGGTTCTTATGCAGAGGAATATGCAAGAAAGAATAAAATTAAATACCAGTTGATATAGATGAATTGATCTGTCATTTGTAAAACGAATATTGCTTATGGGAGGTGTTTAAATGGATTTGGAAACCTTACAATCCATTCTTACAATAGGAGAAACCATAGCTGTCGAATTTAAACGCTGCGGAAACGGAATTGATTCAGATACTTATGAAACAGTATGCTCTTTTTTGAACCGCTTTGGTGGAGACATTTTCTTAGGCGTGCTGAATGATGGAACCGTAGTTGGGGTGCCAGAAAAGGCGGCTCCTGATATGGTGAAGAATTTCATAAAGGTTGTGAGCAATCCACTGTTGTTCTCACCAACGGTATATTTGATACCTAAAATTATCAAATATGATGAAAAACGTACAATTATTCATGTGCATATTCCACCGAGTGCGGAAGTGCATAGTTATAAAAAAGTTATTTATGACCGTGTGGATGATGCCGATGTGAAGGTGACTGCTACTGGTGCGATTGCCCAGATGTATATTCGCAAACAAAACATTTTTACTGAAAAGAAGATATATCCATATGCGAAAATGGAAGATTTACGATTGGATTTGTTACCGAAAATCCGGATAATGGCACAGAATCATGCAGGCGGACAGCATCCGTGGACGGCCATGAATGATCAGGATTTACTGAAAAGCGCAGGATTATATGGACGTGATATTGCAACTGGAGAAGAGGGTTATAACCTTGCTGCAATTATGTTGTTGGGTAAAGACGATGTGATTTTGAACGTGGCACCGGCTTATGTTACAGATGCACTCGTCCGGAAGGTGAATGTGGATCGGTATGATGATCGTGAGATTATTAAAACAAATTTGATTGAAAGTTACGACAGGCTTCTTGAATTTGGAAGAAAGCATCTGCCGGACAAGTTCTTTTTGGAAGATACTGTAAACAAGAGCCTGAGAAATACAATTGTAAGAGAAATGGTCAGCAATACTTTGATGCACCGGGAGTTTTCCAGCAGTTATACGGCAAAGTTTGTGATAGAAAAAGAGCGTATGTATGTGGAAAATGCAAACCGGGCTGCAAATGATGGATGCATTACGGTGGATAATCTTGAGCCAAATCCGAAGAATCCGATTATTGCAGCGTTTTTCAGAAATATTGGATATGCAGATCAGCTTGGTTCCGGTGTTCGCAACTTGTTTAAATATAGCAAATATTATTCTGGTCAAGAACCAAAGTTTATTGAAGGTGATATTTTTCGGATTATTGTTCCATTGAATGACACATATTCATTTGATTTTGGTCAGAATCGTCATTTAAACAATTTAAACCAATCAAACCAATCAGACCAAACCAAATTATCCGAGGATGAAATAACCCTTTTGAATTTGATAAAGGAATATCCGGATATGACGAATTCTCTTTTGGCTGAAAAACTGGGATGGTCGGTAAGTCGAGTGAAATACTATATTCAAAAACTGAAAAAATTTGAAAAAATCAAGAGAAAAGGTACCAGTCGTAATGGAAAATGGGAAGTACTATAGTTGAAGAGATTATCAACTCGTGTAAGATGTCGCCTGTGATGCGACCATGCAAGATAAAACAGGCAGTAGGATAAGAGGAAAGAGGTGAGGCGTATGGGATTTTTCGATGCCCTGTTTGGAAATAAAAATCAGATTCCGACAGTTACATCTATCCTTCCGGCAGCGGCAAAGAACGAGATCATGTCCGGAAGACTTCCAATCCTGAATACAGATCAGTTGTTCCTGAAACGTGGCGAAAAGATTCATTTTATTGATAAAGCGGTCAATCTGGAAGAAAAGACAGTGAAGCAGTATCGTCATTATGGGCACAGCAGTCCGGGACTGTTTAAAGGGACGAGATGGAGCAACGGCATGGGAAGGACAATAGAACACAAGGAACTTGTACAGCACCGGGGAATCCTGTACATAACCAACCAGAGGATCGTATTTCAGGCAAAGGAATGGGGATTCGATAAAACATACCGTTATCTCACCGCAGTTACGCCGTACACAAATGCCTGCGAGATGCAGTTTGGAAATAAAAGCTA
>JALERO010000087.1 GCA_022764265.1 Eubacterium sp. | reverse complement strand
ACATCATTTTGAAATTGATGCCAATTCCGGCGAAATATTAGAATGGGATATGGAACTTTTGACACGATAATTCTTCTTTAATTGAGCGAACAGACGACGGCAGAGCCGATCATGACAGTTCTTCGCCGACACCCTCACCGGCCGGCGAGAGAACTGCATGCATCGGCTTTTTTGCCGTCTGTGCAATGCATAAATGAAGAAGGAGTATTCCCTATTAAGATGAAAGGCATCTTTTTTATTTCATAAGAAATAATTCAAGAACGCCTCGGCATTCTTGCTGCGAAATAATAATTTTCTCTTGACATTTCATACATATGTAGTTATATTTAATATATAAAAATTTTATATATATAGAATTAAAAAACAATACATAAAAGGAGGGATCAGATGTATTATCCTGTATCTTCACTGCTGATTGAGTTTCTGATTTTATCTGTTGTAAACAGGGCGGACTCTTACGGCTACGAGATCAGTCAGACGGTCAAGCTGGCTGCCAGTATTAAAGAGTCTACCCTTTATCCCATTCTTCGCAAGCTGGAGCAAAGTGGTTTTTTGACAACCTATAATCAAGAATTTCAGGGCAGAAATCGAAAGTATTATTCCATTACCGACACCGGAAAGGAACAGCTTGTTTATCTGGAACAAGAATGGAACACTTACAAGGACACCATAGATGGAATTATTGAAGGGAGGTTGAAATCATGAATCGAACCGAATATCTGAAACAATTGGATAAATACTTAAAACGTTTGCCGGCAGAAGATTATCAGAATGCCATGGAATATTTTACAGAATATTTTGACGAGGCCGGTCCGGAGGGTGAGGAGCAGGTGATCCGTGAACTGGGAACACCGAAGGAAGCTGCCTCGGAACTATTGTCCGCTCTTCTGTATGAAAAAACCGCACAGGTTTCTTCAGAAACCATACCTATGTTACATAACAACACGGAAAATCGTGAAACCGGCTCCAGCCACAGATATCGGGCAGGAGATCAGGTTCACCACACAAAAAAAGGACCATCCCCATTGAATGTTCTCCTGATTGCCGGTCTTGCAATCCTTGCGGCACCGATTGGAGGGCCACTTGCCCTCGTTTTACTTGTTTTCCTTTTCGTGGGAATTCTGCTGCTTGGCGTGGGCATCCTGTGCGTTTTTATTTTCAGCATATCCTCCGCACTGCTGGGAGTCAAAATGCTCATAGATGGTTTCTCTGTCTTTACCGCATCCTTATCCTGCTCCTGCCTGCTCATCGGCGGCGGTTTGCTGGGAATCGGACTGTGTATTCTACTTTTATTTGCCGGCATATTTATCTGCCGATGGATTGGAACCGGATTGATACGATTCACCCAAACGATTATCAACAAAAGGAGAGTGAAAAAAGATGAAAAAATTCGTTAAAACAGCTTTACTAATTGCTGTTATATGCTGTGTCCTGGGAGGTGCCTTGCTTGTGATCGGCTTGGGGAATGGCGGACTGGAAGAGCTCTCAAAAACAGACATAAATTCCTCAACCGGAACGGTTTCGAACATAAAAAAACACACGTTAGAAAAGGAAAAGCTTCCGGAATTTACCGAGATCGAAGCCGATCTTTCCTACGCAGATTTCAAGATACTCCCTTCAGAAGATGGTTCCTGCTATCTGTCTTATGCAATCTATGACAACAAAAAGTCGGAACCCATTCATTATGAGGTAAAGAATAATACATTACATTTGAAAGAATCCGAAATCTCCGGCAGCTCTTTTCAGATCGATTACAGCTACTTTCTTCATATGGGCAGACAATCCTCCAATGACTTTGAAAACTCCGTCACTTTATATCTCCCGGCAGAAAAATTGCTGGAGAATGTGGCAATAGCTCTGGATTCCGGAGACTGTTCCATGGACAGTTTTCAGACAAAACAGTTAGATCTTGAGATGAATTATGGCGATCTGAACATCAAAGACAGCACCATCGATCAGGTAAAATTATCTCTTGGTAATGGAGACATGAAGGCAAACCACCTGACCATGACAAATCCTGACATCACTATAAACTACGGTGAGCTGAATCTGACGGATTCCACCCTGCAAAAAGCAGTAATCCAGCTTTCTGATGGCGATTTTAATGCCAACGGAACTGTTTTTCTGGGACAGACAAAGGGTCAGCTTGAATACGGTGATGCCAGCATCAACCTGACCGAGGAACAGAAAGCCTCCCTCGGTCTCCAGTTATCCACCGACTACGGAGAGATTTCCGTATCCCAGGGCATAACCGGAGCTCGATCTACCCAGGATGACGAAGATTACCAACGCTTTGAGCGGGCAGGTTCTAATCCAGAAGAAACCTTTACCCTGAGAAACTCCAACGGGGATATTACACTTCGGTGAAATCCTCCGACTGATTGCAAAGCTGCCCCGCCGGCGTCTGTTCAGACACGGTAAAGGCAGCTCATTTTCACTCTTTCATTTTCACCAGACAGTCCTTCCCAAAAAATGAAATGCCATAGC
>JALERO010000060.1 GCA_022764265.1 Eubacterium sp. | reverse complement strand
TATCATAGACATATCTCCTTTCGGGGCGTGATTTATGGTTTCTAGTCAACTCCATTATATCACAAACCGTGAGGAGATTTTTATTTTTAACAACAAAAAAATGACGTATTTATGCGGCTTGTGGCGTTTCGCAAACGCCTATCAAACAAAAAAGTTGAAAGGAGACATGAGAAATGAAAGTACTGGAAAGAAGCGGAGAACTGTGGGAAGGAAAGTTTGAGGAGCAAAAAGTGAAGGAGGCTTTCTGGCATACCAGTGCCCATGTGCTGGCGCATGCAGTGAAACGATTGTATCCGGATACGAAATGTGCCATCGGTCCTGCCATTGAGAACGGTTTTTATTATGATTTTGATTTCAGCTTTCCGTTTACAGAGGAGCACCTGGCTTCGGTGGAAGCGGAGAGATCACAGGAAATTAGGTCGGGAGTTGGGATTGTTTACTTTTATGGAGGAAGGACCGGGATTTCCGTTTTTCCTGCCGAAAGGAATGATCCTGAAGAATCAATTGATGGATTACTGGCGGGATATACACCGAAGAGAAGGCTATATGGAAATTTCCACACCGATGATTCTGAACCGCCAACTGTGGGAGACATCGGGACATTGGGATCATTACCGGGAAAATATGTATACCACCAGGATTGATGAGTCGGAATATGCGATTAAGCCGATGAATTGTCCGGGCGGCATGCTGGTTTATAAGATGGAACCCCGCTCTTATAAAGAACTTCCGATACGGCTGGGGGAATTGGGACTTGTACATCGCCATGAGAAATCGGGACAGCTTCATGGCTTGATGCGAGTTCGCTGTTTCACGCAGGATGATGCCCATATCTTTATGACCGCAGACCAGGTAGAAGAAGAAATTCAAAATGTGGTTCGCCTCATTGATGAAGTGTATTCCAGATTTGGCTTTGCATATCATGTGGAGCTTTCCACCAGACCGGAAAACAGTGTGGGAAGCGAAGTGGAATGGGAGTTGGCTACCAATGCACTGGAAAATGCCATGAAAAAAATGAATCTGTCCTACAGTGTAAATGAAGGAGACGGTGCGTTTTATGGACCGAAGCTGGATTTTCATTTGAAGGATTCGCTGGGACGGACCTGGCAGTGCGGAACTATACAGTTGGATTTTCAGTTGCCTCAGCGTTTTCATGCGGAATATATCGGTTCCGACGGCGAGAAGCATTGCCCGATTCTGATTCATCGGGTAGTTTTCGGCTCCATTGAGCGTTTCATTGGAATTTTAATTGAACATTATGGTGGAAAGTTCCCAACCTGGCTTTCGCCAGTTCAGATCAAAATCCTTCCGGTTTCAGATCAATTTCTTCCTTACGGAAAAGAAATTATGAGACAATTACAAGAGCAGGAGATTCGGGTAGAAATAGATGAGAGAAAGGAAAAGTTAGGATACAAGATTCGGGAAGCCCGTCTGGATAAAGTACCGTATATGGTGATTCTCGGGAAGAAGGAACAGGAAAACGGTACTGTAACTGTACGATGGAGAGATGGAGAAGAAGGAAAACAGGATCTGGGGGAAATGTCTTTAGAAAAATTATTGAGCATATTGGAAAATCAAAATCAATGCTGATTCTTGCTGAGGTATCAAGAATATGATATTATAATAAAATAGTAGGCAGAACAACGGAGTTCACAAAAGACTCTGTTGCTCTGCCTTTTTTCTTAATTTAAATCGCGAATCTCAAAGAGGATTCGCGGGCGAGCTGCACAGCAACGTAGTTGCCTTCTTATGTGCAGCTCTGACATCCGCCGGAGGCTCATCTCAGCAGGGGATACTCCTCCATAATGTTTCATCCATTTGATAAACCGGTACTATTTGTTTCCCTTGTAAAAAACAATGAAAATAAGGAGATATTTGTGAAAAATTGGTATATTTGCTTGCATTAAGTCACTGTTTTACGTTAGTATATAAACAATCAGGAGATAGTGACTCCGCTCTGATTACAATATTTTTGAAAATGCTCGGTCAGAAAGAATATTAAAAAGGAAGGTAGACAGATGGACAAAGATAAATTTAAAGTATATACCAATAATAACGTAAAAAAGAAAAATGTTGAGGAGATAACCTTTGAACTGGAGGTTCCTCATGAGGATACGGTGACGGGACTTTTTGTGACCAGTCCGTATTTTGCAGAATGCATGATGTCCCAGCCGTATTTTTACTATCCGGTGGATGTGGAGGCGGAGGAGTCTCTTATGGCCCCGATTCTGAATCCGGAAGTATTACATGATTTCCTTGGCCAGACCCAGATGTTCCGTCTGCGGGAAGGGGTTCCTGCCGCAGCATTGCTTCATATTGTGGGAGAGGATGAAGAAGGCAATGAGGATATGTTTTCCATCTTTGACGGAATGCTTCAGATTGAATTTACGAAATTTTTCCATACAGTGATTGCAGTGATGAATCAGGATGTTGCCATGGAGGAAGTATTTGAGGAGGTTTTTGCCGATCTGCTGGAAGAACTGGAAGGAAATGGATATCTGGA
>JALERO010000055.1 GCA_022764265.1 Eubacterium sp. | reverse complement strand
TAAAGATTCCCGCGTAGAAGGTCTCATCTGTGGCTTTTTCCACACCATTTTCCAATACTTTTTTTGTAACATCAATAAATGCACGGTAAGCAAATCCGTCCGGTAATTCGAGATATGCATTGGTGAGATTTACTTTGCCTTTCATCTTCTCTGCCTCGGTATTGATCTCAACTGCGTTGGTTCCGCCGTCTGTCACTTCACAAACAAAGATGCTCTTGCCGTCTGTTGCTTCAGAATTCAACGGGATCGGAGTGCCGGTCCTGGTTGTCTCCAGTACATAATAGGTTCCGGTCGGAAGGTTCTCATAAACGACAGGCTCGGAAGTGGAACCATTTACAATGTGTGCCTCTCTGATGGCATTCTGTCCATATGGATGATTTCCATCCGGATCGGTAAATAATCCTACATAATAGGTCGCATCATTGACATACAACTCGTAATCTCCTGCGATTTCTCTGGAAACGATTTTCTTGATCACAGAGATGCTTCCCAGCTTCTCCTTGCCTTCATCCTTCGGATCTGTCATGGTAACTTCCAAAATATCTTCTTCTGCCTTCTCCGGAACTGTAAATTCCTCATCTGCAGAAACCAAATAGCCCTTCGGAGCCTCCAGCTCTCTGAGATAATAGGTTTTCCCTGCAATCAGTTTTCCGGTAATCTCTTTTACGGTACCATCCGTTGTCCACGGTTCTACAACAATCTGGTTCGTCTCCGGATTAATTACGGCCATCTTCGCTCCACTCAGAGGATTGCCATCTGCATCTGTTTTTTTAATATATACTTTGGTCTGGGTATTGCCCGCTGTTACTTTTGCATTGGCAACTATTCCGGAAGTCGGATTATCCGGCCCGATCGAGAAGGTGTAATGAACAGGATCTCCATTTTCATCCCGCACAATCATATAACCTTTCGGAGGTGTAATCTCAACAAAATAGTAATCGCCTTCTTCCAGATCAGTGGCTGTAATTTTACCATCTTCATCTGTTGTCAAAGTCTCTCCGATTTTTATGTCATCACCATCTGTCACTTCTTTATATAGTTCAAATTCCGCTCCTGCAAGGACTTTCGGATTCTCAGCATCCAGACCGTCCTGATCATCAATCTTTGTGAGCTCCGCACTTCCGCGGAAAGTGTTTGCAAATGCAACTTCTGTTTCCTGTCCATCTTTTGTAATTGATTTTCCAATGGTCAGAGTTCCATTCTGATTATCTGTTACAGTAATCGTCAGCTGATATTTTTCAGCGGAATAGGTGAATCCGGCTTCACTTTTATTCACTTCGGAAATCTCATAGGCAAAGGTCTTTCCGTCATCTGCCTGCGTATATGTCGGAAGCGGTAATGTAACAGTACCATCTGCGGCATTAAATACATTTGCTTTATACTTATTTTCCTCAGAAACACCTTCCGTAGTTTCTGTGATTGCAAATTCAAACATACCTTCTTTCAGTGCCGCCCCATCCAGAGACTTGGTTCCCGGAATGGTTACCGTTTCTGTTGCACTGTAGGTATTTATGAAATCAAGAGATTTAGATTCCTCTGTGTCAACCTTGTAAGAAGCTGTCATACCGGTTCCGGTATTGGTAACTGTAACGACTACAGTGTATCTCTGACTAGAGTACGTAACACCCGCAATCGTCTTTCCGCCGTTTGCTTCCGACACAGTATACTGGTAAATATTTTGCTTACCGATTGTCGAGTCTGCCAAATCCTGTAAGCGCCAGGTCAATGTCGGATATTTTATGGTTCCGTCCGCAGCATTCGTTGCAGATAAAGTTATCTCTTCTCCTGTACCCGGATTTGGTCCTGTAATATTAAAGGTGTAATCACCATCTCCAAGATCAAAGTTTGCATTCTCCAGCGTTTTCTTTCCGGCAAATGTCACCGATGCAGAAGCGTCATACTTGTTGATAAAAGAGGCCGTCGGATCATGATCCGCCTGTTCCGGAAGCCAATAAACACCGCCTGTTCCCGTAAGTGTTCTTTCTCCTGATGTTACAGTAATCATCAAGTTATTACCAATTGAGACTTTAATCGGATACTGTGTTGTATCATAAGTGATATTATCTGCTTTTTCCGTGTCTGCCGGAATGATTTCCTTTACAATATAGTTAAATTCTTTTTCGGCATCCGTTTCCGGATACGTTAATGTAGAGAAAGTGATATCGCCATTCTCATCACTTGCTACCGTCTCTACAGGTTCGGCAGAAATTATACCATCCGTTACTTCATAAAGTCCAAACTGGAAATTGTTTACCTTTACAGTAGAAGCAGATTCATTTACCAGATTCTTTGTTGCCTTCAAGGTTACCTGAAGAGGAATTTCTTCATTTGAAATCGCTGTTTCTCTATTTGGATTGTCTGTAGAAACTTCAATCGCTGTTCCTTCCCCAGTCACCTTAAATTTCTTATTATTGATAACAACAGATCCATCTGTATTTTTTTCCAGAATCTTACCATCTGCTGTTGTCTCATATACATAATAGGTTCCCCGATTCAGATATTTAAAAGTAACACTGTTTTCATTCCCTTTGAATGCACCATTGACTACCTCGATTGACTTAATCTGGCGCTCTTCATTAATCATCACCAAATTTTTAGATTCGTCAAATAAACCAAAATAGTACAGACCATCCGTCAACCGGTTACCTTTAAACTCTTTTGTAACTTTAATCTCACCTTTATAATTGTAACGGTTAAATGTAAAGCTTGTGGAAACAATATTAACCTGACTCTTAATTATTTCCGGTACCTTAGCCTCGTCGTATGCAATATAAGTATAACGTTTATTTTGCTCATCGATATAATAATTATCTACTGTGCTAATCTCTTTAAAAGCATATACTTTATCTTTACTTAAAGATGAAAAAGTTACTTTTCCAGTCTTATCTGATGTCTGGGTCTGCAAAAGAGTATGCTGAATTATGCCATCTTTCTCCGTCACTTCATACAGCTGATAAACGGCACCCTCCAATGGTCTCTTTAATTCCGGATCTGTTCCGTCATATTTTTTAATGAACAGAGTTGGTTTTCCCTCAATAGATGCTGCGCTTTCCTGAATTTGAATCGTTTCACTTTCCTCAACTCCCGGCGACTCTATTTCTCCATAATATCTCACGCTGTTTGTTACAGAGGTTGTTGACCCCACTGATCCCATTACAAACGCTTCATATGTGATAACAACTTTCCGGTCATCCGGAATCTTAAAGGAAAACCTCGTATATTCTTTGTCTTCCTCGTTCTTCAAAGACTCAATCTTAAGATCGGTAATATCAACCTTGTTTCCATTTTTATCTACAGCCTTCAGAGTGGTCTGTTTTAACATCAAGCCAGTTCCCATAGTATCAACGATCGTAATCTTATCGACTCCGGCAAGCATATCATGACCATCCGGGTTCACCGTGATGGTATATGTCATGTTTGGAGCACTATATTCGCCGCCTTTTGTCAAACCACGATTGGTAATACTCTTTTTGGCTGTCGATTCATCCAGCTTCTCATCACCATCCCACAGCTCCGCCTTATTAATAAATTCTTTTGTCTCATTGCTGACAAGGAATTTTTCATCAACAATCTTTGTCACAACATTGATCTTAACCCATGCATTTTTATCTTCCGTTTTCTGAAGATTGGTCAGCTCAATTATAATGTTCTTTTTATCCAAGCATGTCACCACGGCATTGGTCTGCGATGCTTTCGAACCTTTTGTAACAGAAGAACGCACATATTCTAATCCATCCGGAAGTGTATCTTTCACCGTTTTATTTCCGGACAGCGTTCCCGTCACATTCACCGAAATATTCCAGGTCAGTTCCTTTGTCGTTACGTTATAATTTCCTGCAGACTTCGCGATTTTCTGTTCCTGCAGATAACTGCAATCTGCATATGCTTCTTTGCTCCAGGTTCCAATGATAAGCTTGGCATGATTTCGATATTTTCCTTCTTCTGCCGGCTTCAGATTATTTGTATTTAATGTGGTTTGATAAGTAATATAAATCGGATCATCCGCCGAAGCAGCAATCCCATTTCCGGTAGAATCAATAAATGTAATTTCAAACCCTTTTGGCTTATCCGTTGTATCCGTTGGAGCAATCGAATAATCTGTACCTTTTGTCAGCGGAGCTTTGGTTCCATCTGCATTCTTCTTATATACTTCTACCTTCTCTATCTGTTCTTTTGTAAAGAACCAGTCGGAAAAGCCGCTTTCTGACCTATAATAGTCCTGGTATTTTGTCTCATTGAATACGGTATGGCTGATTGTACTGGTCCATGTGGCAATATTTCCTTCTTTACTATCAAATTGCTTCTCTAAACCGCCATAATCATTACCATTTCCTTCCCAATGAGAAGAATGCTTATAATTTGATCCTCCCTCACCAATCACGATTCCAGCCGTATTACTAATCCCCGGTGAACCAATCGGATCTGAACCGGCTTTCAGCTTCGCATAATAAACAAAGGAAAAACAGTAATTTGCTCCGGGGAAGCCCGCAGAACCTGTTCCCCAGGACCAGGTAGTCTGATTTGCAGCTAATGGAATTGTATAGCTGCCTGTATTCGTCTTGTTTCCATTCGCATCCAACTGATAATATGTCACAGCGATTCCCACTGTTTCATCGTACACCCAATCACTTCCGCTAAGAGTATCCGTAATCACGAAATCTTTATTCAGAATCAGAGAACCGTACTCCGTAGTATTTGCCACTACTGTAAACTTTACTCTTCCATCTGATTGTAAAACCCCGTCTTTGTGGATCCATTGTTTCCTAAACCTTACTTTGGATTCTTTATTTGCCTTCGGTTCGTTATTTACGAACAGACTCGCAGTATTAACGAGGGTTCTGTCCACACCTTCTCCGGAAGAACCAACGAAAATATTATCATCAATATTCACTGTGTAGGTTAACGTTTTTGTATCTCCCGGATTCATGGTTCCGATAATCCAGTTAAGTTGTTTTGGATTATTGGCATCAATCGCAACCGTTGTCCCTTCAGACGGAGTCATGCTTGTATAAGAAGAAACATATTTTTTATTACTACCAAACACATCCTTCACCGTGACATCAGTCACCGGTTTTCGATTGGATCCCGGAGCCTTAACAGTCACCCTGTATGTCACAGTTCCATTAGTCTTATCATACCCGGCATTTTTTTTCTCGATGTTCAGGCTGTTATTCAAAGATGTATCTTCATCGTCTTTATGTTTATCTTCACCGTTCGATTTTAAATATGCCCAGTTTTTTACTGTTGTCGCACCATATACGGGAAGGGCACTGTCGCTTAAGTATCCCCGAAGTGTCAATGTATAAGTTGATCCGGGTGCCACATTACCAATTGTCCATACCTTCGCAGATGGATTCCATGTTCCAACGTAGTCAGTTCCTGCCTCACCCTCCACAGCAAAGCTTTCTATATAAGATGTACTTCCGGCATCTACAACATCTTCAACTGTAACATTAGGAATTGTCTCTGTATTATCGGCAGGTGTAGTAACCACGATATTGTAGCGGATATAATACTTCCCAGCACTGCTGTCATAAAGTACTGAGTCTTTGTTATCATTTTTGTCTACTCTGATTTCGGCTTTCGTAACCGTTGAATCCTGTTCAAAATCTACCTCAAGTTCAATGCCACCAAAATCAATGGTCTGTTTGCCACCTTCCGAAATCTGATTTTCCTGAAACTGACCTTTAAAAGTAATCTTACCATTCTGCAGATGGTGATTATAATTCTCAAGATATTCTTCATTGGTAAGAGTGATGGTTATCAATCCATCTGTGGAGATCTTATAGATACCCGGCTCCTCCGGACCATCCGTTACTTTGCCATTTTCCTCACTGGCAAGTTTTATCACACTTGGAAGTTGATATGTAATTCTATCGTTCACATTCAGATATATATCACCAGGATTATATGATATCGTAACCTCTACCTGTGCATTTTGCGGAACTTTTGTTCCTTTCGGGATGTCTTTCAATTCATACCATGTTCCATTGATGTTTACTTTCATGACAGCACTGGTAATCATATTATCCATCTTATATTCTTTTGGATCATCCGCCAATGTGCTGACCTTCATATCTCCATAAATGGAAAAGCTGTCCGACGTAAACTTCATGGACGTGGCTGCGCCCTGATCGTTTGTAGTGACTTTATCGGTCACCTTCTCAACCTTAGAACCGCTGATATGAATCACTTCATGGGTTGCGGACTTCGTATTATCCGAATCCGGGAGAACCGCCTTTTTAAAATTCATTGTGACAGTCACATTCCCTGCTTCCGGCTCGATTCTCTGGCCGTCAGATTCAAAGTAAATGTCATAGAACACGAATTCCAGTTCTTTTCCGTCTTGGCCATATTTGCTTTCTGCCAGAGCGGCCGCCTGCTCATATTCTGCACTTCCCGGTTTCACATACTGGGCTTTCATCACCGTATTCTGCGGGAAGTTCGCCTTTTTATCAGCAGTGGCCTGAATGCTCACACGATTGTCGGAATAGGAGAAACTGGTTTTCGCCTCTTCTTTCTCTTCCGTCGTTTCCTGCGATTTCTCTTCGGCTACTTCTTTCTGTT
>JALERO010000180.1 GCA_022764265.1 Eubacterium sp. | reverse complement strand
ACAAGAAGTACAAACATACATCTTCTTAGAAGCTCCGTTCACTTTCACCTTTACAGACTTAATGTTGGATTTCCACATTTTGTTAGATCTTCTATGAGAATGACTCACTTTAATACCGAAATGAGCACCTTTGTCACAAATTGCGCATCTTGCCATGATAGCACCTCCTCGCGAATATACTTAAGCCTGACAGACTTACAACGAGTCTATACTATCAGAAATGATACCAAAAAGCAAGAGAAATTTTTTAAATTTCGTCATTTTTTATTTCTTCTCTTACAGGATCATTTTTCATTTCTTCTTCAACGGCTGATTTGACTTCCGGGTCTTCTTCAGCACCACGACCCTTAATTAATGAAGAAACTTTATTCACTGCTTCCGGCACCATATCAAGAACTTTGGTCACAGCATCCTGATTTCTGACATTTACAAGCTTCGTCTGACCGTTCTGAATCACCAGAATGGCACTTGGAGACATTTTCCCTCCGATTCCGCCGGCACCACTGTTTGATTTTTCTTTATTAAATGCTCCGGCACCCATTCCAAAAGAAACATCCACCAGCGGAAGAATAATGGTATCACCGATTACCTGTGGTTCTCCCACTACGGTCTTTGTTGAGATCACCTGATCCAGACCCTGAAATAATGAATTAACTGTTTGATCAAAATTATTGTTTGCCATAATTCCCTCCTGCTGTTATCTTAATGCTAATTTAATACATTTGCGAACATCCGGATTGAGGATCAACTGGATAACCAGTATCAGGAAAAATCCCAGATGGATTCTTCCTCTCCCTTCGCAGTCTGCTTCAAAGCAGCTCTCCTGAAAATCCGGTTCCAAATGGAAGTGTTTCTGATATTTTGGATAAAATATCGCCGCTGCACCGGTAACAATTCCGGTGGTCGCCGGATCGTTAAATCCGAACCTGAGATTGCCATTCAATCTTCGCGGCAATATGTGTTTTAATATTCTGATTATACTCTTTTTTGCCAGTCGGAGCAATTCTTCTCCGTGATATTCTGCATACATATTTTTGAAGGAACTCACCGTGTTTTCCAGAGAAGAGAATTTCTTTCCGACAGATTGCATCGTCTTTTTTGCTTTCGCTAAAAAACTTTTCTTCTTCTCTGACGAATTTTTCCCGATTGATTTTTCTTTCGATGAATTATCAACCGATGACTTTTCCTGATTTACTTTTTCGGAAGCTTCTTTATTCTGCACTGTCTCCGGAAGGGATTGTACGGTCAGTTCTTCTTTTTTTGTCTCTTTTTGCTTTGGTCTTTCCTCTTTTTGTTTTTCGTCTTTTTTCTTTTGTTTCGCCTGTTTTCTTTTCTCTTTCTCTTCTTTTCTTTTCAGAAAGTTCTCCTGGTTTCCCAGTATCTGATAACCGGCAATCCTCACACGATAATCAAATACACTCTCTATGTAACTGACCTTTACATATAATAATGCAAAAAACCATGTTACCTTTATCCGGCCCGCAAAGGGCTCCGCTTCTTTTTTTTCCATCTGAAAAGAATACTGAATCGGAACCGCCAGGATCAAAACAATCAGGCAAAGCACCAAAGCCAGAATTATGCCTATTATTTTTAACAAAATCAGCAATACATGTAACAATGCTTTCCTCCCATGTCTTTCCAGTCCATCGGAACATAAATTCCGATTATATCGTTTCCAAATATTGTTTCATTTGCTGGATGTTATCTGTATTATACCCTTCCTGCACCAGATTTAACACGATTTCACAGGCCTCTTTTCTGGAACCTGCAATTCCAAGAAGCCTGAGATTTCCTTTGTGATAAAAAGGCTGTCTGAATTCCAATCCATTCAAAATGTACATCAGACTATCTTCCTCATAAGAAGTCGTGACGGCATACCAGATTATGTTTTTGCAATGGTTCCCTGTCCGGATTGCTTCCAGAATCTGATCTGCTTTATGTCTGATGCTTTCAGCTATCCTGATATTATCCGAAACAATCATCCGGTATCCTCCTTTTCCAGTCCGCCCCGGAAAATCGGGGCGAATTATTCTTTATTGTTATTCCACCCGGAACGCCCGTATCATATTGGTAGTATAGGGATTCTTTTCCTTTGCCGCAATACCGGCCGTCATGACACACACATCTCCCTTATTCAGGAACTGTTTTCTTCGGGTTTTTTCCATGGCAGATAAAATCAATTCATCCGTAGTGGTAATTTCCCGATTCTGAATCGGGTATACCCCCCAGAACAGCTGCATCCTCCGCATCACCCAATCATGGGGTGTGACGCCCGCAATCATACAGGAAGGACGAAAACCTGAAAGATATCTGGCTGTGGTTCCCGTCATGGTTGCTGCGATGATACAGCCGGCATTCAATTCCTCCGCCGCCTGCACTGACATATGCGCAATGGTACTGGAAATCGTCACCCGGGACTTGATGTCCCTCTGTCTTTTCAGATTCTGTTCGTTGAGATGGTGTTCGGTCTCCTCCGCAATTTTAGCCATCATATTGACGGCCTCCACCGGATATTTACCGGCAGCGGACTCTCCGGACAACATGACTGCATCGGTTCCGTCATAAATGGCGTTGGCCACATCCGCCGCCTCTGCCCTTGTGGGCCTCGGATTGCGAATCATGGAATCCAACATCTGTGTGGCGGTAATCACCGGTTTCATCTTAAAGTTACATTTTTCTATGATCATCTTCTGCAGATACGGAACTTCCTCTGCCGGAATCTCCACACCGAGATCCCCTCTGGCAATCATAATTCCATCTGCGGCATCGATGATCTCATCAATATTTTCAATGGCTTCTTCATTTTCAATCTTGGCAATGAGGAAAGCCTGTTTCTTCTCTCTTTCACAAAGACTGCGAATCTGTTCAATCGCTTCCTTACTGCGAACAAATGAAGCCGCAATAAAGTCAATCCCCTGTTCCAGCCCAAAATGAATATCCTCTTTATCCCGTTCCGTAAGTGCAGGGAGATTTACCCTCACACCGGGAACATTGACTCCTTTGTTGGAACGAAGCTCCCCGCCAACGATAATACGGCACTCGATTCGATTATCATGAATATTTTCTACCTGAAGTCGAAGGATCCCATCATCAATGAGAATGGCATCACCCGGTTTTACTTCCTGTGGAAGCTGCTGATAAGTGATACTGATCATACTGGAAGTGCCTTCCATTTCATCTGTGGTAAGAGTGATTGTTCCTCCTTCTTTCAGAGAAACAGAATTGTTCTGCATTTTTCCGGTTCGAATCTCCGGACCCTTGGTATCCAGCAAAATACCCACCGGCACATCCAGTTTTTCTCCTGCCCTCCGAATCATAGCAATTCGAGCCGCATGCTCCTCTTTTGTACCATGTGAAAAATTCAGCCTGGCAATATCCATTCCAGACTGAATCATCGTCATCAGTATTGATTCCTCATCCGTTGCCGGACCTAAAGTACAAATTATTTTGGTCTTTTTCATAGAACGCTCCTTTTCAAAAGGGGCGGAACGAAATTATTTTACATGTGTATGGGTAAATAAATGCTCATTACAATATTCATAATTGCCATTACATTTGGAGCAATATCTGAACTCCAGATTCGGATCATCCAGTTCTGTTCTCTTACAGATCGCACACTGATGACGGTATCCCCGACTGCTCTCGGACACTGCTTTTCTGTACTGGCGCTTTCTCTGTACTTCCTTCGGTGAGATCTTTCTGTAATTTCTCGTAGAAAAATAGAACAAAAGGAAGTTAAGGAGACTGACTACGATACATATTTTGCTTCCAAGGCCTCCTGTAAAAAACTCATAGAGTAAAAGAACGCCATCCAACAGACCAAGCCATTTTACTTTGATCGGCAAAATTCCGTAAAGATAAACTCTCATTTCCGGGAAGATCGCCGCATATGCCAAAAACATGGATAAGTTCAGATAATAGGTGTCCATATAAATATATGGATTCGGATAAATCGCATATACGATAAATGCTGCGGCTATGGTTCCGAGAATACCGATAAGAATATACATATTAAACTTAAAGGCACCCCATACCTGCACTAATGATTCTCCGATGGAATAATAAAAGAACAGCACAAAAATCAAAAAGATGATGCTGGTTGTCGGAGTCGCGATCAAAAAGGTGACCACTCTCCATACCTGTCCATGCAGAATCATATAGGGGTTCAAACTGAGATACTGATAATAAAAGCTTCCATTGGAAATCAGATTCAATACGGCGCCGACAGCATACAGCATTACAATATACAATGGCAGATTCGTAATGGCATATTTGCCAAACTTTCGTTCCAGCCGATTTAACCAGTTCATTTTATCACTCCTCTATTATGTCACTATTTGAAATATTTATTCCTTGCAATGATGATCCATGCAATTACGGTGAACGCAATACAAATTCCCACCATAATCCAGAATCCCTGCGGATGCCGGGCAAAGGGAATTCCTCCCACGTTCATACCCAAAGCACTCGTCACAATTGTAGGAATCGTCAGCACGATGGTAATTACAGACAAAAACTTCATGACAATATTCAGATTATTGGAAATTACAGAAGCAAAGGCATCCATTCGTGCACTCAGGATATCGCTGTATATCTTCGCCATCTCAATGGCCTGCTTGTTCTCAATAATAACATCTTCCAACAGTTCCTCATCATCTTCATAACGGGGAATGGAAGTATTTCGCATCAGCTTCTCCAGAACGACCTCATTGCCACGAAGAGAGGTCGTGATATATACCAGACTCTTTTCCAGCTCCAACATCTCCAGCAGTTCCTGATTTCTCTGGGAAATGTGCAGCTTCTTTTCCAGCTCATCACTCTTCTTATCAATGATTCGCAGGAATTGTAAGAACATTGCCGCATTGCGGTACAGCATCTGGTAGATAAATCTTGTTTTCTTATAGGTATAGAAGTTACGCATGCGACCATCCATAAAGACAGTGAGCACCGGTGTATCTTCCAGACACACTGTAAAAATAAGATCATCTGTAAAAATAATACCAAAAGGAATCGTGTAGACATATTCTTTATTCTCACGAATTTCTGTTGTCGGTATATCCAGGATGATCAATGTATAATCGTCTTCTACCTGAATACGAGAACGTTCTTCTTCATCCAGAGGACTCTTTAAGTCATCCAGATCAATTTGATGTGTTTCAGCAATCATACACAATTCATCATAGGTTGGATTTGTGAGTGCCACCCAGCTGCCCTCTTCCACCTGAGAAATCTGTTGGATTCTCCCATCCATTGTCTTAAATATTCTTATCATAGGATTTCCCTCTCTCAACGTTCTGTCTGTATTCCAGATAATTATAACAAAAAATCATCTCAGTAGGGAATTTCAAACCACTACTGAGTTGGCTTTTTGCCATAATTAACTGGAAACCACTGTTTCCATTATAAAGAATATAGTCTGCTTTGTCAAACCAAAAGAAGGAGCCGAAGCTCCTTCTATCATAGTCAGGTAGTCTCCCTGCTTGCTGATTCCTCCGCCGAGAAGGATAACCTCCGGACGGAATATATTTACTGCGTCTGCGATGCCTTCTGACAGGTCTTCCATGTATTTTTCCACAACCTGACATGCTGCCTCATCCTTCTGTTTTGATGATTCAAAAATAATATAACCATTGATTTTTTCTTTATCGCCATCACACATTTTCAGCATAATGGAATCCGGAAATTGTTCTGCAGCACGTTTTGCCTCCCGAATCAGTGCCGTCGCGGAAACATAGGCTTCCAGACATCCACGGCGCCCACAGGTACAGAGTTCTCCATTTTGATGAAGAAGGGTGTGTCCGAATTCTGCTCCGCCGGAACCGGATTGCCACTTGCCTCCTGGCCAATCAGTTCCGCATGGACATGGTGACCTTCCAGGAAGAACTGGTCACCCTCTGCGATCTGCTCGCGGGCTTTTTCAATCTCACCTTTTTTTGCCAGACCGATGGATTCTACGTAGCAGGATTTTGCACTGCCGACACAGGTAATAATCTGAAAACAAATACTTTCCA
>JALERO010000029.1 GCA_022764265.1 Eubacterium sp. | reverse complement strand
GTTTTTATGCGCATTTTCAGCAGAATCCGTTTGCTTTTGACTATATTTATAACGCTTATACTGCTGAAAAAGCGCACTAATCTAAGCCTTCTGTCTTAGACAAAAGACCAGTTTTTTATGATTTTTGAAATTTTAAAATTTATGCCGTCTTTTTTAGTTCAAACAGATGTCGGCCCGTCCGATCATTCTGTATCTTATGATGAAACTTGTTGATATTATGGGCAATCGCCAGGATCACACTCTGGGCTGTGACATTTTCCATGCCCCGATAGGAGTATCGACGAAATGCCATGTCTGCTTTTACATCGGCAAAGGATCCTTCTGCCTGAACGCTCCGGTTCATTCGAAGTCTTGTTCCGTACTCACTGGTGATCCGTTCCAGATCTTCGCTTCTTTTTTCTTTCATTGTCTTGGAAACATAAAGTCTTTTTACTCTGTCTTCCATTGGAGTTTTGCTATGATTCCCTTTGATACACTTTGTTTTATAGGGACACCCTTTACAGTCAGCACACTCGTAAACGGATGTGATCCTCTGATATCCTGTTGCTGTTTTTTCTTTCCGGTCATATTTCCATGGGAGTTCTTTTCCATGAAAACAGATATACCGGTCTGTATCTTCCTCATAGGTCATATTTTCCATTCGGCCGATATCATTTTTGTACTTTCGTTTCTTTGACTGCTCGTAATTGTTGGGTTTGATATAGGCGTTCTGCCCGTTTTCTTCGAGAAAAAGATAGTTTTCTTCGCTTTCATATCCGGCATCTGCAACGATATCTCTGTAATGGAACGTCAGATTTTCTTCCATATCTTTCAGAAACGGGATCAGTGTCCTGGTATCTGTCGGTCTCTGGGTGACATCAAGCCAGGTGATATATTCGGAATCGACACCATGCTGGAGATTGTAGGCTGGTTTGAGCTGTCCGTTCCGCATATGGTCTTCTTTCATCCTCATAAAAGTAGCATCGGGATCTGTTTTGGAATAGCTGTTCCTGTCCCCGCAGCGATGGATCTTTTTTGTGTATTCTTTCAGTTTTTCCAGATATTCTTCCAGGGTCTCGATAGACTTCTGGATCTGCGTTTTTCTTTTTCCGATTCCATGTACGAACACGATCCCTTCTTCTTCTTTGATCTGATATAGCTTTTTTCGTATCTTTTTCAGAGTCCGAAGACCAAACTTCTTTCCATTAAAGATGAAACGCAGTCCATACAGGATCTCGCATTCTTCCACAAAGACCGCGATCTTTTGACAGAGCCTTTTCTGGTGTTTTGTTACGGCTTTCTTCCATACAAACGTATACCGGTTCGCCGCAGATTCGATCTTTGTCCCATCGATAAAGATGTGGATCCCTGAAATTTCTCCGAGGTTATAGAGCATTTCTGTTACTTCTGCTAATGTTTTTTTGGAGCATTGGGAAAAATGGAGAGAAAGAAACCGGGCAATGGTCGCATGGTCCGGGGCAGGTTTCCCTTCTAAAAGATACATGAAATTGATATCCCTTTTGCAGGCAGTTTCGATGTCTCTACAGGAATAGATCCGGTTCATGGCAGCATAGATCACGATCTTGAACATCTGACGCGGTGTGACCTGACTTGATTTGATCTTTCCATAGGATTGGTAAAGATCAGATAATTCGAGCTCCTCCACAAATGCATTTAACAGGCGGACCGGGTCATCGTCTGGGATCAGAACTTCCATTTCAAAGGGAAGTTTGAATTGATAATTATATTCAGATAGTGTATAATTCTTTTGTAAATTTATAAGAGTTTGCATGCTTATATTTTACACCAAAAGTCGGTCTTTTGCTATGAAAGCCCGGCTTTTTTTCTGCTGTGTGCCACAGCCTTCGAAAACAAAAACAGCGTTTGGCATTGGGTGTGGCATAAATGGCAGGGAATCATGCATTGGATACGGAATCGCAGACAGAAGATTTATGAAAAAAGCGTGGATGCCTATGGTATGGATAAGCAGATGCTTTGCAGGTTTTGCGTAACGAGACTTGAGAACGAATCCGCCACCGAGCGCTTGTTTGAGCGTTAGCGAGTTTTGCGCGAATGGCGTGCTCATAAACGTTCGATAGTCGAGTAGCAAAACGCAAGTCGTCTGCGATCCATACCATAGGTACCACGCGTTTTCATAAAAATATGGCAGCGATTTCATGCAATGCATGAATCCCTGCCATAGGGTTGGAGCTGTTTTTGTTGCGACAGCCCCCTTCTTTGTTTATTATCTATTTTCCCAGAGCTGTTTTTTGTGCCACAACATTAGTCTTGTCATAACATGCGAAAGTTTCATCCACAAGAGCCTTATTTGGCTTTGGTGTGATAAGACTAACCACAGGAACGATTACAAGACCTGCGAGCATGGCGATTGCACCACAGTTGATCGGAGACTGCATGATTGCAGGAAGGCAAGCCGGTGCAAGCATATCGAGCAACATTAGTCCAACACCAAATACAAAAGATACCCAACAAGCAATCTTCGTTGTGCCTTTCCAGTACAAAGAATAGAGGAATGGAGCCAGGAAAGCACCGGCAAGAGCACCCCAGGAAATCCCCATAAGCTGTGCGATAAAGGTTACGGAACTCTTATATTGAACCAGTGCAATAATCGCAGAGATTGCAATAAATACCACTACCAGAATACGGATAGAGAGTACTTGTTTTTTATCACTCATATCTTTGATAAAGTTATCTTTCAGGAAATCGATGGTCAGTGTTGAACTGGAAGCGATAACCAGAGAAGATAAAGTTGACATAGATGCAGACAAAACCAGGATAACAACAAGTGCAATGAGAATCGGGCTGAGATTCTGAAGCATGGTTGGAATGACAGAGTCATAACCGTTGGCAACCACATCAATCTGATCAGAAAAAAGACGTCCGAAACCACCGAGGAAATAACAGCCGCCTGCAACAACTAAAGCAAAGATGGTTGAGATGATCGTTCCTTTTTTGATCGATTCTTCATCTTTAATTGCATAAAACTTTTGTACCATCTGAGGAAGTCCCCATGTACCAAGAGAAGTAAGAATAACCACAAACATCAGATTCAGTGGATCCGGCCCGAAGAATGAAGCAAAAACTCCCGGTGTGGAAGAAACAGTTTCATCTGTGATTCTTCCAAGACCATCAAGTGCTACCATAAATCCGCCTTTGCTTTTGAGTACAGCAAGAATAATAGTAGATATACCAAAAAGCATGATGATACCTTGAATAAAGTCATTAATCGCTGTGGCCATATAACCGCCGGCAATAACATAAATTGCTGTGAGAACTGCCATAAGGATAATACATACCGAATAATCAATATCAAATGCCATACCAAACAGACGGGACAGACCATTATATAAAGAAGCGGTATATGGAATAAGGAAAACAAAGATGATAACAGAAGCTGCAATCTTCAAAGCTTTACTGTTAAATCTTTCGCCAAAAAACTGTGGCATGGTGGCAGAGTCCAGATGCTGCGTCATGATTCTGGTACGTCTTCCAAGGATTACCCAGGCTAACAGAGAACCGATGATTGCATTACCAATACCCGCCCAGGTAGCAGCGATACCGTACTTCCATCCAAACTGACCGGCATATCCGACGAATACAACGGCAGAAAAATAGGAGGTACCATAAGCAAATGCTGTGAGCCATGGCCCAACGGAACGTCCTCCCAACACAAATCCATTCACATCTGTTGCATTTTTTCTGCAATAAAGACCAATTCCGATCATTATCGCAAAATATGCGAGCAATAAAATTACTTTCATAAAATCTTCCTTTCTCTCTTTTATTTTCCCGCTTTTACGCTTTTATTCTTTAACCGTAAAAACTAAGAAAACTTTAACACATAAAATTGGAAAAGTCAAGAAACTATAACTTTTTTACGAAAAATGGAATATATCTATAAAATATATCATAATATAATGTATAACATAAACAATTGCGATGGATAGAAATTGTTTTTTCATGACAGGAAACTGTATAATACTGTTACAATCTATTGTAATTTACAGGAGGATGTTATATGTCAAACATTAATGTTGCAATTGCGGATGATAATGAAAAAATCCGGCATAATCTGAAAAATATTGTTTCAAATGAAAAAGATATGACAATTGTCGGGAGTGCATCAGATGGTCTTGCAGCAATCTCAATGATCAAACAAACGCAGCCGGATGTTGTACTTTTAGATATTATTATGCCGAAAATGGACGGGCTAGGAGTACTGGAGGAAATTCAAAATGATACAGAAATCGCCAGAAAACCCGCCTTTATCATTCTAACCGCTATGGGACAGGAGATGATTACCAAAGAAGCATTACAACTTGGTGCCCATTACGTTATATTAAAGCCTTTTGATCAGAAAGCTCTTGTAAACAAAATCCGTCAGGTGAAAAATGGCAGACGCCAAAAAGAAGAAAAGAAAAAATTTATTACCATTGACGGGAGACAAACCACAAAAGATGAGGAATATCAACTCGAAGTTATCGTTACCAACATCATTCATGAAATTGGTGTTCCTGCACATATCAAAGGATACCAATATCTCAGAGACTCTATTATCATGTCAGTGTCAGACATGGATATTCTGAACTCCATTACAAAACAACTCTATCCGACCATCGCAAAAATGCATCAGACAACCCCATCCAGGGTAGAACGGGCAATCCGACATGCCATTGAAGTGGCTTGGAACCGTGGTAAAATGGACACGATTCATGATCTTTTCGGATATACCATCCAGTCTGGAAAAGGGAAACCGACCAATTCCGAATTCATTGCACTGATAGCAGATAAAATTCGTCTGGAATATAAAAATGCCATTGATTTCAACAAATTGGCATAAACCCCTGCAAAATAGAAAAAGATAACATTATGGAGGGAATAACGATATGAAAAATGAAAGAACATTAAACATTCTGGCCGCCGATCACTCCAAACAGACAAGAGAAGAATTAAAACATTATTTCGATACGAGAGATGATCTGAAACTCATCAACGCTGTAGATAACGGGCAGGACGCCTATCAATTCATTTTAGAAAACGAACCTGACATTGTTCTTCTGGACGTGGTTCTTCCTGTACTCGATGGATTTTCTGTCATCGAAAAGATAAATGCAAACAATAATATCCGAAAAAAACCATCTTTTGTCATTCTTTCCTCCATCGGAAACCAATCCATGGTAGAATGCGCCTGCAAATTGGGAGTTTCCTATTACATACTGAAACCATTCAGCATGGACAACCTGGCGAGAAGACTTCTCCAGATTATGACCATCCGGCAGGAAGGAGAAAAAATCCGGGACAAACTGGAAGTGAAGACCGGAAAAAAAGAAGGCAGAGCCTCACAGGCAATTTATCCGGAGAACACATTGGAGGCAGACATCACTAACATTATCCGGGAAATTGGCATACCAGCACATATCAAAGGATATCAATATATCAGAGAAGCCATCATGATGACCGTAAACGATATGAATTTGCTCAATTACATCACAAAACTTCTCTATCCGACCATCGCAAAAAAATACAAAACCACATCCAGCAGTGTGGAACGGGCAATTCGCCACGCTATTGAAGTAGCCTGGAATCGGGGTAAAATCGATGTGCTTGAGGACATGTTCGGATACACCATCAGTGCCGGAAAAGGAAAGCCGACTAATTCTGAATTTATTGCGCTGATCGCTGATAAATTGCGGTTAGAATATCGTATGCATGCGTGAAGTATTTATTATGATGAATTATGTCGAATTTCGCATCACTTTATTTTGTTTCATAAAAAAACAGTGGCATTAACCATTGCAATGCCAGTAAAATTATGTTAAAATGACACAAAATAAGGGAGTAGTCGGCACAACGTGTGATGGGGTCAACATACTGGAATTATCCTGGCCTTATCTTAAATGACGAGACTTATCTGCACACAACAGGTGGGTCTCATTTTTTGTGCGAAAAAGAGCCAAAATATTTACTCATCCCTGTGTAGCTGTGATAAGAGAAGCCCGATTTATACTCTTTGTAAAAACAGGAAAAGGAGAACATGAAGATGAGTATTATTGAGTTAGTTATTATGGCTGTCGGCCTGTCTATGGATGCATTTGCGGTGTCTGTCTGTAAGGGGTTATCGGTTCCAAAGGTGGAGAACAGACATTTGCTGACTGTGGGCATTTATTTTGGCGGCTTTCAGGCCCTTATGCCG
>JALERO010000013.1 GCA_022764265.1 Eubacterium sp. | reverse complement strand
AATAAGCAATTCAAATGGAGGAATGAAAATGGATTTCACATTAAGCAAAAAGCATGAAATGGCTAGACAGCTTTTTAAAGATTTCGCTGAGAACGAAGTAAAACCTCTTGCTCAGGAGGTAGATGAGACAGAACATTTCCCAGAAGAAACCGTTGCTAAAATGCAGAAATTAGGTTTCATGGGAATTCCGGTTCCGAAGGAATACGGCGGACAGGGATGCGATCCTTTAACATACATTATGTGCGTTGAAGAATTATCCAAAGTTTGTGGTACAACAGGTGTTGTTGTTTCTGCTCATACATCTCTTTGCGCAGACCCTATTTTGACATACGGAACAGAAGAACAGAAACAGAAATATCTTGTTCCTTTAGCAAAAGGTGAAAAACTCGGTGCTTTCGCTCTGACAGAACCAGGTGCTGGTACAGATGCACAGGGTGCTCAGACAAAAGCTGTTTTAGATGGTGACGAATGGGTATTAAACGGATCCAAATGTTTCATCACAAATGGTCAGTATGCTGATATCTATATTGTAATCGCAATCACAGACGTTTCCGTTGATGCAAGAGGAAGAAAGAAAAAGAGCTTCTCTACTTTCATCGTAGAAAAAGGAACTCCTGGATTCACATTTGGTACAAAAGAAAAGAAAATGGGTATCCGTGGATCAGCTACATATGAATTAATTTTCCAGGATTGTCGTATTCCAAAAGAAAACCTTCTTGGCCGTCAGGGTAAAGGATTTGCTATTGCAATGCATACACTGGATGGTGGACGTATCGGTATCGCTTCCCAGGCACTTGGTATTGCAGAAGGCGCATTAGAAACCACTATTGCATACGTTAAAGAAAGAAAACAGTTCGGCAGAACTATTGCTGCACAGCAGAATACTCAGTTCGTACTGGCTGATCTGGCTACAAAAGTACAGGCTGCTCAGTTACTGGTTTACAAAGCTGCAAAAGCAAAAGAAACTCAGAAAGTATATTCTGTAGAAGCTGCTATGGCAAAATTATTTGCTGCAGAAGTTGCTATGGAAGTTACAACCAAGTGTGTACAGTTACACGGTGGTTATGGTTACATCAGAGAATACGATGTAGAACGTATGATGCGTGATGCTAAGATTACAGAGATTTACGAAGGAACATCAGAAGTTCAGCGTATGGTTATTTCTGGTAACTTATTGAAATAAGGAGGGAAAATACTGTGAAAATCGTAGTATGTATTAAACAGGTACCTGATACAAAAGGTGGAGTTAAATTCAAACCGGACGGAACTCTTGACAGAGCTGCAATGCTCACAATCATGAATCCGGATGATAAAGCAGGTCTTGAAGCTGCCCTTAGATTAAAAGATCAGTATGGTGCAGAAGTAACTGCTGTAACAATGGGACTTCCAAAGGCTGAAGAAGTTCTTCGTGAAGCAATGGCTATGGGCGCTGACAAGGGTATCCTTGTAACAGATAGAGTTTTAGGTGGAGCTGATACATGGGCTACATCCACAACACTTGCAGGCGCAATCAGAAATCTTGATTATGATTTAATCATCACAGGTCGTCAGGCTATCGATGGTGATACCGCACAGGTTGGACCACAGATCGCAGAACATCTGGATCTTCCTCTGATCTCCTATGCACAGGATATCAAACTGGAAGGTGACAAAGTTGTTGTTCAGCGTCAGTATGATGACAGATATCATGTACTGGAAGCAAAACTTCCATGCGTTATTACAGCACTTTCCGAATTAAACGAGCCACGTTACATGACTCCAGGCGGAATTTTTGATGCATATGATGCAGAAATTACTACATGGGGAAGAGCAGATCTTAAAGATGTTGACGATTCCAACCTTGGTCTTGCAGGATCACCTACACAGATCGCTAAAGCTTCCGATAAAGTTCGTAAAGGTAAAGGTGTCATGATGACAGCAGAAACACCAGAAGAAGGCGTTGATTACATCATGGACAAACTGTTAACTAAACATGTTATCTAATATAAAGGAAATGTGGTGAATAGAATGAATTTACAAGAATATAAAGGCGTATTTATCTATGCTCAGCAGGTTGACAATAAGATTGATGCAATTGCTTTAGAATTACTTGGAAAGGCAAATGAACTTGCTGCAGATTTAGGCACAGACGTAACAGCAGTTTTAATCGGATCCGATGTAAAAGGTCTTGTTGATGAATTAGCTGAATACGGTGCAGACAAAGTTATCGTTGTTGACGATCCTGAATTAAAAGAATACAGAACAGAACCATATACACATGCACTGGCATCTGTAATCAATGAATACAAACCGGACATCTTACTGGTAGGTGCTACAGCAATCGGCCGTGACTTAGGTCCTCGTGTATCCGCTCGTGTGGCTACAGGTCTTACCGCTGACTGTACCGTTCTTGAAATCGGTGAATTCAAAGCTCGTGGAGACGCAGAACCTCGTCAGGGACAGTTATTAATGACCCGTCCTGCATTCGGTGGAAATACAATCGCTACAATCGCTTGTCCAAACCATCGTCCACAGATGGCTACTGTTCGTCCTGGTGTTATGCAGAAGAAAGCTCCTGTACCGGGTGCTAAAGCAGAAGTAATCGAATTCAACCCTGGATTCGTTCCAAACGACAAATATGTTGAAATTAAAGAAATCGTTAAATCTGTTGCAGAAACAGTTGACATTCAGGCAGCTAAAATTCTTGTTTCCGGCGGACGTGGTGTTGGATCACCTGAAAACTTCGCAATGCTGGATGAACTGGCAGAAGTTCTCGGCGGAACTGTATCCTGCTCTCGTGCAGTAGTTGATAACGGATGGAAACCAAAAGATTTACAGGTTGGTCAGACAGGTAAAACTGTTCGTCCACAGGTTTATTTCGCAATTGGTATCTCCGGAGCTATCCAGCATGTAGCTGGTATGGAAGAATCCGATATTATCATCGCAATCAACAAAGATCCGGATGCTCCTATCTTTGATGTTGCAGATTATGGTATCGTAGGCGACGCTCTTAAGATCGTTCCTAAGTTAACAGAAGCTATCAAAGCTCAGTTAGGCAAATAATAATTCAGGTCAGTGTAATAATCTGTCCGAATTTGAAAAGTTGTTTTGTGTACGAAGAAACGTAAATTTCTGTGAGCGGATGTTTTATATAGTATAATTCATCATAGACGCGAAGGGATGAAAAGTCTATTTTACATAAAACAATCGGGTAAGGAACATTACCCGTACCTGAAAAAGGTAAAATGAATAATTGAACTATATTTAAAGGACTGCAGTCTATGGCTGTGGTCCTTTTCTTTTATCAGGACAAATAGACTTTGTGTCAATAATTTACATTTATGTGGAAAAATGCATAATAGTGTGCTATACTGGCTTTGTAGCCGTTAATTGATCAGAAAAAGAAAGGAGGATATAATGTAACAACATCAGATGATTTCAATTTTGATTTATTGTCATGATGAAAAGCATATGGAAGAGATACACGAACTGTGTAAATACAATACTGTATTGATGGGGAATGAAGAGTTAGCAGTATTAAAATATAGTGGAGACGAATCTCCTTCAGAAGCTGCCTCAAGGGAAAGTACATCAATTGATCTGGTTTTCTATGAGATATGCACAGAAACAGATGTAGAGGAGTTAAAAAAGATAAGATTACTTTATGAAGAAGCTGAAATTATGATTATGGCATCTTTGTCGATTCCAACAAATTGGTATCTTATTCCGGATATCCGGCCAGTTATGTTTTTATCGGAACCCAGTAATAAAATAACAAAAAATGAACAGGTACATGATTTTTTTGTCTTTTTCTATAGAAAAAGAATGAAAAATCATTTTGCAGATACGCTGGTCATCGATATTAAAAAAGATAAAAGATATCTGAATCTTAATCGGATTATTTGCCTGGAAGCCTGCGAGAAGAAGATAAAGATATATTATGACCAGGAGCAGATACATTTTTATGGCTCATTGAAAGAATTGGAAAAAAAGCTTCCTTCCAATTTTATACGTTGTCACAGAAGTTTTATTGTTAATTCGACTTATATCAGCAGGATGAATATATCACAAAATAATTTTCTTATGAGAGAAAAACTTGTTATCCCAATATCCAAAAAGTACAAAAACAAAGTGATTCAGTTGCTGAAACAGGGAATAATTAACAGGGAAATAGGCGAATACCAGAGTTAAAAAGAAGGTTTTTTGGTTGACCATCAATTGTATCGGTGGTAAAATAAACACATGACATTTTTTTAACGGAATATGGGATTTTGCAAGGAGGAGAAGCATGAGCTATATCAAAGAATATGCACAGAAACTTGTAACAGCTGAGGAAGCTGTCAAGGTAGTTAAGTCCAATGATTGGGTAGATTACGGTTGGACAACAGGTACACCGGTTGCTCTTGATGCAGCTTTAGCTGCAAGAGCAGATGAACTTGAAAATGTTAATATCCATGGTGGTATTTTAATGTGGGTTCCAGAGATTTTTAAGGTGGATAATGTTGCAGATCACTTTACATGGAATTCATGGCATATGAGTGGAATTGAAAGAAAAGCAATCAGTCAGGGATTTGCTTACTATTGTCCTCTTCGCTATTCGGAATTACCTCGTTATTACAGAGAACATATCGGACATATTAATGTTGCAATGTTCCAGGTAGCACCGATGGATAAGCATGGATACTTTAACTTTGGTCCGAACGCATCTCACATGAAGGCAGTATGTGATGTTGCTGATGTTATAATTGTAGAAGTAAATGAAAAGATGCCTCGATGCCTTGGCGGTTTTGAGGAAGGAATCCATATTTCTAAAGTGGATTACATAGTTGAAGGGGATAACCCTACAATCGGCCAGATGGGTGCAGGTGCTCCGCCGTCAGATGTGGATAAAGCTGTTGCAAAACTGATTGTAGAAGAGATTCCGAATGGTGCCTGTCTTCAGCTTGGTATCGGAGGAATGCCAAACACAGTTGGATCTATGATTGCAGAGTCCGATCTGAAGGATCTGGGTGTTCATACAGAAATGTATGTTGATGCATTTGTCGATATTGCAAAAGCAGGAAAGATTAATGGTTCCAAGAAGACTATTGACAGAGGTCGTCAGGTATACGCTTTCGGTGCAGGAACTCAGAAATTATACGACTATCTGGATGATAACCCGGAATGTATGAGTGCACCGGTTGATTATACAAACGGAATTGATACCATCGCTAAAATTGATAACTTTATCTCCATTAACAATGCAGTAGATATCGATTTATTTGGTCAGGTTAATGCGGAAAGTGCAGGAGTAAAACAGATCAGTGGTGCTGGTGGACAGCTTGATTTCGTACTGGGTGCTTATTTATCAAAAGGTGGTAAGAGCTTTATCTGCTGCTCTTCCACATTTACATCTAAAGACGGTGTGCCACACTCAAGAATTCGTCCGACTCTGGCAGAAGGATCCACAGTAACAGACACCCGTCCTAATACACATTATGTTGTTACAGAGTATGGTAAAGTTTGTCTGAAAGGAATGTCAACCTGGGAGAGAGCAGAAGCTCTGATTGGCATTGCACATCCTGATTTCAGAGATGAACTGATTGCAGAAGCAGAAAAAATGAATATTTGGAGAAGATCCAACAAATAATCAATAAAGATAAGACCGAGGAATCCCCCACACGAAAGATAATTTCATCTCAGTATGGGAGAAATCCCCTACTGAGATGAGCCTCCGGCGGATGGCAGATCCGCACAAATGAAAGCAACTACGTTGCTGTGCAGCTCGCCCGCGAATCCTCTTTGAGATTCGCGATCTTAGTAGGGGATTTTTGTCTTAATCTGAAATAAATGCAAAGGCGAATACATGCCTGATTATTTTAAAATCAGATTATCGATATTTTTTATGATTATTGTGGATTTGCCGGTGACATCTGTCTGAATTTCCAGATTGGCCAACTTATTGTAAGTTTCCATGGGAATTGAGATTTCAATGCCACTGTCGGTGACCATGACTTGCCTCTCCAGTTTTTTTACTGTTGATTCATTGGTGACGGTAAAATTATCATATTGCAGATCATACTGTTCCATTTTTTCATCAAATTCAGATTTCTTTTCAGGACTTTTACCAAACAGACGATTGCCGATTTCTTCAATGTCAAAGGATTTGTTATCAACATATTCTTTTTGAAGAGCACTTTTGGTATCCATCTTGGTTTTCAAATCAGCCCCATCATATTTATTTGAGATATTGTTTATAACTTTTGTCAAAATATTTAACTTCTTTTTTGGAGGCAGATTGGTATGGCATACAAGAAATTTTTCCGACAAATAAAATATTTTTTCCCCATTAATTTCATAGCGTTTTTCTAATAATTTAATATGAAAATCAGAAAGGTTAATGATAATTGCCTCAGGTATACGTGTGCCGGAAGAAGGAAGAAGGGCCTTTGATTTTATGATGTCTGCATGAATCACAGGAACTTCAGTTTCATCGTCATCAGACATCTCCTCAGTTTCAGAATCATTGGAAACTATGTGAGTGTAGCTTTCTTTATAATTCATTTTCAATAATGCCAGATAGATAGTGCCTTCTGCCTGAAAAGATACGAAAAGCAGATCGGCAGCTGGAATGTCCAGACCTTCGCCCATGGCAACATAAAGTCTGTCAGCAATACTCTGACTCGCTTCAATGAAAGAAGTTTCATCAGACTCATCCCAGGTTTCTAAAATCGAATAAATGGGAGAAGTTTCCGGATTGAATTCACAATCCTTTGTGTCATCGCTGGAGACAATTTTGTATATATGATTACGAATAAACTCATATAAGTCCGGACCGGGATCCAGAAGAGTATTTGATAAAATACATTCCCCGTGAACAGTATCTAAAATATGTAAAATAGCTTTCCTAATAACGATATCATCTTTGGCTATCATATTATTTCACTCCTTTATATTTTTCCTGAGCATTTAGTATATCATCTCGGAAGGCAGAAAACCATGATTTTTTAAGGATGTTCTTATAGAAAAATAGGTGAATGATGAAAAATGTTAGAAAAAGGAACGGTAGTAGATGGTAAATATGTAATTTTAAAAGAGATTGGAACAGGAGGGATGAGTACTGTTTATCTTGCAGAGCACCAATTATTGGGGCAAAAATGGGCAATCAAAGAAATACAGAAAGAAACCAGAGATAAGAAGGAATTGATTCGGCAGAGCCTGTTGGCAGAAACCAATATTTTGAAAAGGCTGGAACATCCCAATTTACCCAGAATCATTGATGTGATTCAGACAAAGGAAACAATGTTGCTGGTCATGGATTACATTGAAGGGATAACGTTACAGGAATTAATTGATAACTTAGGACCACAAAAAGAAAAACAGGTTATTCAGTGGTCGAAGACGATTTGTGAAGTACTTATTTATCTGCATACAAGGAACCCACCAATTATATACCGTGATCTTAAGCCATCCAATCTAATGCTGCGGTCTGATGGAACACTGGTATTGATTGATTTTGGGACAGCAATAGAACATTGCAGAAATGACATGGATGATGTTATTTGTCTTGGAACGGATGGCTATGCTGCGCCGGAACAATATATAGAAAATGGCGGAACAGATGAAAGGACAGACATCTATTCTTTTGGAATGACAATATATACTTTGCTTTCAGGAAGAATTTTAGAACCGTCAATTTATGAAGACTATTTAGCCAAAAGAGAAGATACGATAATCTCGTCGGAAATGGAACAGCTTATTATGACCTGTACCCGTGAAGAACCGTTGGAGAGATATCAGGATTGTTTTGCCTTGAAAGTGGCTTTGTGCAATCTGGAACAAAAGCAAATAGAACAGGAGAGTAAAAGACAAAAGAAGATATTTTTGTTGGGGATGCTGTTGACAGGAGCAATGATTTGTGGATGCATTACACTGGGAATATTTCATCTTGTGGATAAATCACGTTACAAAAAGGCAATTGCTTATGTAAATCAGGCAGAAAAATCAATCTCAGATGAAAAAATATTAGAAGATTATAAAACTGCATTACAACTGATGCCAGGAGAGAAGCAGATTTATGAAAGTATTGCAGAGCATTTTGTGCGACCAAATGATTTTCATATGGAGGAAGCAGCATCTCTGCTAAGTCTGCTGGAGGTGGATTCATCCGGGAGAAATGTTATGTCTATCTTTTGTAAAAGGGATCCGGAAGGTTATTGTGATTTTTGTTATACCATTGGAATCGGATATTTTTATCATATGGGAGAAATGACAGGGAAAAAAGAGGCACGGTCCTGGTTTCAGGATGTTATACGGACAGAGAGTCCGGAATTTGATAAAGGGAAAAAACGTAGAGCCGTTTTGTATGAAAAAATTTGTAAATATTACAGTACTTTTATTGAAAACGGAGAGGACAACAGCGGAGAACAAATTAAGGAGGGATATGAAGATTTTTATGACACCTTACATGAACTGAATCAGATAAAATTTGAACAAAACAGCAATGAGTCAGATGCAGCAGCAATGTATCTGATTTCGAGAGAGATTGCAATTGAAATTGGAAATTATGCATCAGAATTTTTAAAAGAAAAGAGAATCTCAGCCCAGGATCTGTTGAAAGAACTTTTGATTATTGATAATCAGACAGGAAGAGAGGGGGACAGAATATTTTTATTAAACAGATTTTTTGAAAAGAAAGAGATAAATGAATTAAGACAGTTTGTGAGGGAGGCAAAAAGAAAGGTTATTTTGGCTGAACAGAGTAAAAATCAGGGGGAGGAGTAACCGGATGTTGGTCCGTACAAATTTGGATATAGTGCGGAAGATAAAAAAGTTCTTTTTGTATGCATGGATAGCAATTATTGTATTAGTTGTATGGAAAGGACAAAGACAAATTATTTCCGCAAAAGAAGGAGATGCAGCAGAGGTTCTGTTAAGTCCTATGAAAAACGAGATTCAAAGAAATGGAATTACGTATTACGATTTCGGCGTCTATGGAAAGTTGCTGCTTGAAAAGGCTTGCTATGACAGTGAAACGTTGAAGATTATTGCAATACCAGAGGACTCGGTGGCGGAAAGCTCGGTTAGCCAGAGTGAAAATGAAGGAAATCAGGGAGAATATCTTATACCAGGCTGGAAAGCAGAAGAAAACGAATCTGGTTATGAGATAAACTTTTGTTTTCAGGAAGAAGGCAAATGGAGGTTTCAGATTTTATGTGAATCGGAAAGTGAATATTACAGCGAAGAATTTATTATAGATACGACAGAGCCGGTCCTGGCAATAAAGTATGGGAATATTTCCGAGATACATGGAGAATGTCGAAATATTGCTAATCTCAATAAAGTGATAGAAAAAAATCTCAAAGCAGTTACTTCATCAGAATGTGAGATATACACGCAAAAGAATGGTTTAATAACATTAGAAATCACAGAAAATAATTTTATGCCCGATGATATAAAAATACAACTATATCAAATAGATTATGAAAAAAATTCATGGGAAAACGTGACAGATTCAACTTTGAGCGAGAAGATAAACTGGGAACAAAGGGATAATAAATATACGTTCACAGTGAGACTGGATGAAGAAGGACATTATCGAATTCAGTTAGAATATCAGGATCCGGCAGGATGGAAAGTGACCGGACAAGGCAGAGAAGAAAAAAATTGTATGAAGGAGAAATGCTATGAAGGACCAATTTATACGGTAGATCAGACAGCACCGATCATTGAACAGATTTTATATCAAAAGGAGCCACAGAGAAAAGAAAAGGAACGTGCATATTTTGTTCAAGAACCGGTAATGACTATCTGGATAACGGAAGAAAATTTCAACCAGGCAGATTTTTCTTTACAGGATAAAATGATGAATGCAAACGGAAATGTGATTACACCGGCTCTTACTGAGGAAGACTATACATTGCAGTGGACAAGTCAATATGTCGATGGAAAGCGTGTAAATGAGGCGGTTGTGACCGTAAAGGAACAGGCAAATCATATCTTTTCCATACAGGCTGTCGATGGGAGTGGATGGACTTCCGGTGCCGTACAGAAAGAAGTGACCTACGATAAGGAACCACCTACAATTAATTATCGGGCAGACCGTCTTCAGGAAGGAGATATTCTGCTGAATCCAGAAAATATCTGGTTCTTCCCATATAATTCCTATCGATATTTTAGCCGGGAGAAAATCCGAATCACTGTGACAGCAAGGGATGTGGTAAGTGGAATCAGTGAAATCCGATGCTATTTTACAGATGAGCAGGGACAGAGAGTACAGAATTCTGTGGAGAAAGCAAAGAATTCGAAAAAAGATGTGAAAACAGAAGAGCTGGAAGAATTCCGAGGGGAATTTGTTCTGGATTGGGAGAACTTCAAAGGAAATTTCTATGTGACGGCGGAAGATTATGCCGGGATACAGAGCCAGGAGATTCAGGGAAAAGGTATAGTGTCAGAATCGGAACAGTTTCACAGAAATGTCAGCATGCTTGAAATCACAGTTCCGGAAGCAGCTTATACAGATGAAAAAAGAAAGATAAAATATTTTAATCAACCATTTAGTGTTAGGGTCTTTGGAGAGGATCGCCATTCTGGAGTAAAGGAGTTGAAGATATCTGCCCGTGAGGAAAAGGAGAAGGCCTCAGAACAAAGAAAGTCTATTTTTGTAAGAAAGGATTATTCAGAAAAGGAGGATGTAACTTATGTCGGTGAAAAAGTCATGACAATAAATGAAACACAGTTTTCAGAATCCTGTGGGGAGAATCCGATAAAAATCGAGGCAACTCTTAAGGATAATGCAGGTCATGTAAGTAAAAAAATATATGAAGATTATAAAATAGTAATCGATTGTGAGAAACCGGAGATCTCAGTGGATTATGACGATTATTATGCCAGCAATGAAAAATACTATAATCGGACAAGAACGGCATTGGTTACGGTAAAAGACTGGAATTTCGATTCATCAAGGGTTCGGTGGCAGATTTCCGGTTCGAATCAGAAATATAGTATTGGAAAATGGACCGGAGATGGGGAACTCCATCAATGTAAAGTTCTGTTTGATCAGGATGGAGAAGATTATAAAATCAAACTTACGGTCACAGATTATGCAGGTAATCAAACACAGTGGAACGAGGATCAGCCATTTACCATTGATAAGACATCACCTCTCATGGAATTGCATATGAACAGAGCGGATGTTCAGAATGGAAAATATTATTCTTCGCCGAAGGATGTATTTCTTACCGTCAAAGACAGAAATATTGCAGAAGAAGATGTGAAAATTCATGTCGATGCCAAAAGAGACGGAAAAAAGCTGTCATCGGCCCGAAATGTAGAACGGACAGGAAAAATAACAGAAGGTTCCCGCTATGATGCAAAACTGTATTTTCATAATGATGGAGATTATCAAGTTTCCGTTCAATGCAAAGACCTGGCAGGAAATATATCGGAAATTGTCCGGATTCCGGAATTTGTGCTGGACAGAACCAGCCCTCGGCTTCAATTGACTGGAATTAAGCGGGGGATGGCTTATGGCGGAGATTTTTCTCCGAGGATAAGCTGTATGGACCGTAATCTGAATGAGGAGACATTTCAGGCTGAAATACAAAGAATGGATGGGTTTGAAGGAAAGATACCGGCATATACGAAAACATCGATTAAAGAAAAAGAAGAAAAAGGAGTGCAGATACAATGGGAAGATTTTCCGCACCGTAGATGGGCAGATGGGATATATGTCCTGAAAATATTCGGGGAAGATTATGCGGGCAACAGAATTCAGATGGAAAAAGGAATTCCTTTTTATGTAAATCGATATGGATCCCTGTATTCTTTGGAAAAATCAACAGGAGAAATCATAAAAAAAGGATATCTTCAACAGGAAGAAGATATCATGTTGCGGGAAGTCAGTGTTAATGATACGATTGCTCAGATATCTGTGTGGAAGGATAATCAGGAGAGAAGAGATTTGTCAGAAGGAGAGGAGGGGAAACAGGCAGCAGATTATCTGGTTCAAAATGTGGATACCTCAAAATATACCAACGGGAAAAGAGGCTGGCATGAGAAAGAATATCGCATTTATAAGGATAATTTTACAGAAGAAGGATCCTATCAGATTACCATTTATTCCACCGGATACATTTTTCAAAATGGGAAGAACACTAAAATAAAAGAAACAACAAATGAACTACAGAATCAGTCTGTCCGTTTTACGGTGGATAAAACGCCTCCGGTGGTTCAGATCAGTGGTCTGGAAGAAAAAACATATAAAGAAAAACGGCACACTATGATCATAACCTCCATGGACAATTATGCACTGGAACATGTGGAGGTAAAGATTCATTATGAAGGTGGAAGAAAAAAAGATGATATTTATCAATTCGCTTCGGATGCTTTTGGAGACAATCACAGTCTGGAACTGGAGTTGAAGGGATATGCGGGTCGGCAGATCGTAAGTTATAAGGCGTGGGACCGGGCAGGGAATTGTACCGATTCCAGCCGGTTAGGAAAAAATATATCCTGCATGATCTCTGATCAGAAGAAAGCTCAGGTTGATGAAGCAAAAATCCTTTTCCCTGGAGCAGTAATCCTGATGCTTCCTGCAGGAGCGGTGGCAGTAGCGCTATGGTTGTTGCTGAAGGGGAAAATTCGCATAGTTAAAAAAGAAAAACGCGGGAATCTTTGACGGAATGCCGGAAGTTTGGTATAGTGAAGTCATCGAAAGAAATGGCAGGAGGCGTTTTATAAGTTATGGATTTTCAGGTTGGGGAAGTAATCAAGATGAAAAAGCCACATCCCTGTGGGGCCAATGAATGGAAGCTGTTGAGGGTCGGGATGGATTTTCGGCTGCAATGCAGGAATTGTGGAAGACAGGTCATGGTTCCGAGAAAGCTGGTGGAGAAGAATTTCCGAGGATATATTGAGCAGAATCAGTGAAAGACAGAAGAAAAAGTTTAGAAAAATTAAATTTTTGCTTGTTTTTAGAAAAGCTCTGTGGTAGAATGGATAACTGTAGTGTGAAAATCCTTGTTCTCTCGCAGTGAGAGGACCAGAAAGACCAAAAGGAGGTGCAGGATAACCATGAATAAGTATGAATTAGCACTGGTTGTGAATGCAAGAATCGAAGACGACGCTAGAGCAGAAGCCGTTGATAAAGTGAAAGCTTTAATCGAAAGATTCGG
>JALERO010000226.1 GCA_022764265.1 Eubacterium sp. | reverse complement strand
GCTGCTCTCTGACGCATTCCCCCGGATAGCTGGCATGGATACTGGTACTGGGTTCCATCCAGTCCAAATTCCTCGAACAGCGGATCTGCCTTCTCTCTGGCTTCTTTTTTCTTTGTCCCATGTAACACGAGGGGCAGGGAGACATTGTCGATAATTTTCTTGTGGGGAAGAAGCAGATCTTTCTGCATCATATAGCTGATCTTGCCCGGCTGTGCTGTGATGTCCTCTCCCTCCAGAAGAACTTTGCCCTCTTCCGGAGCAATCAGCCCTGAAAGTACATGGAATAATGTAGTTTTTCCGGAACCGCTTACTCCCAGCAAAGAAACCAGTTCTCCCCGGTGGAGTTCGATATTGATATCTTTGATGATCGTCCTGCCACCATATTGTTTTGTGACATGCTCTGCTTTTAATAATGCCATAGTGCCACCTTTCATTTCCCATTATTCCGGAAGATAATCATTGGAATAACCGATTCCGGTGAGATCTTTTGTGGTCAATTTGTTTTCATACAACCAGGTGTAGAATCCATCCCATCTTGCCGGATCAATGTATCCCCATTTCGCAGCATCTGCTACATACTGTTCGGAGAGCCATTTCTGGCTGGCGTATACCAGTTCTTCAGATCCCTGGAGGGAGCCGGTATCGTCTCCGGCAATCAGCATATCTGCTGCTTTTTCCGGTGCTTCGATGGCATATTCGTATCCTTTTTCGGTTGCGGCGAGAAATGCCTTGGCCACTTCCGGGGATTCATTTAAGAAATCGTTGTTGGCAATCATCACAGGTGTGTAGTAATCAAAAACCGGATTGATATCTTTGAAGTTCCAGTAGTCGCAATCAACGCCTTCCACCTCTGCGTTGATGCCGCCCCAGCCGTAGAAAATCCAGATGGCATCGGTCTGATGAGCGGTAAGTGCTGCCGGTTCATCGGTCACATCATTTGGGATTAATTTCACCTTGCTGAAATCACCGCCATCGGCTGTCACAACATTTTCCAGCATTGCCATTTCGGTCGGGACCTCCCAGGTGGAATAGGTTTTTCCTTCCAGGCCTTTCGGGCTGTCAATACCGTCTCCGGCTCTGGAGATAATACCGGATGTGTTGTGCTGAATCAATCCTGCAACGGCAGTAATTCCAAGCTCACTGCCTTCATCGAGAGCTGCAGCCATCGTATCCTGCGCTTCAATGGCAAACTGAGCCTGTCCGGAGGCACACATAGTTGCCGCACCATTTTCCGGCGGCTGTACGATTTCCACATCAAGACCGGCTTCTTCATAATAACCAAGGGCTTTTGCCGCATAAATTCCGGTATGGTTTGTATTTGGTGTCCAGTCAAGGCAGAATGTAATTTTGGTTAATTCTTTTCCCGATTCTGTGGTTCCCGCTTCATTTCCTGCAGAGCCACAGGCAGCAAGACCAGCTACCATGGCTGCACTCACTACGGCTGCTGTCAGTTTTTTCATTGTATTCTTATTCATTGTTTCAAACTTTCTCCTCTCTGTTATCTTTTTTATGAAATCACGAATCTCGAAGAGGATTTCAACCTACTGAGATGAATCGTCCCCTCACTAATGTATTACGCATTTGAGGAAGGGGGATCCTCTTCTGAGATAGATATCCATGGCATGGATATGGTGCGTATCATGTTAACTACGAGCATCAAAAGCAGACTGATTATCACAATAAAGATAATCACCGCAAACATTTTATCAAAGGCATAGGCTTTTTTTACTCTGGTCATATAGACACCCAAACCGTTAAATCCGCCCAGCCATTCCGAAATTACCGCACCCACAACCGAATAGGATGCTGATATTTTAAGTCCTGCAAAAAAATGAGGCATGGCGGCAGGCAGCTTAACGTGACAAAAAATCTGTAATCGGGAAGCTCCCATGGCTCTCATCAGATCAATGGAATCTCTGTCCACACTTTTGTACCCATCCAACAGCCCGACGGTAATCGGAAAGAAGGTGGTGATCACAACCAGAGTAATCTTCGGTGCCATCCCAAAACCCATCCACAACACCAGAAGCGGCGCGATGGCTATGGTCGGTATGGTCTGGGTGATGATCATAATCGGATATAATGCCTGATTCAAAACCAGGAAATGGTCCATCAGAGTGGCTGTCACAAAGGCCAACCCAATTCCGATCATCAGTCCGTAAAAGGCTTCCTGTAAAGTAATCCGGGCATGCATGATGATTAGAGGAAAATCATGAACCAGCGCCCCCAGCACATCCATCGGGGAGGGAAGCATATAGGCCGGAACAGATCCTGATTCACAAACGACAAACCAAAGCAGCAGAATCAGACAGAGAGCTGCCACTGCAGGAAGCTTACTGGTGATGTTTTGTAACTTTTTTGTCAATGGTAAGCACATCTCCTTCAGGTTTGTAAGAAATCTTTACATAAGTATTCATGCTTTTACAGCCGGCTTTTGCAGCAACGAGCTGACAGTTTTTCACGATTTCCATCAGCTGATCGTAATCACCCTCGATGGATGTCTCGCAAGGTCCCACATAATAATTTAACCCTGTGGACTTGATATAATCGATCACTTCATCCACGATGCGAATCACTTCATCTTCATCTTGCACGTTTGGTAAAACCTGAATTGCTACACTTGCGTTCATATTATTCCTCCTAACGTATGATTTGTCTTATTGTTTCTGTAATTAAATCGCGAATCTCAAAGTGGATTCTCGGGCGGGCTGCACAGCGAGATATCCCCTGCTGAGATGAAAAAAGAAAAGCACCTGCAAAATGCGGGCGCTATCCATAAACATCTATACTTCCTACGCTGGCATTATCCAACAGGTTTTAAGGGTCAAAGGGCTACCTTACTCTCAGCTTCTCATGCGAAGCTCCCCTGATTTTCTTTTTAATCGAGTACAGTATAGTATAAAAAATTCAAAAAAACAAGTTTATTTTTCGGTAAATTCTTTCCAGTTTTATCTTTTTATGTTAAAATAAATATTTATATGAACTGTTCAGAGTCATGCAGATTTATACAAAAAAGAACGTTGAATTCAAACAAAAGGGGGTTTTTATGTTTTCCATTATTTCATCCATCAATTCTGTTGTGAATAACTTCATCTGGGGGCTGCCGGCCATGGTCTGTATCATCGGTGTCGGTCTCTATCTCAGCTTCCGGACAGGATTTGTTCAGATTCGTAATTTTCCATTTGCCATCAAGAATACAGTCGGAAAGATTTTCCATAAATCGGAGGCTGCCGAGGGTGCCATCACACCATTTCAGGCTGTCTGTACCGCGCTTGCCGGAACCGTTGGAACAGGGAATATCGCCGGTGTTGCCGGCGCGATT
>JALERO010000185.1 GCA_022764265.1 Eubacterium sp. | reverse complement strand
TTAATAATCTGTCTTGGCGTGCGGAACTGACCATTGGTTCCGGCTGTTGCAACTTTTGACAGGAGATATTCATATAAATCTCCTTTACTGTCGGAATCACCGAGTTCCAAACCGTCAATACCATCAATGAGTTTAGTGAGCATACCCGGTGTTGGCACTTTAAAAATTGCATCCCCCATATATTTGCTATATGCAGATTCTCCATCGGAATGAAGATTTTTGATAAACGGAAATACCCCGTTTGAAACAATATTATATATCTCTTGCGCATCTCCAAGATTTTTAAATTTGCTCCATCGGTAATTCTGGCAATTTTCCGGGAAAATTCCTTTGTATTCCAAACCAAGGAAAGCCGCCTCATTTTCTTTTGTAGTTTCCACATCATCCAACTGTTTAATGAAAAGTAAATAAGTAAACTGTTCAATTACCTCCAGAGGATTTGTAATCCCGCCTGTCCAAAACACTTCCCAAATTCGATCCACTTTATTTTTTAGTTCACCTGTAATCATCTAATGTACCTCAATAAATTTTTCTATTGTATGTAAAAATCACAATTACTTAACTTTCAGGTCGACAAATAATAATTTGTAATTCTTATATTGATTATATGTGAAAATGTGGAAAAAATCAATGTGACAGCAGAAAAGTAAAAACATAAATACATATAAAACAAAAAAGCCCCCAATACCACTTAAATAAGCCATATTTTGGACTTTTTTGCATCATAGGAACTCTCTTTATGTTAACGCGTCTATATATTCTTTTTCGATTTTCATTCATAAGTCACTTAGATTTCATCTCAACAGGCGGAAAACCTGTTCCGTTGTTAATGACATATTATTTTTGGCCACAGCTGAATCCATAGCTTCGTCCAGGGTACATACACTTCGTAAGATTGGGAAAAATGCATCGATTCCTGCCTCGTTACATGGTGCGGCATCATCCGTTACACTTCCCGCAAAAGCTATCACCTTGCAGTGATATTGCTTTGCCAGCCGTGCAACACCTACCGGAACTTTTCCATTGGCCGTCTGTGAATCCAGTTTTCCTTCTCCGGTGACAACAATATCCGCATCCGTCAATTCTTTTTCTATTCCAATCGCTTCTAATACAATGGCAATTCCGGATTTTAATTCAACATTATTAAAGAAGCTGCGGAAAGCAAAACCAAGGCCGCCCGCTGCGCCTGCGCCGGACATGTTGCTGTAATCTTCTCCCACAAAGTTGCTGACTACGCTTGCATAGTGGGACATCATCTCATCCATCGTCTGTCTTTCTTCTGCCTTTACTCCTTTTTGAGGTCCGTAAATGTAAACCGCTCCATTGTCTCCACACAGTGGATTGGTCACATCACATGCAATCTGGAAATGACAATTTTTAAGTTCCGGAATCACATTTTTATCGCTAATGTGCTCAATCTTCTCAAGACTATTGAACACAGGAGAAAGAATTTCTCCTTCCTCATCATAGAATTCGTATCCTAAGGCGCTCAACATTCCAATACCACCTTCCGTGGTTGCAGATCCACCAATTCCGATAATAAAATTCCGGCATCCTTTTCTTATGGCATCTTTCAGCAACTGTCCAACACCCACGGTAGATGCTTTCCACGGATTCAATGCTTTGCGATCAACTAAACTAAGTCCACTGGCCTCTGCCATTTCCATAACAGCAGTTTTTCCATCTTTCATTATGCCGTATCTTGCCTCAACTTCAGAGCCAAGAGGTCCTGTGACAGTTACTTTTTCATAGGTGCCTCCCATCCCTTCCACTAAAGCCTCCACAGTTCCTTCGCCGCCATCTGCTAACGGTTTGACAACAACCTCTGCATCTGGTATTGCTGTTAAAATGCCTGCTTTGGCTGCATTTCCAGCTTCCATGGAAGTCAGGCTTCCTTTTAATGAATCGATTGCAACAACTACTTTCATATTGTTCTCCTCAAATTTATCCAGACCGATCTCACCAGTTTCTCCGTTTATATACACTTTCAGATACAGAAAAAGGACTCAACTTCGTTGAATCCTTCCTGAATGGACCTGGCGGGAATCGAACCCGCGTCCGAAAACCTATTCCGCACGGTATCTCCCATCACAGTCTTTATTTTGACATTCCCTCCATCCGCCGTCTAAAGACAAACTACGGATTTCAGTAGCTTCATGATACTTCATACCCCGCAAAGCTTAGGAGTATGAGTGTCCCACATAATCGGTGCCGGACTCTTAGTCTGTGGGGAAACTAAGGCCGACAGCTGCAACTAGGCAGCGTATGCTAAATTATCTTCAGCGTTTATATTTAATTCCGAGTTTTATCGTGGTCCCGGACCACGGATGGCTGCCCCACGTTCAAAATCCCCGTCGAAACCAGTACAAGCCCATGAATATAGCTGTTTTAACGACAGCGTAATCACAGTTTTTGAACTGTAGCACTATTATTATACTGGAAATAGCCGTTCTGTCAAGGCTATTTCCGTTTCCTTTTTCGGACTTTTTACGACTCCTGCCAATCAGCCCAGGTTACGGATCTTGAAGTCTCTCTGTGCCTCGCGCTGGGCGTCCTTTTTGGCAATGTCCTGCCTCTTGTCGTAGAGTTTTTTACCTCTGGCAAGACCGATCTCCACCTTCACCAGACTGCCTTTCAGGTACACTTTCAAAGGCATGATAGTGTAGCCTTTGATCTTGATCTGATTCTCCAGCTTGTGTATTTCTGATTTGTGAAGAAGCAATTTGCGGGTTCTGAGCGGGTCTTTATTGAAAATATTACCTTTCTCATATGGGCTGATATGCATGTGATTGATCAAAACCTCTCCTTTATGAATCGTCACAAAGGATTCCTTTATACTGCATTTTCCCATCCGTAAGGATTTTACTTCGGTTCCATGCAATGCAATGCCTGCTTCAAATTTTTCATCGATAAAATAATCATGATAGGCTTTTTTATTGTTTGCAATCAAACGAATTCCTTCTGATTTTGCCATGGTTTCCTCCCCATTTCTGAAAATACTACTATTTTAAAGAAGTTATACTATCAATTATCCAACAGTACTTCTATTACAGTTCATCGATGTTTTTCTTCTCATAGAGCTGTAACAATCGATCAACTTCCTCGTCCTCCAACCAATCATTGAACAGCAGATCGTCGGCATCTTCCTCCGGTTCCTCTTCGTAATAATCCCCATCATCATAGAATTCTTCCAACATAAAGTCAATGGTCTTTGTTCCTTTATCAGCAGAGAGCACAACAATATCCACTTTTTGACCGAGAGTGAAAATCCGTCCGGTATGCTCTCCGAACAGTTTATACTGCTGTTCATCGAAAATATAGTAATCATCAAGGAGGGACTGAAGCGGCACCATTCCTTCAACAGTATTATCCAACTCTACAAAGAACCCCCAGGTCGTCACGCCGGAGATAACACCTGTAAAATGTTCTCCGATGTGATTTTTCATATATTCCACTTTTTTGAGTTTCTCCACATCCCGCTCCGCATTCTGGGCTCTTCGTTCCAGCTTTGAACTCTGGTCTGCCACACCGGGCAGAATCTGATCATAATGTTCAATTCGCTTTCTGTTTAACTTTCCGTGAATGTTTTCTTTGATAATACGATGAATCTGAAGATCCGGATATCGACGGATCGGCGAGGTAAAATGGGTGTAGTACTGGGTGGAGAGTCCAAAATGTCCTACATTCAATGTCGTATATTTGGCCTGTTTCATGGAACGGAGGGCAAGACGGCTGATCAGCGCCTCTTCCGGCTCTCCTTCCAGAGAAAATAGTAGCTTCTGGATTTCTTTTGGATGGAAATTTTCTCTGCCTGTTTTCATATAGAAACCAAAGTTTCGGATAAAAGTATCCAGTTTCTTGATTTTATCCTGATCCGGTGTCTCATGGGTACGATATACAAAAGGCAGTTCCTGCCAGAAATAGTCCTCTGCCACAGTCTCATTGGCGAGAAGCATGAAATCTTCAATAATATCTGTTGCCGTATTCCTCTCGTATGGATGAATGTCCACCGGATATCCTTTTTCATCAAGGACAATCTTAGATTCAGGAAAATCAAAATCAATGGATCCTCGTTTCTTTCTTTTTTCTTTCAGGATTGCGGCTACCTCTTTCATAAGAAAGCACAAGTTCCGAATCTCTTCTCTTTCCCCTTCCGGGTGATTTTCTCCGGAAAGGATTGCCTGGACGCCGGTATAGCTCATTCGCTGATCGACACGGATGACGGCCTCCGTAATCGTGTGATCGATCACATTTCCTTTGTGATCCAGGTGCATCATACAGCTTAAAGTGAGGCGGTCCACTCCCATATTCAGCGAACAGATTCCGTTGGACAGCTCTCTTGGCAACATCGGAATGACCCGGTCTGCAAGATAGACACTTGTCCCCCGTTTTAACGCTTCACAATCCAACGGAGAGCCTTCGGTCACATAATGGCTTACATCCGCAATATGAACTCCAAGGAGATATCCATTTTCTTCCCGTTTCAGGGTAATGGCATCATCCAGATCTCTGGCATCTTCTCCATCAATGGTCACCGTCAGCTGTTCTCTG
>JALERO010000160.1 GCA_022764265.1 Eubacterium sp. | reverse complement strand
AAAAATTCTTTGGGATTTACCGCTGGTATTTCCGAATTTTCAAAATCTTTCGTATTATAGATAATCATCCTTTCTGTTCGTAAGATAATTAAGAAGAATGTTTGTATCAATCAATTAATATTGTATATTAAAAAGGTTCCGTCGCAGTAACGGTCTAACGACCGTAACTGCTGACGGACTTTTTGTATGTATTTTAAAAATTATGCTGTTTTTTTCAGTTCAAACTGGTGTTGTCCTGTCTTGTCATTTTGGATCTTATTATGGAGCTTGTTTATCTCGTCGGAGAAAACTCCGAATAATTTTGGTTTTTTGCATGACATAATTATACACCCAGAGCCGTTCTTTGCAAAAAAAGTTCGGCTTTTTTCTTTTTTTGTGCGACAGCCCCGTTATGTAATGCCGCTTATTGTTCTTTTTTCATATGATTTTTGATGGCATCAAAACTTTCCTTGCTGATCACATGCTCAATCTTGCAGGCATCCCGGTCTGCAATCTCTTTGGAAACGCCGAGGGCTTCCAGTCCCATGGATAAAAGCTGATGTCTCTCAAAAATCATCTCCGCAATTTCTTTTCCTGATTCTGTCAAATAAATATATCCGGCACTTGTCATTGTGATATGGTTTTTTTCCCTTAAATTCTTCATGGCAATGCTGACACTGGATTTCTTAAAGTCCAGTTCATTGGCCACATCAACAGAACGAACCACTGGAAGCCGTTTACTTAATATTAATATTGTTTCCAGATAGTTTTCAGCGGATTCGTTGCTTCTTTCTCTCACGATAATCACCTCAATACAAATAATACCATATTTTTGTTAGTATAGCATAAAGCAAGCGATTTTTCAATTGCTAAAAAGTTCTTGACTTCTAATACGGGTTAGTATATACTAACTTTATCAGAAATAACGTTCATGATATATGAATACTATCAGAAATCATGGTATATGTTGTCGGAAGATTCCGTAGAAAGGAGATTTTTATGGGAACCGCGATAACCGGAGTTGTTGTTTTAGCAATTGTTGTCCTGATAATCAGAAGTATGGTGAAGGATAAGCGTAATGGAAAATCTATCCAATGTGGGGGTGACTGTAAGCATTGCGGTGGTCATTGCCACTGATGATCCGGAAGCTACTTCGGGTGATAAAAGAGAATCCTGTATGAAAAAGATCCCTTTGGGGTCTTTTTTTCTTTTAAAAAACAGGAAATGGTGATAGACTAAGGAACGGAGAAAAAATATTATGAGGAATGACCATTATGAAAATGATAATTCAATTTATGAAAGATTACAAAAAAGAAAGTATACTGGCACCGCTCTTTAAAATGCTGGAAGCACTGCTGGAGCTGTTTGTTCCTCTTGTTGTTGCACAGATTATTGACAGAGGGATATATTATGGAGATAAACGCTATATTATCTCCATGTGTCTGGTGATGTTTTTGCTGGCTGCGATCGGTCTTGCATTTTCTCTGACGGCGCAGTATTTTGCAGCAAAATCAGCTGTGGGCGCATCCACGGCCATGCGTTCCAAACTTTTTGCTCATATCCAGTCGTTTGGATATGAGGAGATGGACAGAATTGGCAGTGCTACTTTAATCACGCGAATGACCAGTGATATCAATCAGGTGCAGAATGGGATTAATATGGCATTGCGTCTGTTTTTACGTTCTCCTTTTGTGGTGATTGGCTCCGTGGTCATGGCATTTACTATTGATTTTAAAGCAGCCCTGATTTTTGTGGTGACGGTACCGGTTCTGGCAATCGTGCTTTTTACTGTTATGGCTGTCACAAAGCCGATTTACAAAAATGTTCAGAATAGTCTGGATCGTATTTTAAATATAACCAGAGAGAATCTGACCGGAGTCAGAGTGATCCGGGCCTTCCATCAGGAAAAAAATGAAAAAGAAACTTTTTTTGCTGCCAATGATGAACTGACCGGGTTTCAGAAATTTGCCGGCAAAATATCCGGACTTTCAAACCCGATGACCTTCATCATTATTAATTTTGCGATTATTGTTCTTGTATATGTCGGCGCAATCCGTGTGAATGCAGGCTCTCTGAGTCAGGGAGAAGTGGTTGCACTCTACAATTATATGTCACAGATTCTCGTGGAACTGGTCAAGTTTGCGAATCTGATTGTGACAATTACCAAAGCGCTTGCCAGTGTGAACCGCATCGGGGATATTTTTGAAATGTCACCGAAGATGAAAGCGGGAGAGACCTTAATTGAAATAAATAAAACAGGAGATTCCCAATTGGAGGAAACTGTACCGATGGTGGAATTTCGGGATGTTTCTTTTGGATATCATGAGAGTGGTGAGGCTGCGATCAGCCATATTTCTTTTCGGGCAAAGAGAGGAGAGACCATCGGAATTATCGGAGGTACCGGGTCGGGCAAATCGACTCTGGTCAATCTCATCCCAAGATTTTACGATGCCACAGATGGCATGGTATTGCTGAACGGAAAAAATGTGAAAGAAATTTCTTTCGAAGAACTGAGAACTAAGATTGCCGTTGTGCCTCAGAAAGCACAGCTTTTTGCAGGAACCATAGGAAGTAACCTGAGACTGGGATTCCCAGAAGCGACGGAGGAAGATCTGGAAGAGGCATTGAAAGTATCTCAGGCAAAAGAGTTTGTGGATGCCAAAGCAGGACGGTTAGATGCAGTCGTTGAGCAGGGGGGGAGAAATCTGTCCGGAGGGCAAAAACAGCGATTGACGCTGGCAAGAGCTCTTGTAAGGAAGTCAGAGATTCTGATTATGGATGACAGTGCCTCAGCCCTTGACTATGCCACCGATGCCAATCTTAGAAAAGCAATTCGTGAGATGAATCATAAGCCGACCGTATTTATCGTGTCTCAAAGGGCATCCTCCATATTGAATGCAGACCAGATTATTGTGCTTGATGACGGTAAAGTTGCCGGAATCGGAAACCATGAATTCCTGTTGGAATCCTGTGATGTTTATCGGGAAATCTACGAGACCCAGTTTAAGAAGGAGGCCTGACATGGAAAAGAAGAAACCTTCCCAGAAAAAAACATTAAAAAAATTATGGGGTTATCTGAAGAATTATAAAGTTTTTGTTTTCTTCTCTGTTGTGATGGCTGCATTTACGGTTGCAGGTTCTTTGTATGTGCCGATCATGGTGGGCAAAGCGATTGATTGTATCGTCGGTAAAAACCAGGTGGATTTCCATAATATTACCCGGATTTTAATCCGGATAGCCATGATTGTAGCGACTACCGGAATTGCTCAGTGGATTATGAATATCTGTAATAACCGGATTACTTTCCATGTGACAAGGGATATTCGCAACGATGCCATTGAACAGATTGAAATATTACCTCTGAAATATATTGACGGGCATTCCTATGGAGATATTGTCAGCCGGGTGATTGCCGATGTGGATCAGTTTGCTGACGGACTATTGATGGGATTTACTCAGTTTTTTACGGGAGTTATTACGATTTTCGGCACTCTTGGATTTATGTTTTCCATTCATTTTGTCATAGCCCTCCTGGTGGTATGTCTTACGCCGATTTCTCTTTTTGCGGCCAGATTTATTGCCAATCACACTTATTCCATGTTTCGGCTCCAGTCGGAAACCAGAGGAGAGCAAACCTCCCTTGTGGAAGAAATGATTGAGGGTCAGAAGGTTGTAAAAGCTTTTGGTTATGAGAGTACTGCCATAGAAAGATTTGATGAAATTAACGGACGATTACAGAAGTGTTCTCTTCGGGCGATTTTTTATTCGTCTCTGACTAATCCCTGCACCCGTTTTGTCAACAGTCTGGTATATGCCAGTGTGGCATTCAGCGGAGCATTGACAGTTCTCACCGGCTCTCTTAGTGTAGGTCAGCTTTCCTGCCTCTTAAGCTATGCAAATCAGTATACGAAACCTTTTAATGAGATTTCAGGTGTGATTACGGAATTGCAGAATGCCTTTGCTTGTGCATCCAGAATCTTTGAGTTAATTGAAGAGACACCGCAGGTACCAGAACCGAAAAATGCGATAGATTTACAGAATGTAGAAGGAAATGTGCGTCTGGATCATGTGAATTTTTCCTACCATCCTGATCAGAAATTAATCGAAGACTTTAATCTGGATGTTCAACCCGGACAGAGAGTTGCCATCGTGGGACCGACAGGATGTGGAAAGACAACAATCATTAATCTTCTCATGCGTTTTTATGACGTTGATCAAGGGAAAATTCTTGTGGATGATACTGATATTCGACAGATTACCCGGGGAAGTCTTCGCAGCTCTTATGGTATGGTTTTGCAGGATACCTGGCTGAAAACGGGAACCGTAAGAGAAAATATCACCTTGGGCAACGACGGTTATACCGATGAGAAAATCATTGCAGCGGCAAAAGAAGCACATTCATACAGCTTTATCAAAAAAATGCCGAAAGGTCTGGATACTGTGATTACCGAAGACGGGGCAGGAATGAGTCAGGGCCAGAAACAGCTGTTATGTATTACCAGAGTCATGTTGAATGTCCCATCCATGCTGATTCTGGATGAGGCTACTTCCTCTATTGATACGAGAACCGAATTGAAGATACAAAATGCCTTTGCCAAAATGATGAAGGGAAGAACCAGCTTTATCGTGGCTCATCGTCTTTCGACGATTCAGAATGCAGACATTATTCTGGTCATGAAAGATGGTAAGATTATCGAAAAAGGAAACCATGAGACTCTTCTAAAACAAAATGGATTCTATGCAAAACTGTATCAGAGCCAGTTTGTCAATTAATGTGACAATTCATGGAAAAAAGTGACATTCTGTTATCAGGGACTTGTATAACGGGAACAGGTGGACTATAATGGTGGGGATTGAATCAATCAGGAATAGATTAATAAACAAATGAGGTGACTTACTATGGTTAATGTAACAAAAGATATTTATTATGTCGGTGTGAATGATCATCAGATTGATTTGTTTGAGGGACAGTATGATGTGCCAAATGGTATGGCTTACAACTCCTATGTGGTCATGGATGATAAGATTACAGTATTTGATACGGTAGATGCCAGATTTAAGGATGAATGGCTGGCAAACCTGGCAGAAGTACTTGGCGACAGAACCCCGGATTATCTGATCGTACAGCATATGGAGCCGGATCACTCTGCCAATATTCTGAATTTTGCCATTGCTTATCCGGATGCAAAGATTGTTGCCAATACAAAAACCTTTGGAATGATGAAACAGTTTTTTGGAACCGATTTTTATCACAGACGGGTCGTGGTAAAAGATGGAGAAACATTAAGCACGGGAAAACATTCCTTTACCTTTGTCTTTGCTCCGATGGTACATTGGCCGGAAGTAATGGTGACCTATGATTCCTGTGATAAAGTTCTCTTCTCTGCGGATGGTTTCGGAAAGTTCGGAGCTTTGGATGTAGAAGAAGACTGGGCTTGTGAAGCAAGAAGATATTATATCGGAATCGTTGGCAAATATGGTCCGATGGTTCAGAATCTTCTGAAAAAAGCAGCAACTCTGGATATTCAGATCATCTGCCCGCTTCATGGTCCGGTACTTACTGAGAATCTGGGATACTATATCAATCTGTATGACATCTGGTCTTCCTATGGTGTGGAAACAGAAGGTACCCTGATTTGTTATACATCTGTTTACGGTAACACTAAGAAAGCAGTGGAACTTCTGGCTGAACAGCTGGAAGCAGAAGGATGTCCGAAGGTGGTTGTCAATGACCTGGCCAGATGCGATATGGCTGAGGCTGTAGAAGACGCCTTCCGTTATGGAAAGATTATCCTTGCCACAACTACATATAATGGAGATATCTTCCCATTTATGAGAGAGTTTATTGAACATCTGACTGAGAGAGGATATCAGAATCGAAAGATCGGTCTGATTGAGAACGGAACCTGGGCTCCACAGGCAGCAAAGATTATGAAATCTAAATTTGAGAAGAGTAAAAATATTACATTTGCTGATACGACGGTTTCCATTCGTTCTGCAATGACAAATCAGAATAAAGTAGAAATTCTTTCCCTGGCAAAAGAAATGAAATAGCAATCTTTAAAAAAGTCAGCATATACCACATAGTTATGCTGGCTTTTTTGTATGTTTTTATGTATAATAATATTATAAAATTGTCGCATTTATTTTATATATTCATAAATTGTAATGGGTGTTGCTTATGTATCATAGAAAAAGAAAAATCACAAAACATGGAATAGCGGAATTATTTTTTGTGTGTGTAATCGCGGCTGCTTTTCTCTATATGGTTGCAACCGGCCTCAAATCGAATACGAATATTATGCAGAATACACTATCAGCTTTATCAGAGGGATGGTATTATTTTGATGGAAGTAAAAAGATTGCTGTAACGCTCCCGTCTGTGGTTGAGAAAGAAGGGGATTCTCTTATTCTATACAACGATAGTTTGTCAGAAGAGGAAGAAGGGAAAACGCTGACAACCAAAGGAGCACAATACAATTTGAAGATTATTTTTGCTGATCAGACCTTGTATGAGTATTCGGATGAAAGCTTTCCGAGAAATGATCAGATGAAATCCAAAATGTTCTGTGATGCGGTGCTTCCGAAGAAAATAACAGGTGGACAGCTGGAATTGCATTATGAAAATACGCATCAGGGGATTTATGAGTTAGATAAGATTTTTCTCGGAACAGATCAGGCAGTCTGGAAACAGCATTGTCGGTCTTCGTTCATTCCTCTGACAATATCCTTTGTCATGCTTGTATTAGCTTTTCTGGCTGTTGGTGTGGAAATATACCTTCACCATGTGCATATGGGAGATCGGCGTTTCCTGAATGTGGCATGCTTTCTTTTAATTTGCAGTATATGGTGCCTGACAGATTCGGCTGTCTTTCAGCAGATAAAGGGGAATTACGAAGAAGTATGTATTATTTCTTTCTATGCCTTTATGCTTCTGGCAATCCCTATGCTTCATTTTGTTAAAAATACCGGAGAGATAAAAAAATATAAAATAATAGACTGGATGATAGGTGTTTTTTATCTTAATGCGATTATGCAGGGCGTTTTAAATTGGTTTCATATTTTTGATTTTGTTGATATGTTGTTTGCCACACATTTATTTTTGATTATAGGCATCGCAATTACCAGTGTATTGTTGCAGAAAGAATATAAAAAGAATCCTAACCGTGAGATTCGTTCGGTAATATGGGCTTTTTTGTTCCTGGCGGCCTGTGGCTTGCTGGCTCTTTTGATGTACTGGCTCCTTCAGATTTCTTATTACAGTATAATTTTTGATTTTGGAATTCTGATTTTTGTCTTTATTTTATTGAGTGTAATTGTCTTAAATATGGCAGATAATTTCCGCTTTAAGACAGAAATGATCGTATACCAGCGGCTGGCTAAAGAGGATCGTCTTACAGGAATCGGAAACAGAAGAGCTTTTGATGAAAAGGTGACCGAACTGGTGAATCATGCCGAACAATATCAGAATATTGCATTGGTTTTTATGGATCTGAACGGTTTGAAAAAAATAAATGATACCTATGGACATAATGCCGGTGATGAGATGATTATTGCCTCAGCCGGATGTATTAAAAATACTTTTTCTCACATGGGATTCAGCTATCGTATTGGCGGAGATGAATTTTGTGTGATTCTTCCAAACCCTACCGGCACGGAGGAAGAGTGGTTTGAGAAAATGGATCAGGAGATTTTAAGATATAACAACGGCAGTCGTTACAAAATATCTCTTGCCAGAGGCGTCAGTTATATAAGAGATGAAAATGCTGATCTGAAGACGGTCAGTGACTGGAAATACGAGGCGGATCAAAATATGTATAAAGATAAGATCAGGAGAAAATAATTATGACAGGTTATAATTTTGATTTTTTAATTTCTGCTTTGGTTTTTCTGTTCCTGCTCTTATTTCATTCCATGAATCAGAAAAAATTGCAGAATATCAACGGGAAAATATTTAATTATTTCATTGCTCTGGGAATTCTGGATATTTTATTTGATATGCTCAGTACGATTATGATGGCCTCGGCAAGTGCCTGTCATACGGAGATTACAAAAATTACGCTGACAATATTTTATATGATGCAGGCACTGGTTCCCTATGCGTTTATGTGTTACATATATTCTTTGCGTTCCTATCATGGAGAAGAACTGAAGAATAAGTTTAAACTGTGGTTTATTCCAACCTTAATAATATTGCTCTTCATATTCAGTAATTTATGGAGCGGATTATTATTTTATTTTGATCCATCAGGAATATATCATGAGGGAGCATGGTATCTCTTCATGTATATTTATGTGTTCGTATATGTTCTTCTGGCAGCACTGGACAGCATAATCCATTTTAAGGAAATTGGATGGAAGAAGTTTTTTGTGCTGTGGGAGTTTTTTGTGATTGCCTGTGTCTGTGTTGGTATACAGGCATATAATCATCAGAGGTTGTTGACAGGATTTGGTCTTTGTCTTGGAATTACTGTGCTATTTTTGACTTTAAATAATCCTTATGCATATACGGATCGACTGACGGATACTTTTGATAATACCTTTTTTGAACAGTGGATTCAGGAAAAACTCTATGAGAAAAAAGCTTTTCATTTGCTGTCGGTAGATGTATATCAGCTGAAACGTGTGAATAAAGTTTTCGGTACATCGGTGGGTGATCAGCTTTTGATTCAGGTTGCCCATGGATTGCAGGAAATCAGCAATTCCATTCATATTTTTCGTATTACAGGGAATCGTTTTATTCTGATGACCTATTCGCTGGAGGAATATGAGAAATGTAGAAATGGTATTTTGAAACTCTTTGAAAAAACGTTTCAGGTAAATGGAGAAGAGATTTCTTTTCCGGCTATTATTTGTGGCATAAGGAACGGACAGAAATTACAGGAAAGTGATGTTTTACTGGCGTATATTGAATATCTGGTTTCAATTGCTCCGGAATCGGAAACTTCTCTGCTGATTCAGGGAGACGAAAAGAATCTTCAGGGATTTCGATATGAACAGGAGATTGAGCGTTATCTGAATACGGCAATTGAAGAAGATCTGTTTGAAGTATATTATCAACCGGTTTTCTCTTTGGAAACAGGCAAGTATATCACTCTTGAAGCATTAAGTCGTTTGCGCCATCCGTCCTTTGGCCCGGTATCGCCGGAAGTATTCATTGGAATCGCAGAAAAAAGCGGTCAGATTGCACGAATTGGTTATTTGCAATTTCGAAGAGTCTGTCGGTTTATAAAAGAACATGAAGAAATCATGTCTCAGATTAAAAATATTAAGTTTAATTTATCTCCGCTGGAATTACTCAGTCATGGATACAGCCAAATGTTGATTGATGTCATCCGGGAATTTGAGCTTTCTTTTGATTATTTTCAATTTGAAATCACTGAGACGGTGGCAACAGAATATAATGAAAATTTGTATCAGGCAGTAACCGGATTTCTGGATGTGGGAATCGGCCTTTGTCTGGATGATTTCGGTTCCGGATATGCAAACTTAAATACTGTTTTGAAGCTTCCGTTTTCATCCATAAAGCTGGATCGTTCACTGCTCAGTGGAATATTGGATAATCCACAGATTGCATCATTTTATGAGAACATTGTATCTATTTTGCAAAACATGGGATACAATATCATCGCAGAAGGAGTGGAAACGGAACAGGAGATGAAAATGCTGGCACAATGGGGTGTGGACTTGATTCAGGGATATTATTATTCACCACCGGTGCCGGAAAAAGAGATTTGTCAAGTTATAGAATAAAGGGAAAGGAACCTTAATTATTCTCTTTCCCTCAGATTGCAGATGAATATTTGTTTCATCCAGTCTCTTAAATAATCGGAAAGGGAATGGAAATTCTGGTCAAAGAGTGCATCAAATTCAGCATAATATTGCCTCTCACCATAATCGGTTTTATAAAGAGTCAATTGATCTATATAGGAATCTGATTGGATTTCTATTCCGAAATATCGAGCTGCGGATGGAAATGGCAGATAGATGCCTGTTTTTCTGACATAGCAGTTGGATGCTTTTGCTTTTTCTCTGTATTTTTTCTCGACATAGCATCCGATATTTTTGTGGACGGCCCGGTCTTCTTCTGGAAGGTAATAATAATTCTGATAATCTGCGAAGAAGAATTTCAGAGAACCCTCCATAACAGGAACGGTAAGTTTCAGGGTATTATTGATGATTTCCACACTTCCCATGGAAGAGTGAATCCGTAAAGCTTTGGGCAGAGGTTCGGTCAGTTGACATTGGATGGATAGACTTCCCTGACCAAATGTGTAACGTTGATGACAATAAGCCATATCTCTATAAATCAGACCTTTTTCCAGCAGTTTATGGCAGGATAACAGTGGCGAGAGAGCCTGCATGCCTTGAATATCTTCCATATTATGGAGGAGAAGGATATTAAGAAGGGATGATTTTTTCTTCAGCAGATATTCCTTATATAATTGAATCAGCTGCCCGCCGTCATAAATATCTTCTCTCTCAATTCCAAGAAAACGTTCCCAGTCTTTTTGTCGCCCATGTTCCATCTGATATAATGCCTGAAAAGGCTTTAGAATTTTGTATAGATCAAGAGAAGAAGTCAGGCTGATTCGGAAGGAAATCTCATTTAATTCATAATGACGGTTCAGATAAGGAATATCAAAACTTTCTCCATTAAAGGTAAATAATATAAAGTCTTTATTCTCCATAAGTTCTTTCAGTGCCAGTAGCATTTCAGGTTCACTGATTCCATCATCATTGAACCACTGGATGATATGAAATTTTTCCTTCTGATAAAATCCACATCCAATCAGATAAAGGATAGTGGTATCTTTTCGAAAACCGGTAGTTTCTATATCAAGAAACAGATAATTGTTAGCTTCCGGATCTGTCGGCAGGTAATCCGGAGATATGGTCCAGGTTTTTGTTAGCATGATCTCACCTTCTTTCGTATCTTATATTTTAAAACAAAACATAACAGATAATCAAATGGTTGTCAAACGTATCTGGGAATTCTTGAAATGGGTGTATATTCTGAGAGTGGCTATTTAGCTGCCTTTTCGGGGGAGAATATGGAATTGGTTGTAATTCTTACAGAAATATGTTATGATTTGATAGAATATAAGTTCTGTTTTATCAGGATAATGGAAACAGGAGAATTTTGTGAATTGATTTCATATGTAAGAGGAACCGCAGTATATGCGGACAGAGAATGTGTTGTTGTAGAGAATCACGGCATCGGATATCATATCAGAACCCATGGGAGAACCTGCGAAGACATTCGTTCCGGACAGGAAGTATTGCTCTATACCTTTCTTTATGTGAGAGAAGATATGCTGGCTCTATACGGCTTCCCTTCCAAAGAAGAGCTGAATACATTTCAGATTCTTCTGGGAGTTAACGGAATCGGACCGAAGGCAGCGCTCTCCGTGTTGACTACCCTCAGCGTGGAGGATTTGTATTATGCGGTACTGAGTGAAGATGCAAAGGCGATTGCCAAAACACCCGGAATCGGACCTAAAGGTGCTAAGCGGATGATCGTGGAGTTGAAGGATAAGCTCAATCTGGAAGATTTGGGAATCGGAACGGATTCTGAAGAGGATACTTCCGTGGTCGAGACCGGAGACCAGGATCAGATTGCAGATGTAATGGAAGCACTGGTGGCCCTTGGTTACTCCAATGGGGAAGCTTATCGGGCTGTCCATAAGGTAAAGAATGCCCAGAATATGGACACAGAGCAGTTGATGAAGGAAGCGTTGAAGGCAATGCTGACAATATAAGGTGACAGTATGGACAGAATGATAACAACAGAACTGACCGATGAAGATATCGCCGTTGAAGGCAGTCTGAGGCCGGGGAGTTTAAAGGAATATATCGGACAGGAGAAGGTCAAACAAAATCTGAGAGTATTCATTGAGGCTGCAAGGCAGCGGGGAGAGCCTCTGGATCATGTGTTGCTTTACGGTCCCCCGGGACTCGGGAAGACAACACTGGCCGGAATCATTGCCAACGAGATGGGAACCCGCCTTAAGATTACGTCCGGACCGGCGATAGAGAAGCCGGGAGAGATTGCAGCCGTGTTAAATGGATTGTCCGATGGTGATGTATTATTTATTGATGAGATTCACCGCCTGAATCGTCAGGTGGAGGAGGTGCTTTATCCTGCGATGGAGGACTTTGCCATAGATATTATGATTGGGAAAGGTGCCTCCGCCAAGTCAATCCGTCTGGATCTTCCACATTTTACACTGGTGGGAGCCACCACGAGAGCAGGCATGCTCACCGCACCGCTTCGTGATCGATTTGGGGTGATGAACCGTCTTGAGTTTTATACGGATGAAGAATTGACGGTTATCCTCCGTCGTTCCGCAGAACTATTGGGAGTGCACATCGATCAGGAAGGAGCTATGGAGATCGGTAAGAGAAGCCGCGGAACACCGAGGCTTGCCAACCGGCTGCTGAAGAGAGTCCGGGATTTCGCACAGGTGCGTTATGACGGGACCATCACACTACCGGTGGCAAAGGCAGCACTTGATCTGCTGGAGATAGATGCTTTGGGGCTGGATACGACGGACCGCAATATTTTGGAGACGATGATTCTTAAATTTGCCGGAAGACCTGTGGGGCTGGATACCCTTGCCGCAGCAATCGGGGAAGATTCCGGCACCATCGAAGATGTCTGCGAACCGTTTCTGATACAGAGAGGACTGATTAAGCGGACACCTCGTGGAAGAGTACTCACACCTTTTGCTTACAGACATCTGGGACTGGAGGTTCCGGAGGAGATATTTTAACATGGGGGATAAAAAATGGAAAACAAAGCAAAATTATCTGTTGTAATTGATGGAAAGGTATACATGCTGTCAGGAGGTAACAGTGAGGCCTATATGCAGAGGATTGCTTCCTATGTGGACAGTAAGATCCGTGAGCTGAAACTGCAGAGCGGATACAATAAACTTCCGCAGGAGTACAAAAGTATCCTGTTATCTCTGAATATAACAGAGGAATTATTTAAGCTGCAGGATGAGATTAATATTTTTAATCAGGAGCATCTGGAAAACGAGCAGGAGCTTTACCGGTTAAAGCAGGAGATTGTTGACAAAGAGATGCGGATTGATACTGCCAATAAACTTGTGATTGAATATAAAACGAAAGTCAATGAGATGCAGAAACGTATCATTGAGCTGGAGACCCGAAATGGAATACATGAATAAGATTGTAAAACTGCCGGAGCTGTTGGCTCCGGCCGGTTCGTTTGAGCATTTGAAAGCGGCAGTGAAGGCCGGAGCAGATGCAGTGTATATGGGAGGACATCAATTTGGTGCCCGTGCCTATGCGGACAATTTTTCTCCACAGGAGATCATCGATGCTATCCATTATGCACATTTTTATGACACCAGATTGTATCTGACTGTCAATACATTAATGAAGGAAAAAGAACTACAGGAGAAATTATATGGTTTTCTGAAGCCATATTATGAAGCAGGACTTGATGGGGTAATTGTCCAGGATCCAGGTACTGCTTCTTTTATTCGTACTAATTTCCCGGATATGGAGATCCACGGAAGCACGCAGATGACTGTGACAGATGTTTATGGAGCGAAGGCTGTAAAGCGTCTGGGCATGTGCCGGGTAGTACCTGCCCGTGAATTATCTCTGAATGAAATTGTTCGGATAAAAAAAGAAACCGGACTGGAAATTGAAATATTTATTCATGGAGCTTTGTGTTATTGTTATTCTGGGCAATGCCTGTTAAGCAGCATGTATGGAGGACGCAGCGGCAATCGCGGAAGATGTGCCCAGCCCTGTCGACAGGCCTACGAGCTTTATGATTCTTCCGGGAATTCTCTGTCTGGCCGCAGTTGCCATCTGCTGAGCCCGAAAGATTTATGTGCGATAAAGCACCTTCCGTCTCTGATCGATGCCGGAGTTGATTCTCTGAAAATTGAAGGTCGGATGAAAAATGTGGAATATGTAGCCGGAGTGACAGCTATTTACCGCAAATATCTGGACCGATATCAGGAAATGATGGAAAATAAAATGCCAGATCAGTGGAAGGTGGAGGAACAGGATTATAATTACCTCGAAGAACTGTATAGTCGCAGTGGGTTTACCGACGGATATCTGAACCGACACAATGGAAAGGGAATGATGTCTGTCGATCATCCGAAAAATCTCGGAAGAAAAATTGGAAAGATACTCTCTGTTTCCGGGCACCAGATTCGGGTTTCACTTCAGGATGAGGTGCATCCGAAGGATGTACTGATCGTTCCGTTGAACAGTCAGGAAGAAGTAGCCCTGACGGTTCCTGCACAGAAACAGTCGCGAGAGATTACCTTAAATGTACCTTCTGTCAGAGGAATGCGAAAGGGAATGTGGGTTTATCGGAGAAAGAATACAGAACTATCCAGATGGATTCAGGAAAATGTATTGGGAAATGAGAGAAAGTACCCGGTATTTGGACAAATAACACTATCAATTGGTCGCCCTGCAGAGCTGTCTTTGAAATGTAAAGGGAAAGAAATCCATGTAACAGGAGAAAAGGTAGAACGTTCTGATAAAAGACCGGTTACACGAGAAGATATTTTAAGGCAGATGAACAAAACCGGAGCGGTTCCTTTTTATCTGGAAGAACTGGAGATTCACTTGGAGCCGGATAGTTTTTTCCCAATTTCTTTTCTCAAAAATATGCGTCAGCAGGGCTATGAAGTATTAAAAAACAAATTAGAATGCAGTCAGGACAGAATGATTGCGGAAGAGACAAAAAAAATAAAAGAAAAAGTGTCATATTTGAATACGAGTATAGAAAGCCGCAATGACCAAAAGGAAAAAATTGCCTGGGTATATGATGAGGCAATCCTGCAAAAATGTGTATCAGAACCTTTTTTTGACAGTATTTGCCTTCCGGCAGATATATGGAGTCCGGATTCATTGCGGACTCTGGCAGAAGAAATCTTTCATACCGGAAAAAAGGTTTATCTTTCGCTCCCGAGAATCCTTCGGATGGAAGATCAAACAATTTCTGTGTATGAGGAATTGAAAAAAATATGTCTGCTGGATATCTGGAGCGGCATTTATGTCCATAATATTGGAGAAGCACAATTTTTATATGAATACAAAGGGCGAAAGGCACCAATCATCAGCGCTGCCTCTTTTTATCGCTGGAACGGGCTGGCAGGTTCCGTGATGGATGAAATGTTTGATCTCAGCGCAGCACAGCTTCCGGCTGAACTTTCATTGAAAGAATGTGAACAGATGGCAGAAGCCAGTGAGTCTGTTCTTCCATTGGAGTGGATGATTTACGGAAGGATACCGGTGATGATTTCCGCTCAATGTTTGAAAAAGACCACGGGAAGGTGCGACCATCAACCGTCAGTCCTGTGGATGGAGGATTTAAAAAAACGGCGACTCCCGGTGTCAACCCATTGTGATGGCTGTTACAATATAATCTGGTTGGATAAACCACAAAATTTTATCGGAGAAGAAATCGGTTTATTGAAGAATCGGATACAACGATTTTCGTTTAATTTATTTCAGAATCATCCGGGAGATATTGATTCTGTCATTTCCTCCTTCCTGCATTGGGAACAGGGAGGATTTCACAGAGAGGAAAAGAAAAAGAAACCAGAAGAACACTGGAATAATGGAGTAGAGTAGGTGATGAAATGTTAAATCTCGTATCGACGGGGTCCAATTACATTATTATGATCATGTGTGCCATTTATGCGATTTCCTGTTTTACGATTTTCCTTCCGTCTTCGGAAGAAAGACAGGTAAAGCGGATGGACCGACAGGAGAGATTTATGTTCCTGTTTCATTTTCTCTGTTATGGCGTTTTGTTCTGCCAGACCTTTGATGTGAAGATCATTGCATTGTATGTGGCTCAGGCGGTATTTTTCAAATTGCTGATTTTTATTTATGAGCATCTATATATGGATTGTTCCCGCATTCTGATGAACCATACCTGTTTTTTGCTTCTCATTGGATTTGTGATGCTCACCAGATTATCCTTTGACAAGGCAATCAAACAGTTTGCGATTGTGGTGGTGAGTTCCGTTGTGGTTTTGATTATCCCGTTTTTTATGGAGAAGGCCTACTGGCTGAAACGATTGCGATGGCTGTACGGCTTGATCGGCCTGCTGTTTCTTGCATCTGTGTTTGTGATCGGAACTACCAAAAACGGTTCTACAAACTGGATATCCTTCGGAGGCTTTGCATTGCAGCCGATGGAATTTGTAAAGATTGCATTTGTATTTTTTATTGCAGCGATGCTGGAGAAACCGGCTGACTTTAAACGGCTTATCGTAACGATCCTGTTTTCTGCCTGTCATGTGATGGTATTGATTATGGAAAAGGATCTGGGAGGCGCATTACTGTATTTTGTTATTTTTGTTTTCATGTGCTATGCGGCGACCGGCAGAGGCATTTATATTTTCGGAGGTCTTTCTCTGGGGGCTCTGGCAGGAAAGGTGGCATACACCCTTTTTAGTCATGTTCGCGTGCGTTTCGAAGCCTGGCTGGATCCCTGGTCGATCATTGAAGGGCGAGGCTATCAGATCGCTCAGTCTTTGTTTGCTATCGGAACCGGAGGCTGGTTCGGTATGGGACTGACCCAGGGGCGACCTTCAGATATACCGGTGGTTGAGAGTGATTTTATTTTCTCAGCCATTGCGGAGGAGTTCGGAATATTTTTTGCCATATGTCTGATATTAATTTATCTGGGAGTTTTTGTACATTTCCTGAGAATTGCCATGGATGTACAGGGGAGATTTTATAAACTGGTGGCCTATGGTTTTTCCATCTGTTTTATATTCCAGGTATTTTTAACTATCGGTGGAGTGACGAAGTTCATTCCTTCCACCGGTGTAACTTTGCCGTTAATCAGCTATGGAGGAAGCTCTGTGGCAAGTACATTAATTATCTTTGCAATCATGCAGGGGATCTTTATGATTGCCTATAAAGAGGATGAGGAAGATGAAGAAAACGAACAGCTCGAATCAGGAGCCGGAGAAGAAAACGAGGGCGCGCAGGCATAATGAACCTGTGATCAATCGGATTCTTTCCTGGTTTGTCCCCAAACGGGGCAAAAAATTACGTACTAATCGATATATGTTTCACACCAGTCTTTTGGTGGTGCTTTTATTTTTGGCGCTGATTGGATATATCGTTAAATTTACAATTAACGATGCTCCCGATATTATCACCAGTCCCTACAATAAACGTACTACCGCACTTTCAGAACGAATTCTGCGGGGTTCCATCAAGAGTGCCAACGATAAAGTGCTGGCAGAATCCAGTGAGGATGAGGATGGAGATGTACATCGCGAGTATCCTTATGAAGAAATGTTTGCTCATGTGGTTGGCTATGCGACCCACGGAAAAGCGGGACTGGAGTCTGCATTTAATTATGAATTGCTGACTTCCCATGTGGATCTGATGACCCAGCTTCAAAACGGGATTTCCGGAAAGAAAAGTACGGGAGATACTTTGGTCACAACGTTGGATACCCGTCTGCAGAAAGCAGCTTATTATGCCCTGGAGGATTACCGGGGAGCGATTGTTGCCATTGAACCTAAAACCGGTAAGGTCAGAGCAATGGTATCCAAGCCGGATTTTGATCCCAATGAATTGGATGATATCTGGGAAGAAATTAATTCTGACGAGGACAACAGCTGTCTGTTAAATCGGTGTACCCAGGGATTATATCCTCCTGGCTCTACCTATAAATTGCTGACTGCCCTTGAGTATATGGAAGAAAATAAAAATTCTTATGAAGATTTTGAATATGAATGTACCGGTGACACCATTGTGGACAGTGTTCACATCAGCTGTTATGAGGATGAAGTTCATGGAACGGTCGATCTTGACACAGCTTTTGCTGAATCCTGCAATACAGCCTTTGTGACTCTGGGAAGTACCTTAAATCTCAAAAAATTTGCGGAGCTCAATGAGAAATGTCTCTTCGATCAGCGGATTCCTTTTGATCTTTCTGTAAAGAAAAGCCGTTTTGATCTGGATGAGCGTTCCGAAAAAAGTGAGGTACCGCAGACTGTTATCGGTCAGGGCAATACCCTGATGACTCCGTTTCACAATGCCCTTCTGATGTGTGCCACAGCCAACGACGGTGTCCTGATGAAGCCTTATCTGGTGGAAAAAATAGAAAGTGCCGATGGAGTTACTGTCAAGGAGACAGAATCAGAAGAATATAAGACCCTCATGAATGCCGAGGATGCGAAAAAACTGCAGAAAATGCTTCGGGATGTGGTGACGGATGGAACCGGCCATGCGCTGGATACCGATGAATATACGGTAGCCGGGAAGACCGGAACTGCAGAAAATGAAAAAGAAAAAGCCCATTCCTGGTTTTTTGGTTATTCCAATGTGGACGATCCGGATCTGGTTGTCTGTGTCGTTGTGGAAAATACAGGAGCCGGAAGTAAATATGCCGCTCCGATTGCAAAACAGATTTTTGATTCTTACTATAATAACGAAATGGACGAGTTATATCGTTAAAAAACAGGAAATTTCTTCTTTACGGTATCTGAACCCGAATGCTTTCTTGCAAACATAAATTGAATTTGGTATACTGTAGGCAAGTGTAGTACACACCAGAATTGTTTGCAATAGGAGGAATTATCATGATTGAGGCAACAAGTTGTGGTGGTGTGGTAATTTTTCGGGGGAAAATCCTTCTGCTCTATAAGAATTATAAAAATAAGTATGAGGGATGGGTTTTGCCAAAAGGAACAGTAGAGGAGGGAGAAGAATATAAAGAAACCGCACTGCGGGAAGTCAAGGAGGAGACCGGTGCGAAGGCGTCTATTATAAAATATGTCGGCAAGAGCCAGTATACATTTAACACAGCCAAGGACGTGGTGGTGAAAGATGTCCACTGGTATCTGATGATGGCAGACAGCTATTATTCCAAGCCGCAGCGAGAAGAATATTTCGTGGATTCCGGTTTTTACAAATATCATGAGGCTTACCATCTGCTGCGATTTTCCAACGAGAAGCAGATTTTAGAAGAGGCCTACCAGCAATATCTGGATCTGAAAAAGGCCAATCTGTGGGGCAGCAGAAAATATTTTTAATTGTAATATCTTCCATATGGGGATATAATAAAAATTAATACTTTATGAATAAAGAGGATTCCGGAGGTGGATCCTCTTTGTGCTATATGGACGGATGGGGACCGTCCGGAGGAGGTAAGGTTATGGCAAAGATAAAGGACATCAAAATCCTTGGTACCATCAGAAAAGGAAAGGTTGTTTATGACAACGGACTAATCAATTCTTAACCATTCATTTTTTGCCTTGACGAAGCCATTTTCTTCCCTTATAATCTTCAATCGGAATACAATACTTTAACTTAGAATGATGATGAAAGAATAAAGGGGCAGAAAATGGCTACGGAAAAACTTAAAAAAGACGAAATAAATAAAAGAGATCTGGAACATATTAATCTGAATGATATCAAATTAATAGCAACAGATATGGATGGAACTTTATTGGACAGTGAGAAAAATCTTCCACCTGATTTTCTGAACTGGGTTAATACCCATAAAGACATCAAAACGGTTCTTGCCAGCGGAAGACAATATTTTACACTGAAAAACATGTTTCACTCAGTGGAAGACGATGTAATTTTTGTGGCAGAGAACGGAGCAATCGTCTTTGAAAAAGGGGAAATTCTTTACTGTAATAAAATATCCCGAGAAGACGTGGTCCGGTGCCTGGAGCTGTTAGATGGAAAACCGGGTATCGCCCTGATTTTATGTGGAGCAAAATCCGCCTACATGAAGCATGGTTCTGATCTTGTAGAAGAGAACGGACATATGTATTATGCGAAGCTTCAGTTTGTGGAAGATCTATATGAATGTCTCGATATGGACGACATGGTAAAAATTGCGGTTTTTGTGGAAGAACAAAAAGCGGAGCCGGTTTGGAAGGGACTTCCGGAATTGGGTGAAAATCTTCTGGCGGTTCTTTCAGGAGACAGTTGGATTGACATCGCCAATAAAAGCGTGAGCAAAGGTGAGGCTATCGAAGTGATTCAGAAACGACTGAATATCACGAGACAGCAATCCATGGCTTTTGGTGATTACCTGAATGACTATGATCTTCTCTGTCAATGCGAGGAAAGCTATGCCATGGAAAACGCCCATCCAAAACTGAAAAAGATTGCAAAACATATTACAGATTCCAACGATGAGCAAGGCGTTATGAAAGTTTTAAATCGATTCTGATCGATATTTTAGCTGCTTTACAGAAAGGATAAAGAAGGATGAATAAAAAACTTGCCGTGATTTTTCCGGGAATCGGATATCATGTTGACAAACCACTATTGTATTATAGTATTCGTCTGGCAAAACAATATGGATATGATATCAAATGTGTGGATTACGGAGAACTTCCTGCCGGAATCAAAGGAGATGCCGGAAAAATGTATGAAGCCTATGAGCAGGCTCTCAGTCGCGTGACAGAAATCCTTTCTGATATAGATTTTGCTTCCTTTTCTCATGTGTTGTTTATATCAAAAAGTATCGGAACGGCTGTGGCGGCATCTTACGATGCCAATGAACAGATTGGAGCCAATCATATTTACTATACACCGGTGGAGGCTTCCTTTCAGGCCATCGGCACCAGGGGAATCGTGTTCCACGGCACCGCAGACGACTGGGCGAGAACATTGGTCATTAAAGAAGAATGTGCGAAAAGAAAACTTCCCCTGTATTTGACCGAAAAGGCAAACCATTCCATGGAAACTGGAAATGTCTTCCGTGATCTGGAGATATTAAAGGAGATCATGGAAAAGGCAGAGAAGTATATCAGGGCGTTATAAGGAGGATGATTCCTCCTTTTTTATAGGTGTAATTATGATAGAAATTGACAAACAAGTATTAAGATTGACAGAAAAATTTTATAAAAAATGGAAATCAAATAAGCGTGATAAAACGAAAACGAAGCGTTCTACATCGTTTGATTGAATTTGTGAAAATATTCTAGTATAATGTAGATAACAATCAGGAAAGGAGTTGGAACAGATGAAGACTATGAATGATATTATCTTGGACTTCTCTAGACAAGTAAAAAGAATACTTGGAAATAAATTATCTAAAGTAATTCTCTATGGTTCATATGCCCGTGGTGATTTCAGGGAAAATTCGGATATTGATATTATGGTATTGACTACTCTTACTGATGATGAAATTGAAAAGATTGAAAATAGAATATTCGATTTGGCTTTTGATTTTGAGATGGAATATGGCATAGATATAAGCGTAATTCTAAAGAACGAGGAACATCTCAGTAGGGGATTTGACCCCACTACTGAGGCGAACAGTCCCCTCCCTAATGTTCCACACATTTGAGGAAGGGGTATCCCCTACTGAGATGATAGACAAAAAGAATTAAGCTTATATAGAATGCATCAAGCAGAAGAGAGTTTAAAGGCATCAAAAAATTGTTTGGACAATGGATTTTATAAAGACTCTATCAATCGGTCTTATTATTCTGCTTTCTATGCAATAAAAGCTGTTCTTGCTCTTGGAACGATTGATTTTAAACGGCATAAAGATGTTATAGCATATTTCAATAAACAATATGTTGCCACAGAAATATTTCCCAGAGAATTGGGAAAAAGATTGGGAACATTAAAACAATTGAGAGAAAAAAGTGATTACGATGATTTCTATATAGCTTCAAAAGAGAAATCAATTGAGCAGATTGAAACAGCAGAAATTGTGTTAAAAAAGATAAAGGGGTATTTGACAGATAAATTGTAATTATTTTAAATTTATCCAGAGAGTTTTAAAATCACTCATTCCAATCCAATTAAAAAGTAGCCATATGAAAATATATGACTACTATTTTGCCTACTCTTCACTTATCTGTATCCCAAAAACCGCATAAATAAAGGCTCTAAAACTGCCGGCCGTGGGACTTGAACCCACACACGGTTACCCGTAACAGATTTTGAGTCTGTCTCGTCTGCCGATTCCGACACACCGGCTAAGCAAGGTAAAGTATACCACAATCCATCGGTAAAAGTCAAGCCCCTGCCCGGATTTTTTTGCGACATTCTTCCCCGCCCCCCGCGAGGGGGCGACCGCTTGGACGGCGTTTCGACCGGATGTTTGCATTTTGCCGTCCTATATTTGGAAATTCCGATTTTTCTTCTTCATTTTCCATTTTTATAGATTTATTTTCCAATTATTATTTCCGGTTTTCTTCTATTCCCCGACATTTTTCTCTCTTTTTGTAAAAGTGCACGCAAAAGGACCGCCGGCCACGGTGTGTGGCCGGCGGTCCTTGGTCATTTTATATTGAACCCGGCGCACCTCAGCGGATCCGGCGGGCTTCGATATAAAACCGTTTATCCTCGGCATGACCCATGGAAAAAGTCTTGCGCGGCAGGGTCCCCTCGTTCATGACGGTCTCAAACAGTTTTTCCTTCGGCAGTCCCTCAAAGAGGAAGCCGACCGTGTTTTCGTGTGCGGCCAGTCCCTCCACCGTGCGGGCGCCGTGAATGTAATCCACCGCCGCGCCGGGATGCGTATTCAGATAACCGTGAAGGAAATGCCCCAGTGTGTCCACCGGCAACGGGCAGGAAGGATGACCGAAATGCATGGTCCCGCGACGCCGGGCGGAAAGGAAGCGGATCTGCTGCGGGGGCAATGTGCCGTGCTGAGCGTAAGAATAATTCTCCAGCGCCGAAAGCACCTCGTCCGGGTCCACGCCGGTCAGCACCCGGTAGATGGGCTCGAAGCGGAGCGCGGGATCGTAAAGATTCACCACCTCCGCCAAAGCATAGCGTGCGGGATGGAAAAGCGCCTCCTCGCCCAGTTCGGCCTTGACCTCCTCATAGGCAGCTTTGGCCACCGCTAAAGAATGATTGCCGTCTCCCACCGCAAAAAGCAACGGGGCGCATCCCGCGCCGTAGCGCTGGCGCTGTCGCTCGGGCGAAACCAGGCGGGAAAGCGCACTGGTCACGCGGCCGATGCCGATGCTGTCAAGGAAAAAGGCCCGGACCGAGCCCGCGCCCGGCAAGAGCGGAAAGTCATAGGCCGGGGTGAGCGCGGAAAGACGCGCGGCCTGCGGCTCGATCACGCTGCGGCCGGGGTCATCCAGAAGCAACAGAACATGGGGCAGTTCCAGCGCCGCGCCGCGCCGGACTTCAAGCCGGGGCGGAATCCGTTCCGGCACGGTCTCTTCGGTGGGGCGGATCAGGCTCTTCGCGCCGGGGCGGTAATCATAGAGCTCCAGGTCGATCATGCCGATCAGCCCCCGGCGCACCTTCCCGTCCGAAAGCGTGCGCTCCAGATAAATCATACTGTTCGGATAACGGATGAGCCCGCTTTTGAGATAGTCCTCCATGGCCTTGTGAACAGCGGGAATCCGCGCTTCGGCTTCCGGGAGAAATGCCTCCGGCAGGATCATGCGAAGCGTACTGGGGGCTGCCCCCACGCGCTCGGACAGCTCGCGCCAGTATTCCGGATCGCTGGTGTATTGGTCGCAGGCAACCGTGGCATAGGCCGTGCCGTTCACGACCCCGAAATCCGGCAAAAGAATGTCGGCGGGCAAAAAATAAGCGGGCATCGTAGAGTTCCTCCCCATGGCGTGCCGGAAAGGACAGGCGCAACTCCGTCTTTCCCGCACGGATTTTTCTTTATTTTACCACCAATGCGACGCCAAATCAAGCCCCACGCAAAAAATAATGAAGAAGGATGGATTTAAGCGGGAGGGGCTTCTTGGCAAGAAAGGCTTCGCCCCGCCCCATGGGTCGCCCCGCCACCGGTGACCGGTGGCAGTCACGGTGCGTATCTTACGCTCCTTGCTTTGTGGGGGTTCGCCCGAAAAGCAGGCGGGGGGTTGAGGCGGGGGAACTTCTTGCTAAGAATGGCTTCGCCCCGCCCCAGTCGCATAGTCGTGGTTCGTCGGTCGCTGGCTCCCTTCTCCCACTCCTTGCTTTGTGGGGTATCGCTTCGTAAAAATGCCACACTGTGGCCTTTTCACTTGCTCACCCCGCACCCCTTCAAGAAA
>JALERO010000168.1 GCA_022764265.1 Eubacterium sp. | reverse complement strand
CCATTTCCTTCATTCCCAATAAAGAAAGCACAGCCTTTTTTATAGTCATAATGATAAAAAGTCTTTCCCGCCAGATGAGCGGCATAAGTAGTGACATTTGCTTCCCTTAATTTGTTCAGAGTCTCTTCAAAATCATCCACGATCACAAAAGGAACCCGAAAAATCGCTCCCATGGTCGAACGAATCACCTTCGGATTGTAGGGATCCACGGATTCCCGGTTCATGATAATCCCAGTCACACCCGCGCCCTCACTGGTTCGGATTATTGTTCCCATGTTTCCGGGATCCTGCAGGTTTTCAAGGATAAAAAAGCAGGGATTTTTTTCCCTTTTTAAAAGGGCATCCAATGAAATTTCTTTTTTTTCTACCAGAGCAATGATTCCCTGAGGGGTGGTGGTATCCGACAAATGTCTGCACACTGTATCGCTGATCGTCTCATATCGATATCCCTGAAGCTGTTCTTTGTGGCGCTTCTCAAATTCCTGAGTGAGATAAACTTCCAGAAGTCTGTCCTTTGGAACTTCAAAAAACATTCTTGGTCCCTCAACCAGAAAACAGTTTTTCTCTTTTCTTGCTTTGGCACTTTTCTTTAAATGTACAATATTTTTAATTCTGGCATTGGATGTGCTTGATATCATTTTAGCTGTACACCTTTCTTAATATAAAGAAGATCTGTCGGATCATGTCTTCCACCGTTTCTCTGAAATCATTTTCCGCCCATTCCAGCACATATTGGGTAATTCCGAGAATCATAAAATGTCTCACAAAATTCTCGTTAGTCTCACCATTTGCTTTTATGATCTGATTCGGTATGTATTCACTGGACATACTCTTTTCAATAATCGGATAAATCGCGTGACGCAGATATCTGGTCTCAACATTGGACAAAATATTTTTGATGATGACACGATTATTCTGCATCCATCCGAGGAATTTTTCCATGGCAGCTTCCCAGGATTTTTCTTCGTACATATGGCTTTCATGAATCAGTTCATATTCAAAAGCCTGTGTCATGAGGTCATAGATATTGTCAAAATGATAATAAAAGGTCTGTCGATTCACGCCACATTGTTCGGCAATTTTCTGTATGGTTATTTTAGGAAATGGATATTTTCTCAGAAGCTCCATAAATGCGAGACATAACATATTTTCCGTTTTCTGTTTCATAAGTTCCTCCCTGATTTCTTCATAATGAAAAAACAGGACCTGTAACCAGGCCCTGTCAATCTACTATCTACTCATCCATCGTAACTTTGATTTTGGCAGTAGAATTGATCGTGATGCCATCCAATTTTTTCATATGAACTGTAACTTCATGCTCTCCACTTTCCAAATTTGTCAAATTAATCCACGGTTCAAACTCTCCGATTGAGAGTTCTTTCACTCTTGATTCTGCTCCATCCACAGACACAACATACTCATTCTCATTGTCAAATGTGACTTTATATTTTCCTTTTCCCTTTATGGTGATATCATTGCTGGAAAAAGTCAGTTTCTGGGTAACAATCGGTTCAATATTTGCTCTGATCTTGACATCTTTTGTATCATCTGCCAGAATTACATCTTCCGGCAGCAGATTCTCCTGTGTCAGATCCACATCTTTTTCATAATCTTCTGTCTGTCCAGCGATCGAAACATTCGGGAGAGAAATATATTCCAATGTTTCCAAAACATCATCCGGTGCAGCCACCACAATCTCTTTTGGCTCGTAATCAAAGGAAACCAGTTCATAGCCTTTGGCTGGTTTTCCGGTATAGTTCAAACGTACAGGAACTTTTTTGGTCTTCCACAATGCAATCGAGACATCAATGGTATTGGTGTCCAGCTGAATCTGATTACTGGTGATCACCCTGCCATCCTCATCATACAGGATCGGCTTTGAATTCGCAGTGATATCGTGGGAAATACCGTCGATGTCCACCTCCGCACGGATTTCTTTCGCATCGGAGAGAAGATTCTCGGGTCCCGTGACTCTCACCAGATTTGGGGTACCGGTCATGTTGCCGACTGCATAGCCCTCTGCCACATCTCCTTTTACGACAATGTCAACCGGAAGGCTGATGCTCACAATCTCATCAATAGATATTTTCATTGTATTGACAGTACCCAGACTGAGTTCCAGCTGGTCATCATATTTCTTGGCACTCACATCGATCGGAATTGCATTGACTTTAGACAATTTGGAGAAATCTGCCACCACCTCAAAATCCGATTCGGACATATTCCGAAGAATACTGCTCTTTCCCTTTGCAATAATTGTAACTTCGCTTCCCTCCGTGACCTCATAAGCATATCCCTGATCGGTCAGTGCCTGCTCATTTATTATTTTTACCGGAACATCCGTAAAGCGTTCTGTTCTGACAGGATCATTGATATTCGCAACCAGAAGCCAAATGAGAACAGCAATCACAACAGAAATTACCTTCATTGAAATATTATTATTTTTCGCTTCTTTCATTACGCAATAATCCTTTCCATTTTTTGAATACATCTGTTGTATTCGCTGTCACACCGGCTTTCAGTGGATTCAGTTTCTCCTGAAGGGTTTCTCTGGTCAGATTCCGGTAAAGCTTACCGTCCTTAGCCAGAGACACGGCCCCAGTCTCCTCTGAAACAATAATCGTAATACTGTCCGAAACCTCACTGATACCGACAGCCGCCCGATGTCTCGTACCCAGCTCTTTGCCGATATCCATGCTGTCTGTCAAAGGCAGATAACAGGTGGCAGACACGATCCGGTTTCCCCGGATGATAACCGCACCATCGTGAAGAGGGGTGTTGTGTTCAAATATATTGATCAACAGCTGGCTGGTCAATATACCATCCACTGCTATTCCCGTTCTCTCGTATTCTCCCAGTGCCACTGACTGTTCTATGACCATCAGGGCGCCTGTCTTGACCCTTCCCATCTCAAATGCAGCCTTGACGATCTCCACGATAGTTTTTTCCGTCATGGCATTCTTCGCTTCCCCGTATTCACCGGAAGAAAAAATAAAATTACGGAATAAATTCTTTCTTCCCAGCTGCTCAAGAGCACGACGAAGCTCCGGCTGAAAGATAATAATGGCAGCCGTAATTCCCACACTCAGGGAATTCGATAAGAGCCAGGATATGGTGTTCAGCTGAAATACTGCTGCAAATAATGCAAACAGCAAAAGCATGATCACTCCTTTAAAAAGTGTCCACGCTCTGGTAAGTTGCACCCATTTAATTATCTGGTATACAATCATGCTGATAATTATGATCTCCAGAATGTCTGAAATTCCGATGGCTGAAATGGAATACCAATATAAATATTTTTCTGCGATTCTCTGCAAATGTTCCCAACTCATAAATTCTATCTCCGGCCCTTCATCTATAATTCTTCTGTTGGCATCTCAAAAGATTCTTCTTCACCTTCCGGCTTGATATTTGTCACGTTGTGCTCCGACTGCGATACTTTTATTTTCGGAACTGCCTTAACATAATATATATATTCATCGTCTTCAAAGGTCACCTTCTCCATTCTGGAAAAATCACCGATGCCCTCAAAAAACTGGACGACCACAGCCAGCCCCATGGCAAGGAATCCTTCCACAAAGACTCTTAATATACTGTAATTCAACTCAAAAATAAGTCTTCCTGATAATAGAATCAGTACCATGGCAACATTTCCGATGATAATGGCAAACAGCCATGCTTTTTCATTAAATATCTGGTACAGTAATGTAGAAATGAATATGACCAGACAGAAGGTTACCAGAACAACCAGAAGAGTCTTGTCAATAATCATCAGATTCACGATCCGGGACATACCGATCCCCATCTCAGATTCCGAGCTTGTAGTCAGAAGCGCTATGACATCTTCTGTATAGAGGCTGAAATAATATATGAAAATTCCACCCACCGCCGGCAGAATTCCGCTGAAACCGACTGTCATTCCCAATAAAACCGGGAAGAAATATTCCAGTTTCAGAACAAACAGAACAGGAGTCAGTACAATAATAAAGGCATATCTGCTGTCCACCCGCACAAACAGAAGCAGGCAGATCAGAAACAGGAAAAAAAACACAACGAATATTTCCATCGATGCCTTCCAGAGATTTATCATTGCAAGAACAGATGCCGTGTAATAAAGAAAAGACATTGGAAGAAATGCCTGAACAGCAGAAATAAGCACAAAAAGAAGTGGTTTATCCACTGCATTGTTATACTGAAACATCATCTGAAACAGCAAAAGAGTGACAAATGAAAACAGAAACTTCACAGCAGGATCCACATATTGCGCATATTTCTGATAGTAATATTTTATACTTTCTTTTAAATAAACTAAACGTGCCATAAATGTTATCCCGTCTTTCTATTTCTGTAATTCTTCCTTCTCAAGATAAGAATTTAATGCAAAAAGATTTTTATCGTATTCCTTGATGTGACTGAGCATTGTATCGTATCTGTGCCGGACAATTCGGTCTGTAACAATAAAATTTACAACAATCAGAGCTATATATCCGAGCAAAATGTGCATAATAAGCTGCCTGTAATCGAACGCGAGACCTTTCGTCATAATCTCCGTATAATATCTGGAACAATACAAAAATGCCCCCAAAGCATATGCCAGTGTAATGGCAAAAAAACTCTCCAGCTGTTTCAGACTGAGATAAGTGCCCTTACTGTAGCGATGCATTTTTAATTCTTTCTTCCCGTCTCCCGATTCATAGGATGCCAGTTTTGTCATCATGCGGACCTTCGTTGCATCAATCATATATACTCCTTCTACTCAACATGATTAATATTTCATAGCCTTTTTAGTATAACATGATTTTTCTATGAATTACAATGATAAAACAGAAAAAAGGAGATGCTTTTTCAACATCCCCTTTTGTACTCTTTATAAAATGACAGTGACTGTTCCGATTCTACATATCTGCTCTTGAAATACCAAGAATTCTGTATTTTGATATACCCTCTGCAGCTTCCACCTCAATCTCTTCTCCGATTTTAGAACCGATCAGTGCTTTTCCGAGCGGAGATTCATTGGAGATCAATCCTTTTAAAATATCAGACTCTGTGGAACCTACAATTCGATATTCCAGTTCCTCATCAAATTCTTCATCATAGAACTTAACGGTACTTCCGATACTTACCGTATCATTATCAATCGCTGACTCGTCAATTACTTCTGCATTCTTGATGATTTTCTCCAGTTCTTCAATTCTTGCTTCAATGGACCGCTGTTCATCCTTGGCAGCATCATACTCTGCATTCTCAGACAAATCGCCCTGCTCTCTGGCTTCCTTGATCTTCTGGGCAATCTCTTTTCTTTTTACAACTTTCAGATCCTGCAGTTCATCTTCCAGTGCCTGCATTCCTTTGCTGGTCAGGATATGTTTCTTACTCTCTACCATAGTTTTAATCTACACCTTTCTTCAATGAATCGTTCATTTAAAGCAACATTATAATCCAATTTAATTTTATTGTCAACCAAGCAGTGTCTTCAGCTGTTCATAATCAGACACCTGATTGACCGCATCTCTCAACTTGGATGCTCCGTGCATTCCGGCAGTATACCAGGCAGTGTGCTTCCGCATCTCACGGATTCCGGTAAATTCCCCTTTATAATGAATGCTGAGCTGTGCATGACGGAGAATCATCGCAATCACTTCCTCCTGCTCCGGACGGTCAGGAATCTTTTCTCCTTTCAGGGCAGCTTTTATTTCCCGGAAAATCCATGGATTACCTTTGGCTCCGCGACCGATCATGATCCCGTCGCACCCTGTCTTTTCTCGAATACACAGTGCATCTTCTCCGGAAAAGATATCTCCGTTGGCAATGACCGGGATGGATACGCTTTCCTTCACCTGCCGGATCATATCCCAGTCGGCCTTTCCACTGTAAAATTGTTCCCTGGTTCTCCCGTGTACCGCAATGGCTGAGGCACCGTTTTCCTCCAGTATCTGCGCAAAAGAAACGGCATTTTTTCTCTCCTCATCAAAGCCAAGACGGAATTTTACGGTAACCGGAAGTGAAACGGCTTCGGATACAGCCCGCACAATCCGACCGGCCAGTTCCGGCTGCAACATCAAGGCAGAACCTTCATGGTTATTCACAATTTTCGGAACCGGGCACCCCATATTGATGTCCACAAAAGCAAATCCCCGGGATTCTATTTTATGCGCCATCTGGCCCATTAATTCAGGATCGGAACCAAAAATCTGAACACCCAGAGGTTGTTCTTCCACTTCTGTCTGCAACAGCGGAATCGTATTTTTATTTCCGTAATACAGTGCTTTGGCACTGATCATCTCGGTAATCATCACATCACAGCCTTGTTCCTTGCAAAGCAAGCGAAAGGGCAGATCTGTAATTCCTGCCATGGGTGCCAGAATCACCGGGAACTCTGTTCCATATATTTTCTTAACCTGATTCACCTGATACCTCTATTTCTGTTTTTGTTTCTCGTAAATGAGCTGCAGGCCTTTGAGGGTAAGATTTGCGTCATAATAATCAATACAATCCGTCTCCTCGGAAATCATTTTGCCAAGACCTCCGGTTGCAACTACCTTTACTTTGTCAAATCCACTTTCTTCAATAATCTTGCGGATAATATATTCTGTCTGTCCAATATATCCGTATACCAGCCCGGCCTGCATGCTGCTGACGGTTTCCTTGGCAAGAATGGATTCCGGCTTGCGGATCTCAATTTCCGGAAGCTTCGCTGCCTGCTGCCAGAGGGCATTGGCAGATATCCGAAGTCCCGGGGAAATCACACATCCGATGAACTCACCATCCGGTGTGATGATATCATAGGTTGTGGCCGTTCCAAAATCCACAACAATAACCGGACCGCCATAAAGCTCGTAGCCGGCAACTGCATCCACAATACGGTCTGCGCCAGTCTCTTTCGGGTTTGCCGTCTTAATTTTAATTCCGGTACGGATACCTGCACCCACAATAATCGGCTGCAATCCGAAATATTTGATGATTGCGCTGGTCAGAGAGTGCATGACCGCCGGCACAACGGATGCTACGATCACATCATCCACATCTTCCCGGCGATAGCCTTTATATTTGATCACATCCAGCATGAACATCCCATATTCGTCGGATGTACGGTTGATCTTCGTTCTCATTCGAAATGTGTCACATAATTTTTTCCCCTGAAAAATACCAAAGGTAATATCTGTATTTCCAATATCAATTCCTACTAACATTATACCCCTCCTGATTCTTCCAGCTCCTGTTGCAGAAAGAACACTTTATAATATGTTTCCAGATTCTCCAGAAGTTCTCTTTTCTCCTGTTGGATCTGTTTTATCTTTAAAACACTTCCGATTTCATCAAAGAAATAATCATCTTCTTTGGACTCCACAGCAAAATTCAGATTGCCGTTCTCGTCATATTCCAGACGGATGATTCCTCCCACATCTTCCGTAAACAATACACACATGATCTTCAATTCATCCTGAATTGCCTTTGGAAGAGAATCAAACTCCGGATTAAAGTAAAAAAGTTGTTCATAATGACTGGCGCCACATAGTATTTTTTTATCCTCTAACATGACATCCTCCTCTATACATATCCATAAAGCCCCCGAACCGAAACCTCACCGGTAAATACGGTTTCCAGTTCACCGGTTTCTTTCTGAACGATCAGCTCACCCATCTCGTTGATTCCCAGAGCAGTTCGGATTTCTTCCTGTCCTTTCCGGATGATTTTTACCTTTCGTCCGATATTTACCAGATGACTTTCGTATTCCTCCACAAAAGAAGCAAGATTCTGTTCTTTCAGAAATCTCCGATAGCGATTCATAAATTCTACCAGAAAATCTGCAAGAAACTGTGCCCGGGGAACTTTCTTTCCCGTCTCCTTGCAGAGTGAGGACGCCATATCACTGATATCTTCAGAAAATTCCGTACGATTCACATTAAATCCGACACCGACCACAATATAGGATATCTCGTTCATTTCCAGTCCCATTTCCGTAAGGATTCCGCAGACTTTTTTGTCGTGAAGAACAATGTCATTGGGCCATTTGATCTGACAGGTTTCTCCGGTGTATTTCTCCGATACCGCTGCCGCCGCAAGGGCCGCAACCAATGTCAGCATAGATGCACTCTCCACCGGAAGTTCCGGGCGAAGCAGGAGTGAGAAAAAAATGTCTTCTCCTTTTGGAGAAACCCAGGTTCTCCCCCTTCTCCCCTTGCCCGCCGTCTGATTATCCGCAAAATACAAGCTTTCATCCGGAGCTCCCTGGGCGGCCTTTCTTTTGGCCTCCTCATTGGTGGAGTCAACGGAATCATAATAAATCACATCTCCGGCTAAGGTTCCATCGGGAAGATTCTGGATCAGTTCCTCCTCTGTCATAAAATCAGGGCTTTGCAAAAGCCGATAACCCTTGCGGGTTACCGACTCAATCTCATAGCCCTCTTCTTTTAATTTATTAATATATTTCCATACTGCTGTTCTTGAAATTCCCAGCTGGTCACAAATATCCTGTCCGGATACAAAGCCCTGCTGTTCCTTCAGGAACATTAATATCTTCTTTTTCATATTATTTTCTTTATATTATCTGCCGAGGGTTGCCACCATCACTGCCTTGATCGTGTGCATTCTGTTTTCCGCCTCATCAAACACAACGGAGTTCTCCGAGCGGAATACCTCATCCTCCACCTCACGGATATCTAATCCAAGGCGGTCTCTCATATCTCTGGCAACACTTGTCTCAAAATCATGGTATGCCGGCAGACAATGCATGAACAGGCATTTCTCATTGCCGGTATCTTTCATCATTTTCTGTGTGATTTTAAATGGGGATAAGGCATTGACGCGAACCGGATACAGATCTTCGGATTCACCCATGCTCACCCAGATATCTGTGTAAATCACATCGGAACCTTTCACATCTTCCGGATCATGGGAGATTGTGATCGTTGCACCGCTCTCCCTGGCCAGTGCTCTTGATACTTCAAGAACCTTTTCGTCACAAACCGTTTCTTCCGGGCCGACTGCCTTAAAGTTCAGTCCCATAATCGCACTGCCGTACATCAGCGCATACATTACATTATCGGATAAATCGCCGACAAAAGTAAGATTCATTTCTTCCAATGGTTTGTCAATATGTTCTTCCATGGTCATGAAATCTGCCAATACCTGTGTCGGGTGATCGGTATCGGTCAGGCCGTTCCATACAGGCACACCGGAATATTTGGCCAGATCTTCCACGATATCCTGTCCAAATCCACGATACTCGATGGCATCGTACATTCTGCCAAATACTTTAGCCGTATCTTCAATGGATTCTTTCTTATTCATATGAGAATTCGATAAATAGGTTACATGGGCGCCCTCGTCAGAAGCTGCCACTTCGAAAGAACAACGGGTTCTTGTGGAAGATTTATCAAAAATGAGTACAATGTTCTTCCCCTTCAGTTCTTCTCCCAGAATTCCGTCTTTTTTCTTCTGTTTCAGCTCATGGGCCAAATCCAGCATATAGCGAATCTCTTCTTTATTAAAATCCAGTAATGTCAAAAAATTACGTCCCTTTAAATCCATGATTATTCCTCCGATTCTCTCCGATATCTCTGCTTATATCTTATCTAAATTTTTTATCAAATTTTTAACGATATGTCAAGTATATCCATATTAATGGGTCACATAATTGGCAATCAAATTATAATCCAGTACTTCCTTACATGTATCCAGAAGGGTTTGTGCCCTGTCAGAATACTTTTGGCATAAGGATTCATTCAAATTCAGCTTCTCCCCATTCAACAGATTCAATACCCTGCCATTCTCCACTGTGCCATCTTTTCCAATGACAAATAACATATTATTGTCGTCAGTGATAAAGGAGCCTTCTCCCACATAGGATATCTGTGCCACGAAGCCTTCCTCCGTATTAAGAAGATCATGACCGAAAATATAAGGCTGTGTTATCTCCAGATCCATCAGATTGGCGATCGTCGGCATGACATCTACCTGTCCGCCGACCGTTCCGATGGTGTGGCTCTCACCCAGACCCGGAATATGAATGATCAATGGTACATTGAGCATCTCGTCAAAATCATATTCTTTTTCCAGATAGATGGACATTTTCTGTTTTACCGTAGAGGTTTCTTTGTTCATGCCCTGATGATCCCCGTATATCACAATCATGGTATTATCATACATATCATTTTCTTTCAGATATTCAATCAGCTCTCCAAAGGCTTCATCGGTGTATCGAATGGTCTGAAGGTAATTACCAAAGGTGGTATCCTCATCATCACTTCTCAGCTCCAACGATGCCAGATCCGAATCCAGTTCGTAAGGAATATGATTGGTTAATGTAATCATAAAACTAAAGAACGGCTGCTGCTTTGTTTTTAGAATATCCACCGCCTGACGGAACATTTCTTTATCCGTCAGCCCGAAACCGGAAACCTCCGTCATGTCCAGTTCTTCCTGAGAATAATAATGCTCAAAGCCCTGATTCTTGTAAGCCTCATTCCGATTCCAAAAAGTCTTGATATACCCGTGAAAGGCCATGGCTTCATACCCTTCATCCCGGAGCATCCACGGCAGCCCCTGATAAGTATTATCCACATACATTCGATAACATTCCCGCTCATCATTGGGATAGAGACTGTTTAAAACGGAAAACTCAGCGTCAGCGGTATTTCCCACTCCCGTAGTGGAATAAAAATGATTAAAATAAAAGGTATCCTTCTCCAGAAGCCGATTCAGATTTGGAGTCAGCTCCTGCCCGTTATAGGTCTTCCCAATGACAAAATCATTGAAAGATTCGGTTTGAATCAAAATCAGATTTCTTCCTTTGGCAACACCTCTGTACTTCTCTCCGGAGGATTCCGGAACATTTTCCCCAATCTTCTTCAAAAGTTCCTCTTCATCGACATTTTTTCGCTTCATTTTTCCAATCACATTTACCAGAATATCGTTGGTGTGATATGTAAAAAATTCAATATGATTCACTTTCTGAACCGATCGGAGATTCTGAGGATTAAAACCGTAATAAAACCAGAGGCAAATACCGGAAATAATAATTCCCGCAGCCACCCCCAGACGCAGCACAAACTTCTTCATTTCTAAAGAAAGTAAAGAAATTCCTTCTTTATTTCTTATATTATAAAGATAGATTACTGCCGGATAATCCAGCAAGGTCAAAATACATCCCGGACTGACCGAGGCCCCGATCACATTTCCATCTCCTGCAATCTGTCCCAGACTGGCCAGCTGATAAATCTGATTGACAGAAACATATTTTCCAAAATAGCTGCTGTATGCTGCATCGACAAACATCAGCAGTGTCACCAGCGTATACAATATATAGAACGAATACCTGCTTGGTTTTCCCTTCCCAAGGGAGCACAATTCATATATTACAATCAAAAAAAAGGCGGTAAGAAGAGGTACTTCATAGACTGTCAGCATATCCAGCATATCTGTCTGCCAATAAAATATGAGCATTTTTATAATAAAAACCGGATATACCAGCCAGAAATAATTTCTTTTTTGAACCCTTTTTATCTTACCCACAATCTACACCTCTTTTCAAGAACATCTCGACGTTCTTGCTGCTTTGATACATTTTAATGTCGAAAATATCCGCCCTGTCAAACAAGGAAAAGGAGGGACCATATCAATCCCTCCCTGCATATAGTATCCTTTATATCATTCGTAGTAATTCGTTTACTCTGCCTGATCCTTTGGATCTACAGCCACTTCTTTAATAGAAGAAACCAGACCTGCCAGCCCCTGAATCTCGGAAGGAACGATAATCTTGGTTGCCTTTCCATCCGCTGCTCTCTCAAAAGCTTCTAAGGATTTCAGCTTGATAACTGCCTCGTCGGCACCCGCTTCCTTGATCGCACGAAGACCTGCTGCTGTTGCCTCCTGTACCTTGCGGATAGCTTCTGCCTGACCTTCTGCCTCGCGAATAGTAGCTTCCTTCTTGGCTTCCGCTTTCAGAATAGCAGATTCCTTCTCCGCCTCGGCTTCCAGAATCATGGATGCTTTATGTCCCTCTGCAATCAGGACAGAGGACTTCTTCTCACCTTCGGCACGAAGGATTGCTTCTCTTCGTTCACGTTCGGCTTTCATCTGTTTCTCCATGGCATTCTGAATCTCTGCCGGAGGAATAATATTCTTCAGCTCCACACGGTTAACCTTGATACCCCACGGGTCTGTCGCCTCATCCAGCGTTGCACGCATCTTCGTGTTAATGGTCTCACGGGATGTGAGGGTGGAATCCAGTTCCAGATCACCGATGATGTTACGAAGAGTGGTTGCAGTCAGATTCTCGATGGCCATGATCGGATTATCCACACCATAAGCATACAGCTTCGGGTCCGTAATCTGGTAGTACACCACCGTATCAATCCGCATGGTTACGTTATCCTTTGTGATAACCGGCTGTGGTGCAAAGTCAACAACCTGCTCCTTCAGAAGAACCTTTCTTGCCACACGGTCAATGAAAGGGACCTTAAAATGAAGTCCCACAGACCAGGTTCCGTTGTAAGCCCCCAGTCTCTCAATAACATAAGCCTGTGCCTGCGGTACAATGCGCACACAGGATAATATTATATAAATTACAATTAATACTACGATTATTCCTAAAATCATACTTCCAATTCCCATTTCTGTCCTCCTTATTCCGAAACAGGCTCAACGATCAGCTTCACCCCGGATATTTTTATTACTTTCACCTTGGTGTCCTTCTGTATCACTTTGTCCTCTTCGGTACTTCTCGCCGTCCAGACCTGACCTTTTATCAATACCTGACCTTCCGCCTTCAGATTATCAATGGTCTGTGTAACCACACAGCTCTCTCCGATCAGGCTGTCCACATTGGTCTTCACCGTTCGGCTGTTCAGGTACTTTCTGGCAAGGGGCCTTGTCAACATCAGCAAAACGACCGATACCACAGCAAACGCGGCAATCTGAACACCCAGCGGCATGTAAAGCCTTGCCGCCACTGCACCCACCAGCGCGCCTCCTGCAAACCAGATGCTCGTCAAACCCATGGTCAGCATCTCAAGAATAAGAAATGCGGCTGCAGCCAGTAACCAGTACATTACTGTCATGCGCTCTCCCCCTATCTTTTGTTTTCTAACGCATTCATTTTAGCTTATCTGTCCCGATAAGTAAATATGATTTAGGGAAAGTTCATATAATCTTAATATATGCCATTTGTTTTACTTTTTCCACAGTTTGCACAGTCGCCCCCGCAGCCGATACATTTGCCGTTTTTCCGGCATTTTCTCATATGGAGAATAGCTGCACATATCCACAGAAACAGGACTGCCAGCACAATAACGTCTCTTATTGTCATAACCTCATCTTCCTTTTTAGAACAAGATACATCCGACCTGATATACCAGGGCGGCCATGATCCAGGCAACCACACATTGTATTATCACAACTCCAACGGTTCGCACGGTGGAGTTCATCTCTCTTCGAATGGAGGCGATGGCTGCCACACATGGGGTATAAAGCAACGTAAATACCAGAAAGCTAACCGCAGACAGCGGTGTGAATAAGCTGTTCAGCGCACCGGATACCTGTGTTGCGCTGGTTGCCAGCAACACACTTAAAGTGGAAACAACGGCTTCTTTTGCGGTGATTCCCGTCACTAACGCGGTGGAAATCCGCCAGTCGGAGAAGCCCAATGGTCCGAATATCGGAGCGATCCACTGTCCGAGCATTGCAAGAAGGCTGTCTGCACTATTTGTCACCACGTTCAGGCGAGTGTCAAAGGTCTGAAGGAACCATATGATTATGGTCGCCATAAAAATAATCGTGAATGCTCTTTCCAGGAAATCTCTCGCCTTTTCCCACATGAGGAGAAATACACTTTTCAGGGATGGAAAGCGGTAATTCGGCAGTTCCATCACGAAAGGCATCGGTTTCCCTCTAAAAAGTAATTTTTTAAATAACAATGCCATCAGAATTCCCGTGAGGATTCCTCCAAAATACAGCAACGTCATGACCAGCACTCCGTGATCCGGGAAAAAGGCTGCGGTAAACACCGTATAAATCGGAATCTTCGCAGAACAGCTGATATAAGGTACCAGCATGATGGTCATGTTCCGATCTCTTTCTGAATATAAGGTACGGCTGGCCATCACGGCAGGAACCGAACAGCCAAAGCCGATGAGCATCGGCACAAAGCTGCGGCCCGACAGCCCGATTTTACGGAGAAGCGTGTCCATAACAAAGGCAATTCTTGCCATATATCCGGTGTCCTCCAGTATAGACAGAAAGAAAAACAATACCAAAATAATCGGAAGGAAGCTCACAACACTTCCCACTCCGGCAAATACCCCGTCAACAATCAGACTTTTTACTACCGGGTTGATTCCATATATGGTCAGCCCGTAATCCACCCAGGCTGTTAATATGTCAATTCCTTCACTGAGATAATCACTTAAAAATGCACCGACACTTCCAAAGGTCATCCAGAAAATAAATATCATGATGGCAGCAAATACCGGCAATGACAGAAAACGATTGGTCAGCACACTGTCTATCTTCAAGCTTCGAAGATATTCCTTGCTCTCCTGACATTTTACCACTGCCTTATCACAGACTTTCTCAATAAATGCATAACGCATATCAGCGATGGCTGCATTTCTGTCCAGACCGCTGTCATGCTCCATCTCCACAATGCTGTGTTCCATCATGTCCAGCTCATTTTCAGACAATTGCAGTCTCTTCACAATATCCTCATCACCTTCGATAAGCTTCATGGCTGCAAATCGCGGGTTGATACCGCAATTTTTCGCATGATCCTCCACCTGGTGATACATACCGTGGATACATCGATGGATCGGGCCCGGCTCACAGAAATCATAAACCTTCGGCTGTATTTTTTTGGCTGCCACCTTAAACGCTTTGTAAATCAGCTCATCCACACCTTCATTCTTGATGGCGCTGATCGGAACGATCGGTATTCCCAGGGCTTCCTCCATCTTTTTCACATCGATGGAGCCACCGTTGCTTCTGACCTCGTCCATCATATTTAAAGCCAAAATCATCGGGATATGTAAATCAATCAGCTGTAATGTCAGGTATAAATTTCTCTCTATATTCGTCGCATCAATAATATTAATGATGCCATCCGGTTTTTCATTGAGCAGAAAATCTCTGGTCACGATCTCCTCGCTGGTGTAAGGCCTCAGAGAATAGATTCCCGGCAGATCCACAACGGTTCCTTCCGTACCCACGTTGGTCCGTACCTTTCCCATTTTCTGATCCACAGTCACACCCGGAAAGTTTCCCACATGCTGATTGGAGCCTGTGAGCTGATTAAACAAGGTTGTTTTTCCGCAATTCTGATTTCCAATCAATGCAAATATCATTTCTTCTTCCCTCTTTCAAA
>JALERO010000152.1 GCA_022764265.1 Eubacterium sp. | reverse complement strand
TTGGTCTTCTTCATCTTCTCGAGAATCTCCACACATTCCTCATACGGCACACCATCCTGGCGCATCCGTCCTGCCTCAATGACCATAAGTCCCTGGGACACAGTTGCCGCCTGAGAATTGATAACCGTAATCTTCGCATCGGGATAATCCTCACAGACAATCTCCTTCGCATTACATGCACTGTTGTAGGAACCGCTCAAGGACGGAGTAAAACAGATACAGATTGCAGGTATGTTCTGCTCAGCATATTCTGTAAACACATCAATATAATTCTGTACAGAAGGAAGAGAAGTCTTCGGATATACATCCGGATTATTCACCATACGATCATAAACCTCCCGAATCCCAATCTCTTCTATCTCTTTATAATAAGTCTCTTCGTCAAATGAAATACAAAATGGTACGATATGCAGCTGATACTGTTCAATAATATCCTTGCTCAAATCGCAGCATCCGTCACTGATAATCTTATAATCCATGTTTCGACCTCTTTTATTATTCTGTCCGGTATGATTCATACCAGATAACATAGTTTTCAATTCTATATTATAATATTCCCATAACTGTTTGTCAACATTTCAGAAGGAGTCCACCGCTTCAAGCTCCTAAAAGATAATGATTTGGGGATTTGATTCAGGTCTGAGAGTGATCAGAGCCTTTTTCATGTATTTCTCGGGAATGGCAACACAACCTGCGGTGGCCCTTCCCCGGGAGCAATGAAGAAAAATCGCACTGCCTTTTCCCGCTTTTCCCTCTTTGTTATATTCAATCTGAATTGCATAATTATAAGCACCTTTATATTTTATCAGATGTTCTCCTTTGCATTTATGCCCGGTTAAATCAACACGTATCAGCTGATTATAATATTCACTTCCCGAATCTCCGCACCAATAATGATATCGGTTTACTTTAATATACGGCATTTTTGTGCCCGGATTTTTCAGAATACCAAAGGACTGTCCCAGTGAATAGATTCCTTTTGGTGTTTTTTTATCCCCCTCTTTTTTCTTTCCGATTCCCCGCTGCCCAAGAAATGCACTACAACTCCATTTCTTCTTCCATTTTCCGCTTTCATTTTTCTCATAAAATCGCAGTTCACCACGGCTTTTCCCTTTACATCGGACGACAATCAGTTGTCTGACATCGTCATCTACTCTGTATCCGGACGGATAAATCGCGGCATCGGCAGCCAGATACCCTCTCAGGAAGCAAAAACAAAACAGCGTGCCACCGGCAAGAACCAGTTTTAATACCTTTTTCTTCATTTTATTCCACCTCTATTTAAAAAAAATGCATTTTTTCTTTAAGTTTTTCTATAAAATAACATAAAAACTTTCTTTTTTGCAAAAAATTTACCAGAATTACATTGACAATTATTTGGATTTGAATAGAATGGGAGTGAAAACATTAATACTAACATTATATAACAGGAGAGATTATTACATGAGAAAAACAAAAATTATCTGTACACTCGGACCGGCAACGGATCAGGGTGATATACTGGAACAATTGGTTCTCGCGGGAATGGATGTGGCCAGATTTAACTTTTCCCATAATTCTTGTGAAGAACAGAAAGTCAGAATGGATCAGGTGAAGGCGCTGAGAGAAAAACATAAACGTCCAATCGCCTGTCTTCTGGACACCAAAGGACCTGAAATCCGTATCAAAACATTTAAAGAGGGCAAAGTTGTTTTGGAGAGAGGACAGGATTTCTGTCTGACCACACGGGAAGTAGAAGGTACACAGGATATTGTAAGTATTACATATAAAGATCTGATTCATGATATTTCGGTCGGCTCCAGCATCTTAATTGATGATGGTCTGATTGAACTGAAGGTAACTGCCATTGACGGAGAGGACATTCACTGTAAGGTATTAAACGGAGGAACCGTATCCAACCGGAAAGGTGTCAACGTACCGGGAGTTAAACTGTCCATGCCATACCTGAGCAAAAAGGATCAGGAAGATATTCTTTTTGGTATTCAGGAAGATGTAGATTTCATCGCCGCTTCCTTTACCAGAAATGCGAAAGACGTTGAACAGATTCGCAAGCTGTTAAAGAAAAACGGCGGCGAGGACATCAAGATCATCGCCAAGATTGAAAACGCAGAAGGTGTTGATAATATCGACGCCATCATCGAGGCTTCCGACGGTGTGATGGTTGCCCGTGGAGATATGGGTGTTGAGATTCCTGAGGAAGAGGTGCCGATCTTACAGAAGATGATCATTCAGAAGGTTTGTGCAGCCGGAAAGATCGTTATCACTGCCACTCAGATGCTGGATTCCATGATGAAAAATCCGCGTCCTACCAGAGCGGAGACCACCGATGTGGCCAATGCCATCTATGACGGAACCAGTGCCATCATGTTATCCGGAGAGACCGCTGCCGGTGCTTATCCGGTAGAATCTCTGAAGACCATGGCTAAGATTGCCCTCCGCACCGAGCAGGCTATTAACTATCAGAAACGTTTTAATCATATGGCAATTATCGACAATCCGGGTATCACCGATGCGATCTGCCACGCCACCTGCAGCACCGCTTATGACCTGAATGCGAAAGCAATTCTTACAGTCACCAAGTCCGGTTTTTCTGCAAGAATGATTTCCAGATTCCGTCCGGAATGTACGATCATCGGCTGTGCCATGGAAGATAAGGTCTGTCGTCAGCTGAACCTTTCCTGGGGCGTTCAGCCTATTCTTCTCAAGGAAGAATGGGAAGTCTTCGTTCTTTTTGACCGTGCAGTTAACGCCGCAAAGAATCAGGGGCTTCTGGAGGAAGGTGACGTGACTGTCATCACTTCCGGTGTTCCAATCGGACGTTCCGGAACTACCAATATGATGAAGGTTCAGGTTGTAGAATAGGCAACGATAAAACAGACGACGGCGATGCCGTCGTCTGTTTTATCGTTTATCATGGTATGTGAACTTATTTCACACCAAATACCGTAATTTTTTTCAATGCGGTTCCCATTTTCTTTGCGGCTGTCTTCTTCAGATCCGCATAATCAAATACGATCACTCCGTCCGCTTTATTCTGCACATAGGTCACCATTTTCTTTAAAATGGTGGTGCTTTTCAATTCTTTCCGCTCTGCACTGTTGCTGCCCAGAGACGGATGTCCCACTTTGTAAGCCGGGAGGCCGATGTAAAGTTTGACCTTACTCTGGTCCACCATGGCTGTCCAGCGATCCACCACTTTGGCAAATGGTGCTGTTCTATGATTGAATCCCCAGTATACCTGCGGCGCTATGTAATCCACATATTCTGTGGAATTGGTCCATTTTCTTATATTGACATAATAAGAATATTTGCTGTTAAGATTATCAATGTTTCCCGCAGGGCTGATACCGAACACTACATTCGGTTTTTCTTCCTTTACAGCAGCCTTGATTCCTTTGACCAGCAGATCTACCTGTTGTCTGCGATAAGATTTGATTGACATTCCCTGCTGTTTCTCCACGGAAGCGTTATATTCCTTTGCATCAAAGCTCTTCTTATAATTTCTCGGGGAGAAGCTCGGATAGAAATAATCATCCATATGAATGCCATCCACATCATATTTTCTCACAATTTCCCGAACACCGTTGATGATCAGGGTGCGCACCTCCGGCTTGGATGGATTGTAATACAGCTGTCCACCATAAGTTAAGACATTTCTCCGAACAGAAGGATCTGAGGATTCATGCCATACTCTTGCGGGATTATTTTTGGCCAGCTTGCTGTATCTGGTATTAAAGGATACCCGATAAGGGTTAATCCAGGCTTCTATTTTCATCCCTTTCTTGTGGGCTTCCGCAACCATTACACTCAAAGGATCATAGGACAGCTTCGCTCCCTGTTTGCCTGCAATGTAGGCTGAGGTTGGGAAATAATCGGACTGGTACATGGCATCACTGCACGGTCTCACCTGAACAATGATCCGATTCAGTCCCCGGCTGAGACACTGATCCAGCACTTTATCAAAATAGTTTCGGAAATTTGTTTCATTGTTGCCCTTTGCCTGTTTCAGATAATTCTGAAAGTCATAATAAGAAAACCAGACTGCTTTGTAGGAATCATTTCCTGTCATGGCTGCTTCGGTCCGAACCGGACAACAAAAAGCACAAAGCAGAAGCACAGCTAACAGCATGGAAGTTACTCTCTTTTTCATTTTCTCTCTTCTTTCTTTTGTTTTTTTCGTTTGGATGGCAAATCATCGATAAAGTCGAATCAGCCCAAGAACCAGCAAATGTATTGGATAATATAAATAGAAAAACCATTTCAGCAAAACAGAACCTCTTCTTGCCTTTCTTCCATTATAAAAGCACAACAGACACATCCCGGACATCCCGATTCCCAGCATCGCACCACAAGCCATCAACGCCGCGTTCTGCAAGGAATACTCTCCTGTTCTGTCCAAAAAATTAATGACTCCAAAGGAAATCATTGCCACCAGAAAGGCATCTTTTTTTCGCTCCGGAGCATCCTCCACCCACAAAAAAAGCAGGGTAAAGATTGCTGCGGAAACCGGCCAGTCACAAAAAATTGTGGCCATCATCGAAATCAAAATAATATTTCGCCTGGTATTTTCCGGCATCGCTTCTTTCTTGGCGTAAATAATCCAAAAGCAGAAAAACAGCGTAAACATCATATTGAGGTTCGGATACTCTGTATGCCCGCTTTCCGAAAGGGCAAGATGATAAGGCGGCTGAGAAATAATCGCAAACACCAGCAGTCGTCCTGCATATTTTCTTTTGGAACGGGTATAGGAATATCCCTCCACTAAAAAATAGCACATGGTAATCGCTGTGAAATATCCGATATCTGTCAGCAGCTCATATAATATTGTCCCTGATTCCAGAAAAACTGCAGCATAGTGATTGAGAGTCATGGTCACCATGGCAATCATCTTAATCATATCTCTGTTCATCCCAATTCTCTCATCGGTCTGTCTGTTTTTCATGGTTGATTCCTCTCTGCTATCTCCAATACCATATAAAATGTATTATACAAAAAATATGCCAAAAAAACAACTGCTGGATATGATATGTTTCATGAAAAATGAACAAATATATCTTATTTCCTTCTTGTGAAAAATGGGTTCAGCCATTATAATAAAAACAATAAAAAAGAAAGAAGGTATTATCGTGTTACGTTACCGACTGGTTCAAAAAACAAAAGTATTGGCTGAGCGTGGAGCTGTTTTGAAGCTTCCTCAGATTCTTATGGAAGCCGGATTTCGCAAACCATTTCTCGTATTTGATCAGGGCATTGCGAAAACAAATATTATAAAAATGATCACCGGATGTCTGGAGAAGGCACAGATTAATTACTCCGTCTACGATAAAATCACACCGGATCCAAACTCTGATCTGGTAGACAACGGTGCATCCTATTATAAAGAAGAGCATTGTGACTGTGTTGTGGCAATTGGCGGGGGAAGCACCATGGATGCTGCCAAGGGAATCAATGTGATGTGTCATAACGAGGGACATATTCTGGATTTTGTCGGCAGAGAGAAATATATGAAGCCGGCATCTTCTCTGATCTGCATTCCGACCACGGCCGGAACCGGCAGTGAATTATCCAACTGGATCGTGATTACAGATCTTCATAAAGGAGAAAAACACCCGATCAATGTACTGAATTCCATGTGTGAATATGCCATTCTGGATCCGGAGCTCACTGTCGGACTTCCACCTCAAATCACCGCAGCCACCGGTCTGGATGTGTTTTCCCACGCGTTTGAAGCCTACACTTCAACCAGATCCAATCCGGCAACGGACCTAATCTGCGAGAAAATCATGGAAACGGTCATTGAATCTCTGCCTCTGGCTGTCAATGACGGAACAAATCTGGATGCCAGAGAGCGTATGCTCGTTGCCGCATCCTACGGGGGATGGATGCTGGTAGATGGGGTGGTACATATCGGACACTGCATCGCCCACGAAATCGGAGCTGCCTTCCACATTCCTCACGGTGCCTCCTGCTCCTATGCTTTCCCGGCCATGGTGAAACATATTGCCACCGCCGTTCCGGAAAAAATACGTTATACCGGAAAACTTCTGGGCGTATCCTTTGACGGAACAGAAACCCCTGAAGAGATTGCGGAAAAAACCAGCCAGGCATACATCCATTTCCGTGACGAGATCGTTTACCTGAAACCAATTTCTGAATACAACGCGGATCTGAAAAAAGTATCTTTACATATGGCACAAAACATAAAAAAAGATCCCCTCACAACCCTGACCCCAGTCCCGGTTACCATAGAGGATATCCTGTTTATGTTATATACTATTTTCCTTGGATAGACATTATGGGGTTGTCGCACCAAAAACAGCCCTACCCTATGGCAGTGATTCATGCATTACATGGAATCGCTGCCATAGTTTTTTGAATAAGCGTGACACCTATGGCATAATCGCAGACACGTTGCGTTTTGCTACTCTTCCTCTTCCGGGAAAAGAATCGCTTCCAGTACCTCCGAATCACTGAGATAATCCGCAATGTTGTTCAGAACTTTGTCCAGATATCCATTTCCTTCCAGTTCTTCCAGCAGATCGGCAAAAACCTCCTCAAATACTTCCTCCATGGCAACATCCTGATTCATCACTGCAATCACTGTATGGAAAAATTTCGTAAATTCAATCTGAAGCATTCCGTCA
>JALERO010000119.1 GCA_022764265.1 Eubacterium sp. | reverse complement strand
GTCGAAGACCCCTTGAAGACTACGAGGTAGATAGGGCAGAGGTGGAAGCACAGTGATGTGTGGAGCTGACTGCTACTAATCGGTCGAAAGCTTGACCTCAGACTTGACGAAAAGGGAAAGATATGATATACTGTGTGCAGTTTTCAGGCTGTGGCCTGAAAGATATTCCTCGATAGCTCAGTCGGTAGAGCACGCGGCTGTTAACCGCGCTGTCGTAGGTTCAAGTCCTACTCGGGGAGTTACGGCTCCTTGGTCAAGTGGTCAAGACACCGCCCTTTCACGGCGGTAACAGGAGTTCAAATCTCCTAGGAGTCATATGCCGATGTGGCTCAATTGGCAGAGCAGCTGATTTGTAATCAGCAGGTTAACGGTTCGAGTCCGCTCATCGGCTTTGCCAAAAACACATTTATTGGATTATTTAGGGACCTTTAGCTCAGCTGGTTAGAGCAGTCGGCTCATAACCGATCGGTCCGGGGTTCAAGTCCCTGAAGGTCCACTTTTTCTGGCCTGGTGGCTCAGTTGGTTAGAGCGCCGCCCTGTCACGGCGGAGGTCGTGGGTTCGAATCCCATCCGGGTCGTTTTCCGAAAGGAATAAAATTCAATTTGGGATCTTAGCTCAGCTGGGAGAGCATCTGCCTTACAAGCAGAGGGTCACAGGTTCGAGCCCTGTAGGTCCCATATATGCCGGCGTGGCGGAACTGGCAGACGCACAGGACTTAAAATCCTGCGGGACTTATACTCCCGTATCGGTTCGATTCCGATCGCCGGCATACCAAAATAATATATGTGGGCATAGCTCAGCTGGATAGAGCGTCTGGCTACGGACCAGAAGGTCGGGGGTTCGAATCCTCTTGCCCACGCTATTCACTTTCATCTCATTAGATGAAAGTGAAAAATAAATAAAGCGCTATCGCCAAATGGTAAGGCACTGGATTCTGATTCCAGCATTTCCAGGTTCGAATCCTGGTAGCGCTGTTGAAAAAGACACGTGATGTGTCTTTTTTCTATTTACAGAAAAATAGATAAGGAATTATTTCTGTTCTTTTTATCAAATAAGTTTATATATTGGTATCCGTGGATGACAAGAAAAGATATTGTATTGTTTTTTTGTATATGATATTATTAATAAAACTGTTCACTGATTAATGATTATATGTAAAGGGGATAGAGATGACAGAAGGACGTATTATTTATAATCCGGGTAAGCTGGTAATGCAGATGTTTTATCGTAAGATGAGCAAGGAGAGCAGAGAGGAACTTGCGAACAGAAAGTATGATGCAGTGGGACTATTCCAGACAACAGTAGCAGGAATCTTATATTATGCAGATCGCGTTGCTAAGACCAGTAACGTATTTCCTGTAGAGATTAATGGAAGTTGTCCACAGCATATCACAACACTCGCTTTCTTTGGTGAAACTGCTGCAGTAGAGACAGCAATGAAGATGGTAATTGCTGAAGAAAAAGAAAGAAAAAATCGCTTAATCTAAGGATAGGATAATTGCCTGATTCACAGAATAAGTGTGTACATGAATATGAAGGGGTTCTGTTAACATTTGTTATGTCAATGGAACCCTTTTTCTTTAAGCCTTCGACAGGAAATAAAGGATTCATCAAAGAGTGACTGCGAATAGAAAGGGGTAAGAATGTACAAGATGAATATTCAGGTCCGCTACAGTGAAGTGGATCGCCATGGCAAAACACAATTACATCAGATTTTAGAATATTTTCAGGACTGCGGTGTTTTTCAGACAGTGGATCTGGGATTTGGGAATACCGGAACTGATCATGAAAACGAAGCATGGTATTTAATTGCCTGGGATGTGCAGATTTCCCGTTATCCGACTATGTGTGAAAAATTGACGGTAATCACAGAACCATATAAAATGAAAGGCTTTTATGGATATCGTCGCTACAGAATTATAGATGAACAACAGAATGTAATCGTTGAAGCAGATTCCATCTGGATTTTTATGGATACAGAAAAGATGATACCGGTTAAAATTCCGGAGCATCTTACGAAGGGATATATTGAAGATGGGGTGGACGAAACCATAAGAGTAAAACGAAAACTGTCACCGAATGGTGATTGGAAAGAATTAGATACAATTACTGTTCCGAGAGTTTTTCTTGATTCCAATGATCATGTAAATAATGCCTACTATGTTTTATGGGCTGAAGAAGTCCTGCCGGAAGGATATGTTGTCAGAGAAATTAAAGTAGATTACAGACAGGCGGCCCTTCTCAATGATGTGATTCATATCCATATGGCGAAAGAAGGGGATATATGGAAAGTGAAATATGTGAATCAGGATGGGCAGCTGAATGCGGTGATTGAAATGACAGTGATGCGAGAAAAATAGTAGAAGAAATAGAAAAATAAAGTGTCAGAAAGGATTAAAAATGATAGAACTGGGAAGAAAACAGATATTATATATAGATCATAGAGCAGATTTTGGTGTATATTTGTGCGAGGCAAAGGATTTAGGAAGAAGAGATGGAGAATGTATTCTGCTTCCAAGAAAACAAGTTCCTTCTGAAGCAAAAAAAGGTGATCCGATTGAAGTTTTTGTATATAAGGATTCACAGGACCGGCCGATTGCAACAACCAATATGCCGAAAGTGACATTGGGAGAACTGGCTGTTCTTGAGGTTTTAGATGTCACAAAAATCGGAGCCTTCCTGGATTGGGGGCTGGAAAAAGATCTTTTACTGCCTTTCAGTGAACAGGTGGTAAAAGTAAAAAAAGGAGAAAAATATTTAGTTGGACTATATGTGGATAAAAGTGAAAGACTTTGTGCTACGATGAAGGTCTATGACTTTCTTCGGACAGATGGCCCCTATAAAGTGAATGATACTGTTCAGGGAATTGTATTTGGGAAAAATCCGGAATATGGTGTGTTTGTTGCAGTAGATTATTTATATAACGGAATGATTTCCAAAAAAGAAGCTGTCAGAGAACTTCGAATTGGAGAAGAAATTGAGGCAAGGGTGCTGAATATCAGGGAAGATGGCAAATTGAATCTCAGCCTTCGTGAGAAGGGATATATACAGATGGATATTGATTCCGCAAGAATCATGGATAAGTTGTCAGAGAATGAAGGATTTCTTCCTTATCATGATAAATCAGCTCCGGAAGATATTCGAAGAGAATTTGGCATGAGTAAAAATGAATTCAAACGGGCTATTGGAAGATTGTATAAAAATCGTCAGATTAAAATTTCAGATAAAGGGATTGAATTAATATGAGCAAACTTGCTGTGAATGCGAATACCTTATGGTTATATGCCGTTCTGGTGCATATCGCAGGGTCTATTGTTGTAAATGTTATGACAGCTTTGCCTTTTGGCAGTGTGATTTTGATGACAGGTATCTGGGCAGGTCTGTTTCTGGCTCTGAACAAAAATAGAAAGTATATGATACCTCTGGGAGCAGGATGGGTTTTGTCAATATTTATCCTCTTTAATATTCCGCCATCTTATGAAGGCAGTTTTTTGCTAAATGGATTTATTGTGGTCCTGGTGTTTTATGTATGTCAAAGCAGGGAAACTGATCCTGTGGAATTTTGTCACATCAAAAAAATACCTGTAAAGCAATGGGGATTGATTTTTCTTCTCTCGATAGGATTAATTATCATTGCCGGATATGTAAACGGGATTTCCATGCTGGCATTTTATAATGGCACAGTGAACTCTTTACAGGAAGTCGGCAAATATTTTCCGGAAAGTCTTATCGTATTAGCCCTTGTTCCGGCTCTGTCTGAGGAAATGTTATTTCGAGGATGTATTTATCAGGAAATCAGCGGAATGGATAAGAAAGGAAAGGCAGTTTTCCTCTCTGCAATTCTTTTTGCTTTACTGCATATGAATTTTAATCAGATGAGTTATGCTTTTGTGATGGGGTTGTTTTTTGGATTTCTTGTTTTGGTGACGGATAATCTGTCGGTATCCATGCTGATTCATGCGATATTTAATTGTTTTAATGTGTTCATCTACGCTTTTCCTGATCATTTTATGATAAAAGCAATAATGAATATACATGTGGGATCCTATTATCTATTTAATCCTGTATTGAGAGACGGAACAGGGGCAATCCTTCAAGATGCGCTCATTGTCGGAGCTATCATTACGCTATGTATGTTGATCTTTGTGGGAGCGCTTTTGTATATTTTAAGTAAATGGAGCCGACAGGAACACATAGAGACTGGTAATATTGGAAAGAAACAAAAGATAGAAGAGAATACCTTAAGTCTCTGGAAACCGGATCGGGAATTTTGGGCAGGATGCATTTTATGTCTGGCGTATGCCGGTTTGTATGAACTGTTTATGCATGGATAAAAGCCTCCGGCGGATTGCAGAGATGCGCATTAGAAATTTGTCATGCTAACGCATGACGCGCATCTCGCAGCAAGAACGCCGAGGCGTTCTTGAAAATGATAGAAAAACCTGAGAAACATATATTACATATGGATTCTCAGGTTTTTGTTGTTTTGAAAAAGCAAATGCTATTATTTGTTGCTGTATTCTAAAGCCGCAGCCATAAATCCTTTAAATAATGGATGTGGTTTGTTTGGTCTTGACTTAAATTCAGGATGTGCCTGGGTTCCAATGAACCAAGGATGATCCGGAATCTCAATCATCTCAACGATTCTGCCATCCGGTGAGAAACCGGAGAGAAGCATTCCGTATTCCTGAAGCACGTCACGATACTGATTGTTGACTTCATAGCGATGGCGATGGCGCTCTTCGATGGTTTTGGATCCATACAGCTGTAATGCTTTGGAATTTTCATCGAGAATACAAGGATAAGAGCCAAGTCTTAAAGTACCGCCAAGATTGGTGATGCCTTCCTTATCCGGCATAATATGGATGACCGGATTGGTAGTCGAGGTGCTGAACTCATGGCTGTGTGCATCTTTCAGACCGATCACATTGCGGGCAAATTCAACAATGGTAAGCTGCATTCCAAGACAGAGACCAAGATAAGGAATCTTGTGTTCTCTCGCGTAATGAATAGCGCAGATCATACCCTCGATACCTCTGTCACCGAAACCACCCGGAACGATGATACCGTCGACATCAGATAAGAAATTGTCCACGTTATAATCGCTCAGCAGTTCAGAATCAACCCATTTGATCTCAACTTCAGCGTTATTGGCAACGGCACCGTGTTTTAATGCCTCCACAACACTGATGTATGCATCGTGGAGAGAAACATATTTTCCAACAAGAGCAACGTTAATCTTATGTTTTGGATTCTTCCAGGCATTTACCATATCGATCCAGTCATCTAAATCAGGCTGAGGACAATCCATGTTCAGACATTCGCAGACAACGTTGGCAAGCTTTTCTTTTTCCATTGCCAGAGGTAATTCATAAAGAATATCCACATCGAGATTCTGAATGACACGTTTTTTCGGAACATTACAGAACTGAGCAATCTTGCTCTTGATGCTGTCGTCCAGAGGAAGATCCGAACGGCATACCAGAATATCCGGCTGGATTCCCATTCCCTGTAATTCCTTTACACTTGCCTGAGTTGGTTTAGTCTTCAGCTCGCCGGAAGCCTTCAGATACGGAATCAGGGTTACATGAATCAGGATGCAGTTTTCATGTCCAACTTCATGCTGGAACTGACGAAGTGCCTCCAGGAACGGCTGACTTTCAATGTCGCCGACAGTACCGCCAATCTCAATGATTGCAACTTCGGTTTCTGAAGCGTCTTCATTATGGTAGAAACGGCTCTTGATCTCATTGGTCACATGAGGGATTACCTGAACGGTATGACCTTCGAAATCACCGCGTCGTTCTTTGTTCAGAATACTCCAGTATACTTTACCGGTTGTTACATTTGACTTTTTATTTAATTTTTCATCAATAAATCGTTCATAATGACCTAAGTCAAGGTCTGTTTCCGCACCATCATCGGTTACAAAAACCTCGCCATGCTGAATCGGGTTCATGGTTCCCGGATCCATGTTAATATATGGATCAAATTTCTGGCTGGAAACTTTGTAGCCTCTTGCTTTTAAAAGACGTCCCAGAGATGCAGCGGTAATTCCCTTTCCTAAACCGGATACAACACCACCTGTGACGAACACGTATTTCACTGGCATGGATTTTTCCTCCTGTCCTTTTTACATTAATTATTGTATTATACTATAACTCGATTCTTTTTTCCATAGATAAGTAAAGAAAAATAATGTCAAAAATCACTGTGATAAATAAAAGATTTTTATTATAAATGTTTAGTTGAAGTTTTTTATGCTTTATGGGAAAATAAAATTAATAAGAGCAAAAAAGAAAGGAAGATGAAATATATGAACGAACCAGTATTAGTTGTTCTTGCCGCAGGAATGGGAAGCAGATATGGCGGATTAAAACAAATGGATCCGGTGGATAATGAGGGACATGCGATTTTGGATTTTTCCGTTTTTGATGCCAAAAGGGCAGGTTTTAAAAAGGTAGTATTTATTATCAAACATGCCATCGAAGAGGATTTTGTCCGTCTGATCGGAAGCAGGATCGAGCCATTTATAGAAGTAGAGTATGTTTTTCAGGAACTTGACCGGTTGCCGGAAGGCTATGAAGTTCCGGAAGGCAGAGTGAAGCCTTTTGGAACAGGCCACGCAGTGCTGTGCTGCAAAGATGTAGTAGATGCGCCTTTTGCGGTCATCAATGCCGATGATTATTATGGTCCAAAAGCATTCCAGGTACTTTACGATTATCTGACTCACAATGAAGATGATGAAAGATATCGATATGTCATGGTTGGATTTCATATTGAGAAGACGATTACCGAAAACGGACATGTAGCGAGAGGAATCTGTCAGGTGGATGAAGATCATAATCTCGTGGATATAACAGAACGAACCCGAATTGAGAAAAAAGGAGATGGAGCTGCATTTACTCTGGATGATGGAGCGACATGGACCGCTATTCCGGATCAGACACCGGTATCTATGAACTGCTGGGGATTTACCCCTGGATTTTTGAAGGAACTGGAGCAGCGTTTCCCTGTTTTTCTGGACAAAGAAATGGCAGAAAATCCACTGAAGTGCGAATATTTCCTGCCAAGTGTAGTTTCTGATTTGTTAAATGAAGGAAAGGCAACCGTAAAAGTACTTGAGTCCGAAGAAAAGTGGTATGGTGTCACTTATCAGGAGGACAAGCAGATGGTTACCGATGCCATTCAGGCTATGAAGGAGAAAGGTCTTTATCCGGTTCATCTCTGGAGATAAGTTCCGGATGCTGATCCAGATCAATGTGTTGATAAACCGGATCGCTGCTTGCCGATCGTATCGTATTCTGATACTGGGAAGGCGGCATTCCGGTTATTTTTTTGAACTGTTTTGAAAAATAATGGATGGAAGTATAGCCCAGAGCCAATGCGGTGTCGGTAAGGTTCATCTTATTTTCACGTATCATTTTTTTGGCTACACTGATCCGCATCTGACAAAAGTATTCAATGGCACCAAGTCCTGTCTGCTCCCGGAAGATTCTCTGCAGATGAGAGCGTCCGATGGAGAACTCCTGACAGATCTGCTCAATGGTAAGGTGTTCCGTAATATGTTTTGCATAATAATCCGTGATGCGATTTAACAGAATGGAGTCTGTTTTCGATAAAGAAGATCGAGCAGGCTCTTTTTCTGTGGCAGGAGAAGAATATTGACGCATGAGACTGATCAGGAGCATTTCCAGATAAATCCGTACCAGCTGCTCACCGCCAAAAGGCTGATTAAACTTTCGATCCAGCGTATAGACGGAAGCATCATCAATTCGTGTGAAAAAATTATTTTTTCCTTCCTCCGCAAGGCGGGAAAGAAGCTGCAATTCCTGATCACCACACTGCAGAACCCGATTACAGAGCAAATTCATGTGGGGGGAATCACAATAAAATCCGGATGAGAACAGAAGAGGCACGGTATTCTCTGTTCCTTTGAAAGAATAATATTCATTGGGAGCCTGAATAAATAGCTGACCTTTTTTCACTAAAAAAGGACGATTGCTATTTTTGGAAGAGGTAATTTCGCAGGCTCCCTCCTCTACGTATAAAAGCTTCCAGTAATCATGGTATTCACTTTTAAAAATAAAATCGCTTTTGTATTCAAAAAAATGGATGGAAGTCACAGCAGTAACTTCGAATTCCAGTTTTAAAGGTAAAGCATCTGGCGACATGGTATCTTTCTCCTTCGTATATCTTTGAATATTTTCATTGTATAATAATTTTTCAAAAAAATCAATTTCTCCTCTTTTAGTAAAAATTCGCGTTTGGTAAAAATTAATAAAGCCATGGCTTTGAGAATTCCTTCCGGTCTGTTATAATAAGAATGATCGTGATAGGAAAAGTAACAAAACGAGGTGTTATGCAGATGACAACGATGGAAATAGGATTGATACTGGCGGGAATTCTGCTGGCTTTTGGCGCAGTACAGTGGAAGATGCAAAGTGGCAGAATTGAAAAACAGAAAATTGTCCTGGAATATGCTGAAAAAGTAACGGACATGGAATGCCGTCAGAGGGAAGAGCAGAAGAAAAAAGAGAAAGAAGAAGAAGAACGGCAGAAATTCCGTCCGTTTGGACTGGATTTTATGATTACCCATGGTTCAGCCTTTGGAGGATGTTCTGCCATCAATGTGGACGGAAGACGCAGAAGAGGTGTTGTTCCGCTGGATCATGTGCTGATGTATGGCAAACATCCGTCGGGCAAAGAATTTACTTATTATATTGAAGAGCAGGGACTGGAAATCTGTGCAGCGGATGAAAAAAATTGTCTGGTGGTTCGTTCCCGAACTACACCATTTGAAATCCGGGAGGCAGGAATGGGACGAGATCAGGGCGTTTCTGCCAAATATGCAGTCATAAAACAGGATGTTTTATATTATATTATTTTAGAGTCCAGGCATGAGATTTCTATAAAAGCGACCAGAACATGCTAGACGCGGAGGATAAAAATGCAGGAAACAAAAACCGTAAAAATAAAAAAATGTCCTTACTGTTTTCGAAATATATCAAATGATGATGTGGGATTCCTCCTCAGAGCCGATGGGGCGAGATTTTTATCGCCGGCCCTGAACGAAGTGGTATCCCCCAAAACGGATCTGGCGTACCTTTATTTTTGGAATGCCATGGGAATTCCGGAGGAGCAGGTTGACGCAAACCGAACTTATATCGATAATCAGATTATGACGGAGCTCAATCAGGAGCTGACCGCATCGGGGCATGACCTGGCAGTGAAGCATTTTGATGTGGATAGTTATGGATATTCTTTTCATGTGGAGGAAGGGGCTGTGACCCTCTATTCCAATACGATGATCTGTCCCTACTGTCACAATGAACTGCCACAGAATTTCTTCAAATATGAGATGCTGATGATCGGACTGGCAGGGAGTGTGGCCTCCGGAAAAACCGTATATCTCTCTTCATTGATGATGAACAGCTTTGATGTGATGCAGAGAGAAAATTTATCCGTGAGAAATGCCTGCGGCAATCCCAATGACAGTTACCGGATGGAGATGGAGCGGAATGCAGAGCGGCTTCTTCGATATGGAATCTGTCCGGAATCTACCAATAAAACCTTCCGGAAACCGATTTTTCTTGAAGTCACTTATCGGGTCAGTGAGCAGGTATTCCATTTGCTCACGGCAATCTATGATGTGGCCGGAGAATTGATCCGGGAGAGTGCCGGCGTGGGAAGAACCGGCTTTGTCCGTCATATGGATGGATATGTTTGCCTGGTGGATCCGGCGCAGATGCATCTGGAACATTCTTTCATTACCAAACAGATTCCTGACGAAGCACGGGTGCTTGAGAAGCTTCATCTCATGACAAAAGAAGAGCAGATATCCATACAGAGAATGAGCAATGATAATGGAAAACAGATTATGAATCAGGATGACTTCCTGATGGAGAGAGCAGTGAGTGATGAATATATTTATGAGCGAAGAGCCGATGCCATTCTGGATGCCATTCGCACCGGAGTTGGTGATCATGAGCTTCGCCAGAAATATATGGCACTGACCATTGCAAAGAGCGATCTGTTGGAAGAATTGGGAGAAATCCGTGGATTTCCGGGAAGCAGTCTTTTATTTGAGAGAAATCGGCCGGTTTACGGCTTTATGAATATGGATCATCATTTTCTGAGACAGGAAGTGTTAAAACAGATTTTTGATCAGAAGGTATTTCGTCTGCAGCGGAATCTGGAAGACTATAAAGAGAGCAGCCTGTTTGCCGTATCCGCGTTGGGCTGTGAGACAGAATCCGTTCGTCTGGAAGAAGGAGAAGTGGCCAGGGCGGTGGGCAGAGTTCGTCCGATTCGGGTGGAGGAGCCGATACTTTGGATGATCATGAAATATATGCAGGAAAGAGGGTGGCTGGAATGAGAACAGAGTATTTAAGACATGAATATACCTGGTCAAATCATTGCATTACAGGTAATACATTGGGATGGGGAATCACGTCCTCATCCATCCCAAAAGATAAAAAGATGCTAAAAGAGCTGGAAAAAATTGCCTCATCGTTAGAGCCGGACAGAGTGGACGGGATTCCGGTGGAAGAACTGGTGTACAGTCCGGACCTTGGCTTTGTAAAGATGATTGCCATTCCTTGTGATGCGGGAGAAGATCATCGAAATAATAAAAAGATTTATCTGTACCAGCCGAAAGAGAAGCAAACCGAGGATCCGGCGGTTTATCTGGCACCGGATATAATTTGGAATTCATCGGAAGGGGACGATCTGGATACGATATCGATAGAAGAACTCCAGGATTCCCAGGAAAATATATTGATAAAAATGAATTTATATGACAGACTGCCTGATTTCTTCCGGGTGGTCTTTCTGTGCTTGTTTGAGAAAAAGCAAAGTCTCAATATTGTGGCACCTTCCTGGCCAAAGGAAGAGTTTGCTGCAAGGGCAAGGGAGCTGATGTATGTGATCCATCGCATTCTCCCTGCTCCGATGAGAAAGAAAGCCGGTTATGTATCTTACACAGAACAGGATATTCAGCGGGTCCCTTTTTATTTTTCTTCGTCATCCTGTGGAGAAAATTGTCTGAATCTCGATTCCTTTGGAAAAGGAACGGCAGAGCATACAGAAAACGGATTGGAAGATTATTATTTCTATCATCTGGCCGAACTTTATGTGAAAAAAGATCCTCTTTATGATGTATACATGAAAAAAGCTGCCGGGTATCTCGATGCCGGCTCAGGAACCGGAAATGAACTGGGCAAACTGGAATGGCTCTTTTATGGAATCTGTCAGAAGAAACACCGGGAGACGCTGGATAAACAGGTTCTCCTACCGCGAATTCCGGAATTATTATTCTGGTCATCTAAGGATAAGGCACTTCAATCAACTGCAGATACCATGATGGAAATACTACATCAATCTAAGTGGAACCGGTCTGAAAAAGAGGAATACCTTCATATTCTTCTGGAAGGATTCACCAAAAGAGCCCAGGAGGTAACCTGCGGAGAAATCAAATGGATCTTACAGAGCCTATACGCGGAATCACCGGAAGCGGGCAGGGAGCAGCTTGCCTTTATCCGGGAAAAAAATAAACTGGTTTATGGACTTCTTCTCTCGGAAGAGTATGACCGGAAAGGTACTTTTGCCAGTGAAGAATTTGAAAACAGTATGAAATCCTTCTCCACAATGGACAGCTATGTGAAGAATATGGAAAAGGCCGGGATTCCGTCCTCGATGAAAGACCAGGTTATTCGGGCCGGAATCGGACTTCTCAATCAGAATCTCTTTGACAAAGAAAGGTATATGGTGTTTGATCAGATTATTCGTCGGATGAAAAGAGAAGATCAGTGGACGGATATTTTAAAGGATTTCGTCGGACAATTGGAAGAGCAGGCAGAAGAATTTGATGACGAACAGCTGGAGACCGCCTGTTATGTGGAAGAAATGCTGGCAGGCTATTCTCCGAAGGAGGCAAAGGGAATTTTGATGGAAGAAAGACGAAGAAGAAAAGAAAAACAGCTGCCGAAGGATATAGAGCAGGATGCGGCGCTGGTGGTGCCGGTGGAAGAGGAGGAAGAGGAGGGATCTTTCATTGATTATCTGCTTGGAATGCTTCCACAGGGCTTTCTTACAGGATGTTCCATGTATCTGTCCATTTACTCCCTGATGATCGGCCATTGGAAGATTGCAGTGGGAATGGTGGGAATATGGGTTATCCTTATGTTAAATTATTATTATATGATGCTTCATGAAGAGAAACGGTACCCGTTCTGGAAGAACCTCGGTGGCTGCGTGATCATGGGATATTTGATTCAGACCTTTGCCAATATGATTCTTTCGCAGAAATTAAGATTGTATTACTTTATCATTCTGGGAATTCTGACCGTTCTTGTGCAGGTTGCGGGTATTTTTAAAGCCAAAATGAGAAAAGAGGAAAAATAAATGAAGTTACAGGAAAATACCGATTGGTTTCTGGAAGAAATCGAAAAAAAATTGTCCGGTGCCCAGAAAGACCGGGTTCCATTTTCTCATTTTCTGGAAGAAAAGATGGATCAGTTTGACTACAGTAATACTTCTCTGGCCAAAAAAGTGTTTCATCGAGTGGAAAAAAAGGGAGAAGAGGGAGTCCGGTATGTGCCGGTCACAAGGCAGACCATCGGTGCCTGGCTGAAAGGCTCCATGCCTTCTTCCCGGGAAATATACATTACTCTGGGAATGGCCTTTTCCATGAATCTGGAGGAGATCAACTATATTCTTCTGGAAACCTATATGGGCTATGGACTCTACTGTAAAAATATTGAGGATGCATTGTGGATTGCCTTGGTGAACGGCCTGTTTTCCATTGAAGAGATGGAGGATGTCAAAAAGCAGATTGAGAATATTCTGGAAGAACCCCAGGAACCGGATAGTCGGAGCCTGGCCACCATGGATTTGTGGGTGATGCTCTCGGAGACAAAAACACTGGAAGAATTCTATGGGCTGGTGCGAAGCTATAAAGAAGAATTCCGGGATGGTGCCAAACGCTTTGGGCAATGTCTCGAAGAAGTCATCGAAGAAGAATACGGTTATTATGAGAAGGCCGCCTGGTTCTTGCGGGATATCGGCTGCCTCCATTGTGAAGCCCAATTCTCTAAGATAAAGGCGGGAAAAGCGGTGGTGACCAGAGAATGGCTGCTCCGTTTCTGTATCGCTCTACAACCTTCATATGCCTCTATTGAGAAACTGTTGGCGAAGGCGCAGATGGAACCGCTGGGAATCACACCCGTTGAGATTATCATTGAGATGATTGCCCGGTATAAGTCTGACTCCGTGGCGGACAGCCAGAAAATATGGATTCTCATCGAGTCTGCGGCGGAAGAACTGCGCAAGAAAGGATATGAGATTGAGGAAGACCTTTGTCGGAAATACGATTCTGTCTACCAGATTCCGTTTCATCAGAAATGGTGGTTCTCTTTTTGCATTGGGCGGCAGCTCTTGGACAATCAGAAAAAACGGGATTACGGCTACGAAAAAAACGGATATTGCCGACATGCCATGGTAGATAAAGTGCTTTTTGAGGACATGAATCGCAACAAAAAAAGTGCAGTGTTCAAAAAAAATGCATTGCAGCAGATAGAACAGCTCCATGCAAAACGGAATGAGATGGAGTATCAGGAAGTCCCATCCCTCGCGATTCAGAGAGGCTATCAGCCGGATTCCTTTGATCTGGAGAAATTTGAAGACTACTGCTATTTCCGAAAACCAAGCCGCTTCTCCAAAGATTTTGTGTTAAACGACAGATATTTTTATTCCGCATTATTGTATTCCATATGGACGGGAAAATGTCACAAAAAAGATGCCGGAGAAGAAGAGGCAGCGGAACTGAAACGGGAATTTGCCAAAATGGAGGTGGGGGCAGAGGATTTCTTTGGCTGTATGGCCCATAATCTGGAGAATCCGTCGGATGCCGACGATCGGTATGATATTGCGCACATGGTAGAAGCTCTCGGACAGGTGCGGCAGAAATGAGGAAGATTTGTTTCAAGGCCAAGAGTAAAAATGAATAAAAACAAAATTTGAACGAGTATTGGAATTATGGTATGCTCCTGTTAAACATAGGGTGGCAGCTGGTAACCCACTGCCACCGGAATCGTATGTAGAACAGGAGCTGATTTTTTATGTCTATTTTATCGCAGATTGGTGTTGTGGTCTTGATCGCATTTATTATTTTGATATTGATACGTTCCAATAAAACCCTGGAGGAAGTCTCAAAAGAGGGGGAACATTTTGTGGATGAATGGGATCTGAGACAGCAGCGGAAAGCCGAAAGACTTATCGAAAAAGAGCAGAAGAAGCATCGAATCGAGTATAACGAAGACAACTGGGAAGAAGAATCGGAAGAATCCACAGACAGCTGGGAAGAAGATGTATGGGAAAGCGGGAATCCGGCTGAAGCTATCCGTACAGAAATGGTTCAAGAAAACCGAAACGATAAGATTATTTCGATGCATGCTTATAAAAATGCCGGAATTACCCTGATTCAGTTGAACGAGCAGCATCATCCGGTTCGGCGAGTGAAGGTAGATCATCTTCCTTTTTATATTGGGAGAAGTACCAAAAATCAGCTGGTTCTCGATGATTTGTGTGTGGCACGGATGCATTGCCGGATCGTGGAAAAGGATGGGGTCTTTCTTCTGCAGGATGTGGGAAGTGCCAATAAGTTGTATGCCAATGGGCGTGTGGAGGATCAGGTTATACTGAGAGATAAACTGACGGTCTACATCGGTAATGTGGAATTTCAGGTGGAGATGGGAACAGCGAGAAGCAGCCAGACCCAGCTCTATCAGAATGCGGGAGAATATTATTATGAGTAGAATGGAAAGAAAAAAAGCGAATCTTTCTCCCGAAAGAATAAAATGGGAGCTGGAACGGGCTTTTTATTCCTTTAGAAGCAGTCCTGTGCTGGCGGTGATTCTGCTGCAAATCGCTGCATTTATTTTTGTTCATGCCAAAGGAGCAGGGAAAATATATGGAGATATGCTCGGGATTTTGTTAATCATTACATTGGTTTCCTGGTTTTTGACTTCGGTGATTCACGGGAATCAGAAAATTCTGATTTATACTTTGATTCTCCTGACGGTGGGAACCATGCTCCAATGCATCATGAAGCAGGAGCAGATTCTGAAGAATCCGGAGCTCTATCAGAAAGGAAATCCTGCGGCAGATTTGCAGCTCCAATATATTGCCGGGTTTGTGGCGGCAATCGTGGCAGCAGGATGTTATCTGAAATGGAAACAGATTTCGGGAATGAGAATGTGTCGTATTCTGACGGCAATCTCCATTGGAATATCTATCTTCACTCTGGTTTTTGCCCACAGTGTGGGAAATGTAAAGAATTGGATTCGGGTTGGAGGAATCTCCCTCCAGACGACAGAACTGGTGAAGCTGCTGTACGTCCTCATTGGGGCGGCACTCCTTGGGACAACGGAGAATCCCTCCAAAAAAAGAATTGGGGTGTTTTATGGTATTACCATCATTGAGTTGATGCTTTTGACCATACAGAGTGAATTCGGAACCCTTCTTTTACTGGTCATGGTTTTTCTGACCTTTGTATTTTTATTGGTCCCGGATCTCATGGTATTTGTGAAAACTGTTGGTGTCATGGGGATTTTGATTTTCTGTACCGCGATTACGGGAATCCAGATCAGCAAATTGGCTGCGGCCAATGCCGCAGTAGCTAATAATGGATTGGTTCGGTTCTTTTTATCCAATTACGGGAAGATCGCCAATCGATTTATTTACTGGCTGAATCCGGAAAAGGATGCGCTGGGGCTGGGATACCAATTGCTGAAGGCCAGGGAATCCATTGTTCTGGGTGGATGGTTTGGAACATCTTCCATTACGGACTTACCGGTAAAGACCAGTGATCTGGTCTATCCTGCACTCATTCAGCGCTGCGGAATGATTTTTGCGCTGCTGGTGTTTGTGGTATTTATTCTCATGTGGCTGGAAGGCATGCGACTGTTTGTGAGAAAAAGCGATCGCTATCATCAGGCAGTGGGTGCCGGATATGTATTTATGTTATTTGATCAGACTCTGATTATCATTGCCGGAAGCACCGGCCTCTGTCCGCTGACCGGCATCACGTTGCCTTTTATTTCAAGCGGGGGAAGTTCGCTGGTAGTGAGCTGCATGATGATTGGATTGCTGCTGGCCGTTTCCAGCAATGTAAAATGGAAAGGAACCGAAAACGATGAAAAAGATGAATTTTTTAAGGAGGGCGCAGGTATTACAAAGTGTGTCGCTCATCTGCGTCATCTTCATGATCATATCCCTCATCCGGATTTCCGCGCTGCTGCCAGGCGTCTCCGAAGAAGCCGATCAGCAGAAGACAAAAGCGAAGGAACAGATGTATGAGAAAGAGTATATCCGGGGAAGCATCCTTGACCGGAAGGGACAGCCTCTCGCCTGGTCGGAAACACCGGGAGGAGAAAGAAATTATTTCTATTCCCATTCCCTTTCTAATCTGGTCGGATACTGGTCAAAGATTTATGGAACCTACGGCCTTGAGAATACCTTAAATGCGGATCTGGTCCACAGTGCTTCTGCCAAAGAAGAAAAAAGAGGAGCCGATGTGACACTTACTTTAGATCGGGAATTACAGGAAGAAGCCTATCAGGCAATTGCTGATTTTACCGGCTCAGTGACAGTACTCGATGCGAAAACGGGAGAGATTCTCGCCCTGGCATCCTCTCCGACCTTCAATGTTTCGGCGCTGGAGGAAGAATGGGAGGAAATCAGCCAAAAAGAGGGCGTCTTTTATTCCAATGCCTTTCAGAATCCGGTGGCACCGGGCTCTGTGTTTAAGCTGGTTACTTCCAAAGAAATATTGGAAAATGGCATTGATAAAGAGAAAGTGGAAGATAGTGGAAAGCTGGTCATCAACGGACAGACGATCCGAAACTATAATGGAAATGCCTATGGAAGTATCTCTTTTGAAGAAGGGTTTGTGAAATCCTCCAACGTATATTTCATGGACCGTGCGCTGAAGCTAGGAGGGAAATCGCTGGAAGAAACTGCAGAAAGTTTCCTCCTGGGACAGGATATCAAACTGGATTTTATAACCTTAAAGTCCACTTTCGATCTGGGAAATTATGAAGAAAATGTGGTGGCTGCCACTGCTTTTGGACAGGGAGAAACGCTGGTGACCCCTCTGCAGATGGCAATGATCGCCCAGAGTATTGCCAATGACGGAAAGATGCAAAAACCATATCTGATTCAGTCAGTGGTCAATGGAAAAGGGAAAGTGATTCAGGAAGGGAAGGCAGAGTTGCTGACCAAAACCATGGAAAAAAGCACGGCAAAAAAATTACGTCAGGTCATGACCAAAGCCGGAGAATCCTATGGTCTTTCCACCATCGGTGAAGAGGAATGGCAGATTGCTGCCAAGACCGGGACCGCAGAAAGAGGAGACGGAACCAATAATGCATGGCTGGTCACTTTCGCCCCGGCGAATGATCCGCAATATGTGATCGTGGTGAATCGATTGAAAACAAAACAGATTGGAAAGACCCTTGCCCCGATTGTGGAATCTTTATATGAAACTCTCCTGGATCATCAGTGAGAATTCCTGTAAAGATAATCCTTCCGGCGGATTCTTGCCTGTTTCCAGCAGACGATAAATGTTGGAAGATAGATCCGTAATTCGCTGGTCTTCCATCAGGGCATATGCCAGGTAGGTAATCTCCTGAATCAAAAGCTGACGCCCCTTAAGCTCCGGGGAAAGATTATAGGAAAACCGTAGAGAATAGTCCGGATTCGGATTGTGCAAAAAATAATAACAATATGTGTAATCGACCAGAGTAAGCCGGATTCCTTCTTTTCGGCGGGAGAGAATAAGGTTGGAAGGATTCAGATCCGTATAAAGAACACCATGGTCTAACAGAAAAGAAAGCACATCTGTCACCTGATAGAGAATCTGTCCCAGTTCTTTTACCGTACAATGTTGTAACTGTTGCTCCGGAGGGATGGAACAGTCTTCCATGCACAGCATGAGATATTCTTCCGGAGAATCCGGAAAATGAAAATGCTCATCAAGACCATAATAGACAGGAATCGATGGATGATGCAATTGCCTTAATGTATGATATTCATCATAAAAAGCCTGTTTTACAACAGCATCTTTTGGTATAATAGCCTTAAGCATATAACGGTGGGAGGAATCACCGGCCTTGTAGAGAACGATATCTTTTTTCTTCTGATAAAACTGCAAAGATGAAAATGAATGTGGAAACATTGGAAACCTCCCGTCAGACTTTACTGCATCTGTGATTCAGTGTATCATAAAGAAAAAGAATTATCAACTTTGGTCGGATTCCCGGTAATAGAGAACAGTATTGATAAGGAGGGCAAATTGTGGCTTTCTATTATTCCAGTGAGATAAATAAACGTTCTGTTAATGAAGATAGTTTTTGTAATATGGAGATTCGAATGAATCACGAGGCAGCGGTCAGTGCCATGGTGGTTGCCGACGGAATGGGTGGCCTGTCAGCCGGAAAGCGCTATTCCGAATATGCAATCAATATGTGGTATGGCGAATTGGTGAAGACGGTCATGGGCGATGGCTTTCGGGATGGCAGCCTGGAACAACAGATTGATGCCCTGATGGAATTTTCCGGACAAATTTTTGAAAAGATCAACCGGGCACTGTATCAGAAAGGAATGGATGCCGGTGTGAAGGGCGGCACCACCCTTTCCTGTGCGATTCATTTCTGGGACACCTGGATTATATCCAACTGTGGGGACAGTCCGGTCTATCTCATGAAAAACGGCAGCCTTTCTCTGGTCAGCGAGATTCAGAATGTGGCCAGCCAGCTGGTCAAAAAAGGAATGACAAAGGAAGGAAGCACCATTTTTTATCAAAATAAAAATCGTCTGACCGAATATCTGGGCAAAAGGGAAGAAGTACATCCGTACTGTATCAGGCTAAATGAGGAAAAGCTGGATAGTCTGCTTCTCGGCTCGGATGGAGCTTTTGGCGATTTATCATTCAATCAGATTGAGATGATTTTAAATGAACAGAGAGATCCGCAGGATATTTTAAAAGAGTTATTTGAACAGGCAAGACTCGGCGGGGAAGAAGATAATCAGACGGCGGTTTTATATTTGGGAGATAAGAAAATGTCCGAAGATACTTTCCGTATGAACTTATATGGAGATATGAAACTGGAAGAGGCTTTCCAGAATTCGGTGGTTCCGTTCTGCTCTTATACCGAACTGGAATCGGATAGGAAAAATACTCCGCTGCGGGAGAAACTGATGCATCGCTGGATGGGAGGAAAAGAGGAATGAATTGCTATTTTGAGGAAGGGGAAACCTTTACCTGGATTAGAGATCGGGATCGGAAGGATAAGAATCTGATCATTTCACTCCGTATGTTAAAGGAAAAGCACCGCAGCGGCAATAAGCAGGCTATGATTGCCGAAGATATCCGCACAGGCAAAAAATATTTTGTAAAGGTACTTTTCTGTACGGATCTGGAACAGGTTTATGTGGAAAAGGAAAGTAAGGTACAACTGTATTCGCCCTATGTCATTCGTATTTACGGCGGTATGCTGGATGAGAAAAAACGCAGATTTATTACTCTTGTAGAATATATTGAAGAAAATGATCTGTCAGATCTGGTTCGAACCCATGGGCTGGCAGGAAGTACCTGGAATGAAAAAATGAAGGTGTGTCACACAATCGCCCTGAAAATCCTTTATGGTATCGATCATTATATGTCCATGTACTGGCAGGATCCCATCGTTCATAGGGATCTGAAACCGGAGAACATTCTGGCCTCTCCCGATGGGGAGACGGTAAAGATCATTGATTTCGACTGGGTTCATCTCCATGATTCCAATGTGACCGTCATGCTTCGAAGAGAGCAGAAGGGAACGCCGGGATATGCCGATCCGAGATACTGGAACAGCTATATCTGTCGGAAAGAAATGGATATCTACTCTGCCGGTCTGGTATTGTATTTCCTGTATACAGGACGGCATCATTTTTATGGCAATGAAGAATTGCAGCGATATATGGTAGGAGACGATTACGCCTATGAACTAAAGGACATGCCTGGCATTGATGAGCCGTTAAAACGGATCATTGCCAAAATGATTGCCCGGGAGGAAGAAAGATACGGAGATATTCGGGAAGTAATTGCAGATATGGAAGCCTATCTAAAAGAAATCGGGCGGATGCCGAAGCTGCCGGAACTTCTTCGGGAGGAAAATACAAGAGATACCATACGATTTTCCTATAAAGTGGGAGATGTGAAATACAGTCCCTATGTAAAAAATTATCGGTTTATCCCCATTGAATTCGGAAGAAAACAGGAGCGCAGCCAGAACGGGAGAATGAGCGGGCATATTTTATCCTTCTACCGGGTGGGAGATGAGATGAGATCCGTGATTTTACAGGAAGATTGCCATAAAATAAAGGAAAAAGAACGAGGACGTGTGAGAGAAGGAGATATCTACTCCTATGCAGGCACGGAAATTGAAGTATTACAGATAAAAAAAGTTCGTTAAATTGACAAAAGTCAGGAGGTAGACATGAACGAGAGATGGAATCCCGAGATCCCGTTGGATATACAGGAAAAGTTTGTGAGAGAAAAAGAGCAGGCCTTTACCCTTTATCTTGATTTTGTGGTAGATGGCACAGCTTCTATGTACTCCGTATTTCCGGCAGTGTATTATGCAGCTGCACATTTTCTGGAATGTCTGCAGAAATATGAGGTTTATCCGCAGGTGGGACTTACAATAATACGAAACGAAAAAAATGGGGAGGAAACCGAGAGGATTCTTTTCGAAAATCAAAATTATTTTACCGGGGAGATTCCGGTTTTCCTCAAAAAATTAAAAGGAATCCAATTATATGGCGGTGGCTCGGACGGAAAGGAATCCGTTCACACGGCCATTGCAAGATCGCTGGAGAAGTTTCCGATATCAGGGCGTAACCGGGCAATCTTTGTTTTTACAGATGCCTACGGGAGCAATGATTATGAAGAATATCTGGATAGCCCTCTGGGTCAGGTCATCTTTTTCTCCACAGAAGAGATGAGTGAAGAAGATTTCCGGTTTTGTTTTATCCGGGCAGACGGAGAACTGGATGAGGAGGCTTCCCCAATGTTTCTGGACTTTGAGAAGCTGTTGAAACCAATGAGTACAGAGTTTTTAGATAACATTGTAAAGCCATTAAAGGATTTGATGAAAGGAGTTTCTATCGGTGCCTGATCAGAAAAATGGGATAGAAAGAATGGGGACAGTGGACATGGTTTCCGGAACGAAAAAAGATCTCTTTACGAGTGGTCATCCGGTGATCAGAGAACTCCGGAAAATACCGGGAATATTGATGGAAGAAGACATTTATAAAATGCCCTCTTCCTGTATTTCTTTGAAGGATTTTTTTGCAAGAAAACAGATGGATACCTGTCATGTGGATTGTCTGATCTTATATAAAATTGCGAGAAATGTCCTTCAGATCATGACGGGACTTTCCCGAAACATGATTTTTCCGGGCATTGTCGGACTGGAAGATATTTATGTAGACACGAAGAGAGGAGATTATCCGGTATATATTCTTCATCCGGAGAAATTTCAGCTTCTTGATTTTGAGCAGGATTATGAATGGTATCCGGAGGATGAGAGAATCTTCGGAGAGATGACGCTGTTTAACCGGGAGAGCCAGTTGAAGGCAGATACCCGTCTGATTTATAAAATATTGGTTGCCAGCGTGAAAGGCAATGTGAAGATACCGCCGAAAATCACGGATGCAGATTATTCGGAACTATTTTACAAAGCGCTGCCTGATGAATGGAAAACTCTTTTTAAAGAAGAAGAGCCGGCAGGATATGTAAGAATGCAGGAGCTTCTCGAGCAATGTATTGAAGTGGAAGAAACTTTCGCAAAACAGGCCAAAGAGAGACTGGATGATAAAGCACAGAAAGAAGCCGGAGAAAAACAGGAAAAGGTATGTGCTGTTCGTGGGAAACATGAGAAAAAAATTGTATATTGCATGATGGTTCTATTACGAACGGAGCTGAAAGAATCGAGAAAAATGAGTAAGCTGCTATATCAGGTCCAGGACGAGCTGGAGCTGGAGGAACGTTTATCCCATTGGGATTGCAGGCAGGCCTTTGTATATGGAGATGGTGTTGTGATGGCGAGGAAATTTGAATCCTATCCATCAGGATTCCGCTGTCAGTGTCAGCAGCAGATTAAAGAATATTCTGCCGGAGAGACATTGATCATTGCCTCTAATATGATGGGAGAAACCATGACATTAAACCCGGCCAGCGAGTTTCGAATGTATATTTTGACAGATGGCAGCCTGAAAAATGACCGACTGTTTCGCTCTGCCCTTACAATGCTGAAAGAAAGAAAGCAGGAAGGATTGAAACTTTATCTGATTTCGGAAGATGGAGATTCCTGTGAGGCATGTCAGCAGCTTGCCAGATTGGAGGAAAAAAAGGAGAGTAATTATGGTTTTGCGGGCAATTCGTGATTTTCATAAAAAAACAGAAGACAGATATCGTGAGGAAGAACAAAAAAATATGGAGCAGTGGAAAAAGAATGTGATGCTGCTCCATGAAAAATCAGATTTTGTTTTTTATTTTGATGATTACGAACTGGAATTGGATAAAATATCCACGTTCACCATTCGCGGCGAGGTGGTGAAAGGAACCATGGAAAAGGGTGAGCGGGTTTTCTTATATGATGGCCAGGGAAACCTTCTGGGCCAGGGAGAAGTCCTCAGTGACCCGGAGGAAAAAGAAGAGAAACATCTGGGAATCATCAAAACCAAAAAAAATGAATTTCTTCTGAAAATTACCGGAATTTATGGAACGGAAGCTTCCGGCTTGAAAGGGAAAAAACTCCAGAATTATCTCCGGGACATGCTTCTTGAGCTATCCATATTATCGGACCGGAACATGTTCTGATGGTCTTTTAACATTAAGATAAATTCTTACCTTATTTTTTCAGGAAAGAGGTGAGCAGCTCACTGAAATCTCTGTTGTCACCGCCTGCTTTTGAGGCAAAATCCAGCAGAGCTTTCATTTTCTCGTTATAGGATCCGGGTTCCTCATTGTTGTTCATCATGGAATTTAACAGGAAAAACAGAGAAGGGTCCGAGAAGGCATCATTGGATGAAATCTCTTTCTCTCCGGAACGGTGCTCCTGTCCTTTCATGAGCTCGGGATGACTCTGTAATATTTCCTGATAAGCCTGATACATTTTAGAAAAGCGTATCATTCCGAGAACGCTGTCGATTTGTCTGGCTTTTTCTTCCGAAACAGAATTGCGAATGGAACGGAGAAGAGATTCCACGTCAGCGGACTGCTCTTCAAAACCACAGGCTCTAAGCGTTGGCTCATCATCAAAGCAGGAAATGATTTTCTGTATTTCCATCAGTTTCATTTCCACAGCAAGCACACGGCCGAGGCTTGGCGGACAGTAAGGAATAATGCCTTCCATTATAGTGATATTATCATCATTCAACAGGCGGGAAAGAGGTGAGCTGGTTTCAGAAAAGGTTTCGTTCATGGCAGCCTCCTAATCATAAATCTGAGAAACGAAAAAAGATATCATTCATATAGTAAAGTATACAGGCGTGATAATCTGTAATTCTACATCATCATATGAAAAGGAAGGTGTAATTATGAATGAAAATCTGATTTTTGAAGGGAATACCATCTATGAGATTGATCCCGTTTGTATAAAAAATAAAAATATCCGAAATGGGAATGATAGAAGGCCGGGGAGCCGGGAAATGACCGGGAGAATGAAAAAGACCTCCGACCTGGACCGTTGTACAGATGAAATCCTACAGATTATAAAGATAATCCTCTTATTACAATGGGCAGGGCAGGGGAAGTCGCACTAAGGAGTGCAGCCAACTGGTCTGGAAGACTTATAATATCCTATCAAATGAAAAAGGCGACAGGGCCTGTGCCCCATCGCCTTTTCTTTGTATTACTCTAAATTAAGAAGCTTATCTTCTAATTAGCAGCAGCCAAGTCCAAATCCATGGCCATTGCCACAGCAGGAAAGGAGGATGATCAGCCAGATAATGCTCTCGCATCCGCATCCATCATCACATCTTCCGCGTCCGAATCCACTTCCGTTGCAGCAGAATAAAAGAATTAAAATGAGCCAGAAGCAGTTGGAGAAGTTACCGCAATCACATCTGTCGTCGCAGGAATTCTGGCAGTTTGTAGCAGCTAAATCACTCATAGGATTTACCTCCATATTTTATTTACAGTTTATACTATGCCGATGCCCTTGAATGTTTCCAATCTTTGATTCGGGTATTTGGGTTGCTTTAGCGATGGACGAAATGCAAAATTCTGATATTTATAAAGGTGAAAATGCAAAATAGAAGGATTAAAATACAGAAAATTCAAATATTAAGGTAATTAAAATCTTTATTTGGATATTTCTACAAAAAAATGAAGAAATGACTTGTTTTTTATTCAATAATGGAATACAATAGGGGTTGTTGTAAAAAAGAGAATCATTCAGGAGGCATTGGGATGAAATCATATAAAGAGTTAACAAGAGAAGAATTACTGGAATTACAAAAAGAATTACAGGCAGAATACGAAGAAGAAAAAGCGAAAGGACTGAAACTGGATATTTCCAGAGGTAAGCCAAGCAAGGCACAGCTTGACCTGTCCATGCCTATGATGGATGTTTTAAACAGCACTTCGGATTTGTCTTCTGAAGACGGTACAGATGCAAGAAATTATGGTGGATTAGAAGGTATTGCGGAAGCCAGAAAACTCATGGGTGATGTGATGGGAGTGGATCCATCTCAGGTTATTGTGTTTGGTAACTCCAGCTTAAATATCATGTATGACTGTGTGGCCCGTTCCGTGATGTTCGGTGTGATGGGTTCCACACCTTGGTGTAAATTGGATAAAGTTAAATTTCTCTGTCCGGTTCCCGGATATGACAGACATTTCGGTATTACAGAGCAGTTCGGGTTTGAGATGATTAATATTCCATTGCTGGAAGACGGACCGGATATGGATATGGTAGAAGAATATGTGAACAATGACCCGGCAGTGAAGGGAATCTGGTGCGTACCATTATATTCTAACCCGACAGGAACCGTCTATTCCGATGAAGTCGTGAAACGTTTCGCTAATTTGAAACCGGCAGCAGAAGATTTCAGAATTTACTGGGATAACGCCTATGCGATTCATCATTTATATGAAGAGAAGCAGGGCAGCCTTTTAAATATTATTGACGAGTGTGCCAAAGCCGGTAATCCGGATATGGTATATCAGTTCTGCTCCACATCCAAGGTAACCTTCTCAGGAGCAGGCATTGCCGCAATGTCAGCTTCTCCGGCTAACATTGCCGATGTGAAATCCAGAATGAAATGGGCTACCATCGGATTTGATAAAATTAATCAGCTCCGACATGTGAGATTCTTCAAAGATTATGATGGTCTGACAGAACACATGAAGCTTCATGCGAATGTGATTCGTCCGAAATTCCAGGCACTTCTTGAGAAGCTGGATAAGGAGCTGGGTGAACTTGGAATCGCCACATGGACCAACCCGTTGGGGGGATATTTCATTTCCTTCAACGCAATGGAAGGCTGTGCAAAGAAAATTGTGGCGAAATGTAAAGAAGCTGGTCTGGTGATGACCGGTGCCGGTGCCGCATTCCCATATGGAAATGATCCGCAGGATTCCAATATCCGTATTGCACCGACAATGCCTTCACCGGAAGAATTAACCATCGCAGCCGACCTTTTTGTTACCTGTGTGAAACTGGTATCCGTTGAAAAATTACTGGAAGCATAAAAAAGAAAAACTTGAAACAATGCCCGGATTGCTGTAAGATAGTCTTGAATATCAGATAGTAATGGCATCTTAATGAGATGAGAGGATAAATGCAAATGACACCCTGTTATTTGTGTTTATCCTTTTTGTGCGAAAGGAATGATAAATAAATGGAACATATTACGATAAAAGATATACTTGCAGCAACGGGAGGCCAACTCCTTTGCGGCGATGCAGAAAAAGAAATAAAAGAATTCTCCATTGATTCGAGACAGGGCAATGAAGACAGTATTTTTGTGCCAATCATCGGTGAGAGGGTGGATGCCCATCGCTTTATTGACAGTGCGCTGGAATTAAATGGAGCAACCTTCACTTCAGAGCATGACAGTGCGGAAGGAGAAAAACCGTGGATTCGTGTGGAGGATACGGTGGAGGCCATGCAGAAGGTGGGTACCTATTACAGAAACCGTCTGAAGCTGCCGGTGGTGGCTGTCACAGGGAGTGTGGGGAAGACCACCACTAGAGAGATGATTGCTACGGCTCTTTCCGCAGGAAAAAATGTATTCCAGACCATGGGAAATCAAAACAGTCAGGTGGGGGTTCCGCTGACCCTGTCCCACATGACAAAAGACCATGAGGCAGCAGTTCTTGAGATCGGTATGAGTGAGAGGGGACAGATTGAAATCCTCACAAACATGATTCGTCCGGATATTGCCGTGGTGACTATGATCGGTGTGAGTCATATTGCCCAGCTCAAAACCCAGGAAAACATTTGCCGGGAAAAGATGGATATCATGAAGGGACTTTCCGAGGATGGCATGATTTTCTTAAATGGAGATGATCCGTTTCTGGTTCGCTATCGTGGAAAATTGGACAAGAAAGCATTTTTCTACGGCATGAGCGAGGATTGCGACTATCGGGCAGAAGAGATTCACAATGAATCGGGCAGAACGCATTTTATATTCTGTGCCGGAGATATCCGCATGAATGTAATTTTGGGAACCATGGGTGAACATAATGTGAGAAATGCCCTGGTGGCTCTTGGTGTGGCTCATCAGATGGGGGTAGATCTGGAAAAGGCGGCCTTAAAATTAAAAGAGTTCCACGGTCAGAGACAGCAGCTGATTCGCTGTGAGAAATGTCTTCTGATTGACGATACATACAATGCCAGCCCGGATTCCATGAAGGCCAGTGTCCATGTGCTTTCTTCCATGGAAGGGGTGAAGGGAAGAAAAATCGCAGCCCTTTCGGATATGCTGGAGTTGGGAGAAAATGAAAAGAACTACCATTTTGAAGTGGGAGAATATATTGCCGGTGAGTCTGTAGATGAAGTTGTTGTTTTTGGAGCGTTATCTGAAGAAATATTGAAGGGAATTCAATCAAAAACAGACAAAATTCAGCTGACAAAAGTAGAGAATCGGGAAGCGATGACCCAATATCTCCTGCAGAGTGTAACGCCGGAGGATGTGGTTTTGCTGAAAGCTTCCAACGGGATGAAATTGAGCGAGGTTTCCAGAGAAATTCAGAAGGCGTCAGGACATACTATTTAAAAACAGTTTGAGTGGAAGAAGAGGTTTGGAATGAATCAACAGACATATAATGCAAACAGTATCGCGGTGCTGGAAGGGCTGGAGGCGGTTCGAAAGCGTCCGGGAATGTATATCGGAAGTGTTTCCACCAAGGGACTCAACCATCTGATTTATGAGATCGTGGATAATTCTGTGGATGAGCATCTGGCCGGATATTGTCACAACATTCAGGTGATTCTCGACGAAGATGGAACTGCGACCATTTCCGATGACGGAAGGGGAATCCCCGTGGGCATCAATGACAAGACCGGATTGTCTGCCGTTGAGGTTGTATTTACCATGCTCCATGCCGGCGGCAAATTCGGAACCGGAGGGTATAAAATTTCCGGAGGACTCCACGGGGTTGGCGCTTCTGTGGTCAACGCCCTGTCCGTATGGCTGGAGGTAAGAATTCAGTCTGACGGGAAAGTGTACCAGCAAATGTATGAGAAAGGGAAACCGGTAGCTCCCCTTGAAGTGATTGGAAAATGCAAAAAAGAATCTACCGGTACAACAGTCACTTTTTTACCGGACGGGGAGATCTTTGACCGGACTTATTTTAAGGCGGAATCCATTAAAAGTCGTCTCCATGAAACAGCCTACCTCAATCCGGGACTGACCATCACCTTCGAAAACCGCAGACCGGGAGAGGAAGAAGTTGTTGTCTTCCATGAAGAGGAAGGCTTGAAGGCCTATGTGGCGGATTTGAATAAAGGAAAAGCTTCGGTCAGTGAAGTTGTATATTTCAAGCGAAAAGTAGATGATATTGAGGTGGAAGTGGCGTTCCAGTATGTGGATGAATTTCAGGAGGTGATTCTGGGATTTTGTAATAATATCTGTACCATGGAGGGCGGAACCCATATTACCGGGTTTAAAACCAAGTTCACGTCCGTGATGAACCAGTATGCCAGAGAAATCGGCGTTCTGAAGGAAAAGGATCACAATTTTACCGGCGCCGATGTGAGAAACGGAATGACTGCTGTATTGTCAATCAAACATAAGGATCCTCGTTTTGAGGGACAGACCAAGACTAAGCTGGATAACCCGGATGCGGGAAAGGCAGTGAGTGAGGTTCTGGGCGAGGAATTGGTGTTATATTATGACAGAAACCTGGAAGAATTAAAAAGGGTGTTATCCTGTGCGGAGAAATCGGCCAAGATCCGAAAGGCAGAGGAAAAAGCCAGAACAAACCTGATCAGCAAGTCCAAATTCTCCATTGATACCAACGGAAAGCTGGCCAACTGTGAGAGCAGAAAGCCGGAGGAATGTGAAGTGTTTATCGTGGAGGGAGATTCTGCCGGAGGCTCGGCAAAGACAGCCAGAAACCGGAGAACCCAGGCAATCCTTCCGATTCGAGGAAAGATACTTAATGTCGAGAAGGCCTCCATGGATAAGGTGCTGGCCAATGCAGAGATCAAGACCATGATTCATACCTTCGGCTGTGGTTTTTCTGAGGGGTATGGCAATGATTTTGACATCAGTAAGTTACGGTATCACAAGATTGTGATCATGACCGATGCCGATGTGGACGGCGCCCATATTGCGACTTTACTTTTGACCTTTTTCTACCGTTTTATGCCGGATCTGATCCATCACGGTCATATTTATCTGGCGACACCGCCTCTGTATAAAGCAGTGCCAAAACGTGGAAAAGAAGAGTATCTGTATGATGATAAAGCATTGGAGCGCTACAGAAAGACCCATAAGGGATCCTTTATCCTTCAGCGATTTAAAGGTCTGGGAGAGATGGATGCGGAACAGCTCTGGGAGACCACATTGAATCCGGAGACAAGAATCCTGAAACAGGTGGAGATTGAGGACGGTCGTCTTGCTTCCGAAGTGACTTCCATGCTCATGGGAAGCGAAGTGCCGCCTAGAAGAGAGTTCATTCACAGCCATGCGAAGGATGCGGATCTTGATGTATAATCACAAAACGGTACAAGCGGTTTTGATTAGGAGGAAATAATGTCAGAACAGATTATAAAAACAGAATTTTCGGACGTGATGCAGAAATCCTATATTGATTATGCCATGAGCGTCATATGTCAGAGAGCGCTGCCCGATGTGAGGGATGGTCTGAAGCCTGTGCAGCGAAGGGTTCTCTATGCCATGCAGGAGCTTGGCTTAAATGCGGATAAACCTCATCGAAAATCGGCCCGTATTGTGGGGGATACCATGGGTAAATATCACCCTCATGGTGACAGCTCGATTTATGAGGCTCTGGTAGTCATGGAGCAGGAGTTCAAAAAAGGAATGCCGCTGGTGGATGGCCACGGAAACTTTGGTTCCATCGAAGGAGACGGGGCAGCGGCCATGCGATATACGGAAGCCAAACTCCAGAAATTTACCCAGGATGTTTATCTCGCGGATATGGACAAAGATGTGGTGGATTTCCGCCCGAATTTTGACGAGACAGAAAAAGAGCCGGAAGTGCTTCCCGTGCGGGTTCCCAACCTGCTGATCAATGGTGCCGAGGGGATTGCCGTCGGAATGACCACCAATATCCCTCCCCATAATCTGGGCGAAGTCATTGATGGCGTGATGGCATACATGGACAATTCCGACATCACCACGGAAGAACTGATGGAGTATGTGAAAGGACCGGATTTCCCAACGGGAGGTCTGGTTGTTAATCAGAAGGATCTTCTGTCCATTTACGAGACCGGAACCGGCAAAATTAAGCTGCGGGGAAAGGTTCAACTGGAGAAAGGCAAAAGAAAATCAGATAGGGATAAGCTGGTAATCTCAGAGATTCCTTATACTATGATTGGGGCCAATATCGGTAAATTTATTTCTGATGTGGTGTCTTTGATTGAGACGAAAAAGACCACCGATATTGTGGATATCGCCAATGAGTCATCCAAGGAAGGCATCCGTATTGTATTGGAACTTCGAAAAAATGCTGATGTGGAAAGACTCAAAAATCTTCTATACAAAAAAACCCGTCTGGAAGACACTTTCGGTGTCAATATGCTGGCAATCTCCGATGGTAAACCGGAGTTACTTGGCTTAAAAGATATCATCCGTCTCCACACCGATTTCCATTATGAAGTGGTGACGAGGAAATACCGCACCTTGCTGGATCGCCTTCTGGTTCAGAAAGAAATCAAAGAAGGTCTTATTCAGGCCTGTGATATTATCGATTTGATTATTGAGATCCTCCGGGGAAGCAAAAATCTGGCAGAAGCCAAAGCCTGCCTGATCAGCGGGGACACCGGAAATATTAATTTTAAGACCCAGAAATCCAAAAAAGCAGCGTCAAAATTATCCTTCACAGAGCGTCAGGCCACAGCCATCCTTGAGATGCGCCTTTACCGTCTGATCGGATTGGAAATGATGGCTCTTCAGGAGGAATATGCGGAGATTCTGAAAAAAATCCGGGAATACGAGGATATCTTAGAGAATCCGTCCTCAATGAAAAAAGCCATCAAAAAGGATCTTTTAAAAATAAAAAAAGAATACGGCTTTGAGAGAAAAACGGTTCTGGAAAATGCAAAGGCAGCCGTTGTGGTGGAAGAAGCGGTGGAAGAGCGGGAAGTGGTATTTGTCATGGACCGTTTTGGCTACGGCAAGCTTCTGGAGAAAAATATTTATGAGAGAAATAAAGATACCGTCATCGAAGAATATAAGACGATTCTCCCATGTATGAACACGGATAAGCTGTGTATCTTTACCCAGAATGGTATGATGCATCAGATTAAAGTCCAGGATATTCCGGCAGGACGGCTCAGAGAAAAAGGAATCCCTCTCGATAATATCGGAAATTATGACAGCCGAAATGAACAGATATTAAATATTGTATCTGACAGAGAGTTGAAGGATAAGAGTCTTCTGTTTGTAACGGCAGCTTCCATGGCCAAAATTGTGGATGGCAACGAGTTCATTGTTCAGAAGAAAACCGTTGCCGCCACAAAATTAAATGATGGGGACCAACTGATTGCTGTAAAAGTGATTGAAAATGGTCAGGAAGAAAGCGGAAATACCTGCCTTGTGCTTCAAAGTGAAGAAGGATATTTCCTTCGATTCCCACTGTCGGAAATAACCCGAAAGAAGAAAAATGCACTGGGAATCCGGGGTATGAGTCTGCGAGAGGACGATCAGGTCCGCCATGTGTATCTGACAGAAGGAGCCTCAAGAGACTCCATCATGTATAAAGAAAAAGAATTGATTTTCCAGAAAATAAAAATGATGTCCAGGGACAGCCGGGGAGTGAAAGTCCGCAGGTAAAAGAAAAACAGACGCCGGGGATAACGCAATCCTCGGCGTCTGTTTGCCAATGTTTCCTAATAAATCACAACTGGGAATCCGGCATCTACGTATTTGTAGATTACGGCTGCCGTGGAGTACGGAAGATTGACACATCCGTGGGAACCGTTGGATTTGTAAATGGAACCGCCGAAGCTGTCTCGCCAGGTGGCATCGTGAAGTCCCTGATTGCCGTTAAATGGCATCCAGTAGGTAACCTCGGACGCGTAGGAACTGCCGTTGGAGTTCAGCCCTCTCAGTACATCCGGACTCTTCTTGTAAGTGATGGAGTATACACCGGTGTAGGTTTCATGCCCGATGGTCGGATTACCGGTGACAACGGAGGAATTCACTTTACATTCACCGTTTACATAAAGCCAGATCTCCTGACGGGCGATGCTGACCTCCACGTAGGAATCACCAATGTCATCCTTTGCGGAATTACGGCACTGTGCGGTATAAGAGTATACCGGTTCTCTGGACACATCTTTCCCGCTCTTCAGGTTTTTCGTTAGTTTTGCCTTTTCTTTATCGTAATAAATCTTCCATCCATAATCACCGCCATAAGCATTAATGGTCTGTCCGGAGGAAGTCTTGAAATCACGGGCAGCACCCATGGTGTTATACTTTTTGCCAAGATCGCTGACATAATCGCCGACCTTATCTTCATTAATAGTCACCTTGAAATCATCAGAGATATCAATCCAGTCTTTGGTGGTGTTATAATCCAGTGTTTCCGTGGTGTATTTGAAATCGTAGGTGATGGTACCGTGGGTATACAGGTTGGCTGTCTCCAGAGCCTGCTTAACAACCTCGTCTTTTTCGTAATAAGAAGGCAGTTTATATAAACCTTCTTTTTCCAGATCAATGCTCGTAACGCATGTAGCAAGATCTGTTCCGATCAATTCCATGAGCTTCTTTTTCTTTACGGTATTACCCAGAACTTCCGGCACGATCTCAAACTGAGTGTCTCCGGCTTTTATGTAAGCATCTTCCGGAGCAACCACATTTTCTTTTGAAAAACATTCTAAATTATCCACAACGGATTGGAGTTTTGCTTCATCATAAGTAACATCGAGAGCAATGGTGTATTCTTCTTTTCCGAAGAAATCAGTAAACCAGAGCCATGGATTCAGCGAATCCTTCAGATCCTGAATCTGGTTTCCCACATCAATTACTGTGTCGACATCCTGTGGATCAATGATTTCCTTGCGCTCTTTCTCTGTAATGAGAATCTTGTGAGAAGCAAAATCCTGTGTGAAGGTATCTTCTGCTTCTGTCACGGTCATTCCGCTGAGCCTGGTGCCGTTGACGGAGATGTTTCGGTGAAAATGATCCTTATAATGATAAACACCGGCCCCATATATAATAATAGCAAAAGCTGCAACGGCACCGGCGATACATTTCTTCTGAAAAGAAGACATTTTCTTTTTGGATGCCCGTCGGGATGTCTTGGTTTTCGTGTTATTTATATTATCGTTTTGTTTTTTCTTTTTCATGAACTTTTCCTTTCTAGTTAAACTTTCTGGCATATGCTGTATTAAGTTCTGTGCTCCCAAACAGTCACTATTATAGTACATTTCATAAAAAATTGATACTGTTTAAATCTTAATAATCTGTTAATTCTTTGTGATGACTTTCAAAAATTCTGTAATTTCTTCCGGAGTCTGACGACTCAAATTGGAATTATGAAATCTGGAATCCATGGTTACATCCCTTCCGAACCATTCCGGCGGCTGATAGCGATTGGCTGTCTCCAGATCAGGGAATTCGATTTCTGCCATAATAAATCCTTCGTAAACGCCGTGAAATACATCCAGTTCGATGAGATAGCCACGGGATTCGGGAATCTTGTAACGAGTTTTTTCTATATTAATACCATCTTTTTTTTCAAGTAAATGTAGAAAGCTTTCTTTTGAAATCGGCATTTCAATCTCTTCTCTGGCAAGGAGACCCTTGGATTTTATTGTGAGAATATAATCCTCATTTTTTTTTCGGATCCGGATCACAGGATCGGTGGAAATATATGCCTGAGAAATCTCATCATGGGGATAATCGTTCAGGTGATTTGGAAGCTGCCGGATTAAATATTTGCGTTCTATTTCCATATATAAACCTCTTTTCTTCACTTTTTCTGACAGTATAACTCATTTTTTTGTCTTTGAAAAGAAGCAGAAAAAGGAAGAGGCAGAAGATGGAAGAACATCATTTCATGCATTTCGTGAAATAATTATGACTATGCTTGATAATTATTATTATTTGGGCTACAATTAAGTTTGAATATTTTGAGACAGGAGGTTTCCGTATGAGTTTAGTATATGTTTTTTGTGCAGACGGATTTGAAGAAGTGGAAGGCTTGACTGCCGTGGATTTATTGAGAAGAGCAGAATTTGATGTGAAGACCGTTTCCATTATGGGAAGAAAAACGGTTACGGGATCCCATCAGATTACCATAGAGACCGATATATTGTTTGAAGATTTGCAGGAGACCGCTGATTTGCTGGTACTTCCGGGAGGTCTTCCTGGAACCGATTACCTTCGGGAACATGAAGGTTTGGCAGAATTATTAAAAAAACAGTATCAGAATAATGGATGGATTGCGGCTATCTGTGCGGCTCCGTCTGTATTTGCCGGTCTTGGATTTCTGGAGAATCGCAAAGCCACCAGTTATCCGGGATGTGTGGACAGCAGTCAGTGTGGAAGTTATGTGGAAGAACCGGTGGCAGTGGATGGCCATGTGGTGACAAGCCGAGGTGTCGGTACCGCCATTGCCTTTGCACTGCAGCTGATCGAGGAATTAAAGAGCAAAGAAAAGGCAGATCAGATTGCTTCCTCAATTTTATACCGATAATGGGGAGGAACCGATGAATCAGGAGAACCAGATTGGATTTTTCGGGCAGCTTAAAATTGCCTGTTTCCAACCGAGAAAATACAAATCACTTTTGGAAAAAAAGACAGGAAACCATGTGCGATTTTTCATTGTTTTATTTTTGTTTCTTGTTTTTGTGGAAACTGTGATTCCGTTTGCAGCATGGAACGCCAGTGTTGGAGGATTTCGGAATCTGTTTTTAAATCGTGTTCCGGAATTTAAGCTGGCAGATGGTGAGATGACCATTGCATCTCCGATTTCTTTTGATATCGGAGGCATTTTGCATGTCACAGTTAATTCAGATAAAGAGGCTTTTAGTGCAAAAGATTTTCAGGAAGAATATCAGGAAGAATTTCTGATCAGCAAGACCAATATCATGATAAAGATCGGACAGAATATGTCCAATGTTGAGCTGAGTTCTCTGAAGGATATGACCATGACCAATCAGGATCTTGTGGAGATGATCCCGTTTATCAAGGGAATGCTGATAATGTATTTTGTGATTTCGCTATTGGCCAAAGTTATTCAGTATCTTCTGGCGGCATTGATTTTTGGTCTGTTTTGCAGGACAGGTGTGAGAAGTCCGGATGGGAAATTTTTATCTATTCGGGATGCATTTGTAATAGGATTATATGCAAAGACATTTTTTGCGATTTTGACCAGCCTGAATATCTGCCTTGGATATTTGATCAGCAGTTTCTGGATGATGATGCTTTCTGTTTTTGGAACGATTGATTATATATACCGGGCAGAGCTCTGGATTTTGCAGCCGGAGCCTCGCAGATAAGGCTGCAGTGAATAATATAAGTCGCAGGTTAATATCATTATATTTTGAGAGGGATAGAAGGGAGAAGCAAATGTCTAAAGTAATTACAGTGACCGGTGGGAGCCGGAGCGGAAAGAGTGTATTGGCAGAGAAAAAAGCAGTGGAATATGGAGGAAGAAGCGTTCTTTACCTTGCGACCGCCATTCCTACAGATGACGATATGAAGGAACGGATTCGTCTGCATCAGGAGAGAAGGGATCCGGAGTGGGGAACCTATGAAGGATATCGCTCTCTTGGAGAGGTTATTAAAAATACAGAGAAGGATACGATTCTGTTAGACTGCGTAACGGTGCTCATCACCAATATCTTATTTGAAGAAGAAAGAGATTTTGATGAGATCAGCAGTAAAGAAATAGAAGATATCGAAGCGCAGGTTATGATGGAGCTTAGTGATGTGATCAAAGGAGCCAGAGATGGTAATAAAACGTTGATTCTGGTCACGAATGAACTGGGAATGTCCGTGGTTCCGGCCTATCGTCTGGGAAGAATTTTCAGTGATATGGCGGGAAAAGCAAATCAGTTTATTGCCTCACTTTCTGATGAGGTTTACATTTCCATAAGTGGAATTCCATTACGTTTGAAATAGGTGAAGTATGAAGAAAAAAAAGGGAATGGGTGTCCTCTCCTGGCTGATTATTCTGCTATGTTTGGCGGTGGCCGGTTTTTCAGCATGGAAACTATGGGGGTATTATCAGAAATATCATGATGGAGAAGAAGAATACGAAAAATTAACAGACTATGTAAAAGAGATGCCTGTGGAGACACAGAATCAGGAAGACGAAAGCAAAGCAGATACTTGTCCGATTACTGTGGATTTTGAGGCTCTTGCAAAAATAAACAGCGACATTGTGGGATGGGTATATATTCCGGATTCAGAGATAAATTATCCAATCGTACAAAATCCGGACAATGAATATTATCTGCATCACACTTTTGAAGGGACAACGAATTTTACCGGAGCAATTTTTCTGGATGCCCTCTGTCAGCCGGATTTTTCATCAGATAACAGTATTGTTTATGGACACAATCTGAAAACAGGAGCCATGTTTGGCAGTCTGAAAAAAATGTATGACATTAATTATAATAAAGATGCAGATTATCGGGAGCATCCGGTAATCTGGATATTGACACCGGAAGAGAATATGGAGTACCGTATTTTTGCTGCCAGAGAAATCAGTGCCGAGACAGATACCGATGTCTACCTGGTTGAGGCGGGTTCCGATGAGGAATATTCTGAATTTCTGACCATGCAGAAAGAAAAATCCAGCTATGAGACGGAAACAGAGTTAGATGATACAGAACCAATGCTTACGCTGTCCACCTGTACCTCGAATTCTGAAGATGGAAGATTTGTGGTACAGGCAATTCGTATTCAGAGTGTGATGCCGTGATAGAGAGATTATCCATAGAGAAAGGAAAAAAAATGTGGAAGAACATATGGAATCCATCGAACCGGAAGGTCTTGTGCTGTAACATTGTTACAGCATTGGCATTGGATTTGTTTCTGGAATACATGGAAAGAAAATCTTTCAGTGGACTGATGCAGTTTATTAATGACAGGACATTTGTTTTTCTGTTTAATGCACTGATCATTTTTATGTTCTTATCGATTGTGTTCATTGCCAGAAAGAAAATGTTTACTTATGCCCTGATAACTGCAGGATGGTTTCTGGTTGGACTGGTTAACGGTATTGTGCTCAATGACAGAAGAACGCCTTTTACTGCCGTAGATCTTACACTGGCGAAGTCAATTCTTCCGATCTTGAGAAGCTATCTGGAATTATGGCAGATTGTAGGTGCGATTATCCTGCTGATCGTGGGAGTGATCGCACTGGTATCTCTTTATCTTTATTCTCCTGTTGCCAAAAAGTCTTTTGATTTAAAGACCAATGTATGTATGGTGCTGATCATGTTTTTGATGTTTGGCGGAATTACATATGTTGGTGTAGGCCGGGGACAGTTGATCAAAGATTTTGATAACCTGATTGCCGGTTATAAAGATTACGGTGTTGCATATGGATTTTGCGTCACCGCAATGGATACGGGAATCGACCGTCCTATTGAATATTCAAAGGATCGTGTACAGAAATTGAGTCAAAAGATTCATAAAATGATAAAAGAGAGTGATCAGCAGGCCGAGTATAAAGAAGAGCGTCGTCCGAATATTATCTTTATTCAGCTGGAATCTTTCTTTGATCTCTCGACGGTGAAGAAGCTTCAGGTTTCGGAAGATCCGATTCCGACATTTCATAAGATTCAGGAAGAATACACCTCCGGAATGCTGAAAGTGCCTGTATACGGTGCCGGCACGATCAATACGGAGTTTGAGGTAATTACCGGGATGAATGTTAAATATTTCGGAACCGGTGAGTATCCGTACCGAAGCGTTTTACAGAATAAGACTTGTGACAGTATCAGTTACTGGCTGAAGGAATTGTCCTATGAGACCAGCGTGATTCACAATAATAATGCTTCATTTTATGATAGAGATACCGTATTCTCCAATCTTGGATTTGATAATTTTATCACCATTGAGAATATGAATGTGAACAGTAAAAATGAAGCCGGATGGGCCAAGGATGAGATTCTGACCAAATATATCATGGATACGATGGAGAGAACTTCTTCGAAGGATTTGATTTATACAATTTCTGTCCAGGGACACGGGGATTATCCGACAGGTCCGCAGGATAATGCGTTAATTCAGGTGACAGGAGAAGGATTGTCCGAATCATACCTGAATCAGCTCACCTATTATGTCAATCAGACCCGGGAGATGGACGATTTCCTGAAAAATCTGCTGGAACTTTTATCCAAATATGATGAAGATACCATGGTCATTGCCTATGGAGATCATTTGCCGGGTATGGATTTTGAAAACTCGGATCTTTTATGTGGCAATAAATATGAGACCCCTTATTTTATCTGGGACAATTTTGGTTATAATAAAGCGAATAAGAAAAAGGAATCAGAGAATCTCACATCTTATCAGCTTGCCTCCAAGGTGCTCTCCGAGGTCGATATTCAAAATGGTGTGATCAATCAGTTCCATCAGACGATGCAGGATTCAAAAAATTATAAAAAAAATCTGAAATTACTGCAGTATGATATGCTTTATGGTGCCAATTTTATCAGAGAAGGACTGGATCCTCTGGAAGCGACAGAAATCTGTTTCAGTCTGAATCCGGTAAAAGTGGAATCCATAAAACAAGATGGGAAAAAATATCTGTTGCTGGGAGATAATTTTACTGACTACAGCAGAGTATATGTCAATGGAATTCTGGTCAGTTCCGAAGTGAAAAGCAACCATGTAATGAAAATCAGTGCAGGCAGCGTTAAGGAAGGGGACGAAATAACGATACATCAGGTAAGTAAAACCAATGAGAATATTACCCTGAATCAGTCGGAATCTTATGAATTCCATGAAAGGAATGTGGAACCGCTGTATAAACAAGAGAAAGCATTTCATTAAAAATGAACAGAGTGCAGCTCCTTGTTTGGACAATAAAAGAATCCGGTTCATAACATTAATCATGCCGGTTGGAGAACTTCGTCGGAAAATGTCTTTATGAGGTCGGACACAAAATGTGTCCGTCTCTACAAAGACATTTTCTGTGGACTCGTTCTCCAAACGGCAAAACACCATGTTATGAACCGGGTTCTTTATATCAAATTCTATGTGCTGCACTTCTTATTTTTAACATTTCAGAAGAAGTCCCCCACTTCAAGCGCGCAGCAAGAACGCCGAGGCTTTCTTGAATTGGATGACAGTCAAGCTCTTTATTCATCGGTTCTGTCGGATGTAGGCTTTTGTGTATTCGATGAATTTCAAGGTGGCGGGGGATGCCATTTTCCGGGAAGAAAGGGCGATTCCCAGCTCCCTTGTGGCATAAGGTTCCAGAGGCAGTGTAACCACGGAAGCATCGTAGTGATCCAGCACAAGCTTTGGCAGGATGCTGATTCCGAGGTTACAGGCTACCATGGAGATGATGGTGGAGTCGTCCTTGGCTGAGTATTGGATATCCGGCTCGATTTCATAGGCATCCAGAGTGCGGTGGACATCGATATCTGTACCGAGGGCAGAGATAATAAAAGTCTTGCCATTGAAGGATTCGAGAGGATACACTGATGTATCGGAAGGCATATAATCCGGGGGAAGTACTGCTAGAAGCGGATCCTCAGTGAGAGGGATCCATTCAAAATCTTCGTTAAAACAGGAACTTAAAAAGCCCAGATCCACCTCATGATTTTCAATCCAGTGGATGATGTCTTCATTTCCGCCTTCTTTAAAATGAATTTTGATGGAAGGAAAGTCATTTTTAAACTGGTGGATGATGTGGGGCAGCCACTGGCGGGAAATACTGGAGTAAGTCCCGATATTCAGAGTACCCTGATGAAGATTGTGGAGAGAGAGAATTGTCTGATTCAGGTTCTCCTGACACTGTACCATCTGGGAAATGTAAGGGTACACTTCCTTCCCTGCTGCGGTTAGAAATGCACCGTTGCGATTACGGTAAAAAAGGTTGAGATTCATTTCTTTTTCCAGACGCTTGATGGTGTGACTGATGCCTGACTGCGTGTATCCCAGTACTTCAGCTGCCTTGGAAAGATTCTGTTGTTTGGCCACTTCAAGAAATATGATATATCGATTCAGGTCCATAAGTACCTCACTTTACTCTGACAACCGGTATGAAAGATTGTCATATATTAAGAAATTAACATGAAGATTTGTCGCTTTACGTGTGAATAAATTCTAGTATAATTAATTTTATAGTTTAAATCAAGAAAAAAGTAACAAAAAACAATAGGAGGAAAAAGTTATGTCTATGACAACAATTGCAATTTTAATTGCATTTGCGGCGTATCTTTTGTTTATGGTTTTCATTGGCGTCTGGTCCATGAAAAAGACAACGGGCGCTGATGATTATTTTTTGGGAGGAAGAGGACTTTCCGGCCCTGTGGCTGCTTTATCGGCACAGGCATCGGATATGAGCGGATGGCTGCTGATGGGACTTCCTGGTTCTGTTTATGCATTGGGAACCGGACAGGCATGGATTGCCGTTGGTCTGGGACTCGGTACTATAATCAACTGGCTGGTCATTGCCCGACCTCTTCGTTCTTATACAATCGTTGCCAACAATTCCATGACATTACCGGAATTTTTCGGAAACCGTTACCATGATGATAAAAAGATTCTTCTGGGAATTTCTTCTGCTATCATCGTGATTTTCTTTCTGGTTTACACGGCTTCCGCGCTGGCTTCCGGAGGAAAGTTATTTAATACCGTATTCGGCATTGATTATCATGTGGCACTGCTGATCGGAGCGGCGGTTATTTTAGTTTATACCTTTATGGGAGGCTTTCTTGCTGTTTGTACCACCGACTTTATTCAGGGGTCTATGATGCTCATCGCTCTGCTGGTTGTACCGATCATTGCCTGGGGGTATGTAAGTGGATCTTTTTCCGATATGCTGGCACAGACAGGTGTGAATTCAGCCCATTATCTGAGTCTTACATATAATGGAGATCACCCGATTACCCTTGTGGAGATCCTCTCCAATCTGGCCTGGGGACTTGGTTATTGTGGTATGCCACATATTCTGGTTCGTTTCATGGCAATTAAAAATGAAAAAGAATTAAAGAAATCCTCTGCCATTGCCATTACATGGGTAGTGATTTCTCTGACCCTTGCAGTTGTGATTGGTCTGGTGGGACGTGCATTCTTATTACCTGAGATTTTAGGAGAGACTGCCGGAGCACCTTCCACAGAGTCTGTATTTATTGAGATGATCAAAAAGGTTTTCATGGAAATTCTTCCACTTCCGTTTGTGGGAGGTCTGTTCCTCTGCGGTATTCTTGCAGCCATCATGTCAACGGCAGATTCTCAGCTTCTGGTTTGTTCATCTTCCGTATCTGCGGATATCTATAAAGATATCCTGAATCCGGATGCATCCGATGAAAAAGTATTGAAAATCGGCCGTCTGGTAACAATTGTGGTTGCTGTCCTTGCTATTTTTATCGCATGGAATCCGGACAGTTCCATCATGGCGCTGGTATCTGATGCCTGGGCCGGCCTCGGTTCTGCCTTTGGACCACTGGTGGTCATGAGCTTGTTCTGGAAGAGAACCAATCTTCAGGGAGCTATCGCCGGTCTGGTCTCCGGAGCAGCGACGGTTCTGATCTGGGATTATCTGCCAATTATGGGCGGACAGACAATCGGAGCAGCAACAGGATTATATTCCCTGTTAGTTGGCTTCATTGTAAGCCTTGTGTTCATTATTGTGGTTAGTCTTATCACAAAGGCACCGGAGCAGGCTATTCTGGATGAGTTTGAAGCTTATAAGAATTTTAAAGAAAATTAAACTCAAATAATCTTGATAAATGATAAAAGGGCGTGATTCTGTGAAAGCAATCTCGTCCTTTTTCGTTAGTTATAAACAACAGGCAACATTTGACGTTACAGTCATAACTCGTTATAATAAAAATGAATGTAACTGTTCTTGAATGCAAGCATTCATCACTCTTTTTTTGATAAATCTGTTTGGCTCTGAACAGTTACAAATGAATAAATTTTTACGGGAGGGAAGACAATGACATATAAAGAAGTAATGGAACAGGCAAGAGAGAATCTCGGACCATATTGTAAAGCATGTCCGGTTTGCAACGGACGTACCTGTAAAAATCAGATTCCGGGACCGGGAGCTAAAGGGATTGGAGATGTGGCAATCCGAAATTATGAACAGTGGCAGAAAGTCCGGATAAATATGGATACCATCTGTGAGAATGTGGAGCCGGATACCCGATTGAAACTTTTTGGACAGGAATTTGCCTATCCGTTTTTTGCCGGACCCGTGGGAGCGATGAAGCTTCACTATGGAGATAAATATGATGACGAAGCCTATAATAAGATTCTGGTTTCTGCCTGTGCGGAAAATGGAATCGCTGCATTTACAGGAGACGGAACAAATCCGGCAGTCTTTGAAGCGGCAACACGCGCCATTCAGGAGAATCAGGGTAGGGGAATCCCTACGGTGAAACCGTGGAATCCGGAGACCATTCAGGAGAAAATGGAGCTGGTTGCAGACAGTGGAGCCGCTATGGTTGCCATGGATATTGATGCGGCAGGTCTGCCGTTTTTAAAAAATATGACACCGCCGGCAGGCAGTAAGACGGTGGAAGAGTTATCACTGATTATCAGTGATGCGGAGCTTCCGTTCATTGTAAAAGGAATTATGACGGTGAAAGGAGCCAAAAAAGCTTATGAGGCAGGGGCATCTGCCATCGTGGTCTCCAATCATGGTGGAAGAGTTCTCGATCAGACACCATCAACCGCAGAGGTGCTGGAAGAAATCGTTGACTGGAATGAAGGAAGAATGAAGATCCTTGTAGATGGTGGTATACGGACCGGTATTGATGTATTTAAAGCACTGGCGATGGGAGCAGACGGGGTGCTTATTGCACGGCCATTTGTTCAGGCCGTGTACGGAGGCCAGGAGGAAGGTGTTCGTCTCTACATTGAAAAGCTGGCAGCGGAATTGAAGGATACCATGGCTATGTGTGGAGCCAGAGATCTGAAGAGCATCAATAGAAAAATGATCAGAAGATAAAATGAAAACAGGACTAACAAAGGAATAGCATCGGAGGAAGACATGAAGAAAACGACAGTAGTATTTGATCTGGATGGTACATTGCTGGATACATTAGATGATTTAAAAAACAGTGTGAATTATGCCTTGGAAATGACCGGAAATCCACCGCGGACAAAGGAGGAAGTCAGACGTTTTGTTGGAAATGGTATCCAGCTGTTGATGGAGCGCGCATTGCCGTCCGGTCATGATGATTCGGATTTCGATAAGGCATTTTCCCTGTTCAAAGAACATTATGGGGTTCATTGTAATGATCTGACAAAACCCTATGATGGTATCATGGAATTGTTACAAAAATTAAAAGAAAATGGAATTAAAATGGCAATTGTGTCAAACAAGGCAGATTTTGCTGTAAAAGAATTGAGTGATATATATTTTCATGGCATCATTCCCGTTGCCATTGGCGAGAAGGAAAGTGAAGGAATCCGCAAAAAACCGGCGCCGGACACTGTTTTTGAAGCTTTAAATGAGTTGGGAAGCAGACGAGAAGAAGCGGTTTATGTCGGGGATTCCGAGGTGGATCTGGAAACAGCAAGAAATTGTGGAATGGATTACATTTTATGTGAATGGGGATTTCGGGAAAAAAGCCTGCTGGAAGAGAAAGGTGCCAATGTGTTTGTCAGCCATCCGTCAGAAATTTTCGAAATGATACAATAAAATAATTTTTAAAAATGAATACAAACATTTCCATTATATTTGTCCTGAGATTGCAGATAATAGGATTACGGTAAACAAAAGCTTTTGATGACTTTCCCACAGAAAGTCATACCGATAAAATATACTGTAACTATTATAAAGGAAAAAGCCATCCGGATGCTTTGATTTATGGAGGTAAAACCAATGGCAAGCAACAAAAGTTCAGGATCAAATCAGGTGGAAGTACCAGAAGCTAGAGATGCAATGGACCGTTTCAAAATGGAAGTTGCAAGCGAACTTGGAGTAGATTTAAAACCGGGATACAACGGAGATATCACTGCGAAAGAAGCAGGATCCATCGGTGGTGAGATGGTTCGTAAGATGATCAAAAGACAGGAAGAGGAAATGGCTGGAAGAAGCGAATAATCGTTAAAAAATCGATGTGACTTCAGCTTGACAGTCATAAAAGGGCCGCAGAACAAAAAGATGAAATTTTCATCGGGGCTGCGGCCTCTTTTCTGGTTTCTTTTTAAATAATCCGGAAAAATAGTATGGACAGCTTTTCTTTCTCATGCTATAATACTAAAATGTGTTTTCATCTAAATTAGAAAAACAAAACTGACGCGCATGGCGCTGCAAGAATGCCTGCAGGTGTTCTTGAATTGGGAAAATAATTGGCCTGATTCAGTTAAAATAAGGAACATATTATCAAGGAGGATACGTGATGAGTGTACAGGTTGAAAAATTAGAACATAATATGGCGAAATTAACCATCGAAGTGGAAGCCGCAGAGTTTGATGCCGCAACAAAAAGAGCATATAATAAAAAGAAATCTTCTTTTAATCTGCCGGGATTCCGTAAAGGAAAAGTTCCGATGAATGTCATCGAAAAGACTTACGGAGCAGGTGTATTCTATGAAGATGCTGCCAATGACATTATGCCGAAGGCATACGCAGACGCTCTTGACGAGACAGGAATCGATGTTGTTTCCCGCCCTGAAATCGATGTGACAAAAATCGGTAAAGGTGAAAGCTTTATCTTCACAGCTACCGTTGCAATTAAGCCGGAAGTAACTTTAGGACAGTACAAAGGTCTTGAAGTTCAGAAAGAATCTGTAGAAGTTACAGATGAAGAAGTGGAAGCAGAACTGAAGAAAGCACAGGAACAGAACGCAAGAGAGATCACTGTAGAAGACAGACCGGTAAAAGAAGGCGATGTTATCACTCTGGATTATGCCGGAACAATTGATGGTGTTCCATTTGATGGCGGAACAGCTACCAGCCAGAAGCTGGAGATCGGTTCCCATTCCTTCATTGATACATTTGAAGACCAGTTAGTTGGTCTGAACATCGGTGATGAAAAAGATGTGGAAGTTACTTTCCCTGAAGAGTACCATGCACCGGATCTGGCAGGAAAACCTGCATCTTTCCATGTGAAGGTTCTCGGCATCACAGAGAAACAGCTTCCGGAAATCGATGACGATTTTGCACAGGATACAACAGAGTTTGATTCTCTTGAAGAATACAAAGCTGATGTGAGAGCAAAATTAGAACAATCCAAAGAAGAACGCGCAAAATCTGAGATGGAAAATGTACTGGTTGAAAAAGCAGTGGAAGGTGCTGCCATGGACATTCCGGATGCAATGATCGATTCTCAGGTTGAGCAGATGATCGATGAATTCAAACAGAGAGTAACTTATCAGGGTATTTCCTTTGAACAGTATTTACAGTTCACTGGACAGAATCCGGAAGCTTTCCAGGAATCCATGAGACCGGAAGCAGTGAAGAGAATCCAGAGCAGCCTTGTACTGGAAGCCATCGTTGCAGCAGAGAATATCGAAGCAACTGATGAAGACCTGAACAAAGAAATGGAAAAAATGGCTTCCATGTATCAGATGGATGTAGAACAGATTGCTTCCTTCATCCAGGATGAACAGAAAGAAAATATGAAAAAAGATATTGCTATTCAGAAAGCAGTGGAATTCCTTGCAGCAGAAGCAAAAGTAACAGAAGCATCTGACGAACTTGATTTTGAAGCTGAATAAATATCATTATGAAGTAATTTTTAACAAACGATGTTAAAATCAAAATATTCATTCAGTTTCCTGTAGAATCTTGTAGAACTGGAGGAAAATATGAGTTTAGTACCTTATGTCGTAGAACAGACAAGTCACGGGGAGAGATCTTATGATATTTATTCCCGTTTGTTAAAAGACAGAATTATTATTCTGGGAGAAGAAGTAAACGATGTGACAGCAAGTCTGGTGGTTTCCCAGATGCTGTTTCTGGAGGCAGAAGATCCGGAGAAGGATATCAATCTGTATATCATGAGCCCGGGTGGATCTGTCACAGCAGGTATGGCGATTTATGATACCATGCAGTATATCAAGTGTGATGTGTCTACCATCTGTATGGGTATGGCAGCCAGCATGGGTGCTTTTCTTCTGGCCGGCGGCACAAAAGGAAAACGTCTTGCATTACCAAACGCTGAGATCATGATACATCAGCCATCCGGTGGTGCCCAGGGACAGGCAACTGAAATCGAGATTGTTGCGGAACACATTTTGAAGACAAAAGAGAAGCTGAATCGTATTCTCGCTGAAAATACAGGACAGCCATATGAAAAAATTGTGGTTGATACGGAACGTGATAACTATATGACTGCTGCCGAAGCTAAGGAATATGGTTTGATTGATGTCGTAGTAGATAAAAGACAGTAAATGAAACGAGGTTACCGCAGGAATGATACTGCGGTAACCTTTCCTAAACTAAGTAACCATTTAAATGGCAGCAAAAAGAGGTGAATCAATGGCAACACGATCTGATAATAATAAGCAATTCCGTTGTTCATTTTGTAATAAAACCCAGGATCAGGTCAGAAAACTGGTGGCCGGACCAAAGGGTGTATATATATGTGATGAATGTATCGAGGTTTGCACCGAGATCATGGAAGATGAATTTGAGGATTACAATGAGGATAATCAGGAAATCAATCTCATGAAACCCATGGAGATGAAAGCATTTCTGGATGACTATGTAATCGGACAGGATGAAGCAAAAAAAGTGTTATCTGTCGCTGTTTATAATCATTATAAACGAATTCTTACAGATAAGAACTATGATATAGAATTACAGAAAAGTAACATCATCATGCTGGGACCGACCGGCTGCGGTAAGACTCTGCTGGCACAGACGCTGGCCAGATTGCTGAACGTTCCATTTGCAATTGCAGATGCTACAGCGTTGACAGAGGCCGGATATGTGGGTGAGGATGTGGAAAATATTCTTCTGAAACTCATTCAGGCTGCAGATTATGACATTGAGCGTGCCCAGACCGGTATCATCTACATTGATGAGATTGACAAGATTACCAGAAAGTCTGAGAATACTTCTATCACCAGAGATGTTTCCGGCGAGGGAGTACAGCAGGCATTGTTAAAGATCCTGGAAGGAACCGTGGCATCCGTACCCCCTCAGGGTGGAAGAAAGCATCCTCATCAGGAGTTTTTACAGATTGATACGACAAATATTTAATTTATCTGCGGCGGTGCTTTTGCCGGTTTGGAAAATATTATCGAAAGCCGTATCGGAAAGAAATCCATCGGTTTTCAGGCAGAGATTGCCAATCGGGATAAAAAAGATGTGGGTGAACTCTTAAAACAGGTTCTTCCGCAGGATTTTGTAAAGTATGGTCTGATTCCGGAATTTATTGGCCGTGTTCCGGTCAATGTATCCCTTGATCCATTGGATGAAGAAGCACTGATCCGAATTCTCACAGAGCCGAAGAGTGCTCTTGTGAAACAGTATCAGAAGCTTTTTGAACTGGATGGAGTAGAGTTGGTTTTTACCGAAGACTCTTTGAAGGCAATTGCCAAAAAAGCAATTGATCGGAATACGGGAGCCAGAGGCCTTCGTTCGATTATGGAATCCGTTGTACTGGATCTGATGTACACCATTCCATCTGATGAGATGGTGGCAACCTGTACCATTACGAAGGAAGCGGTAGAAGGCACCGCAGAACCACTGCTGACTTTCCACGATGAGCCTGTAAGTAAAAAAAGTATTACAAAAAAACAGCGAAAGAAAAGCAGTAATGAAATAGCGTAAAAGGCAGGCTGACACGGACAGATGTGAGAACCATTTGTTGTGCCAGCCTTTTTCATTAGAGAGGAACCTTTTATCCTCTGTATTTAATGACTTGAGAACTCCGTAAAAAAGGAGGAATACTATGGAGAATACAACAATTCCAATGCTTGCGCTCCGGGGTAAGATGGTTTATCCGGGAACTTCCGTATTTTTCGAAGTATCCAGAACAAAGTCCCTGAAGGCTTTAGAAGAAGCAATCAACAAGGATCAACCTATATTTTTGGTGAATCAAAGGGTACCTGCCATTGAGAAACCAAAGCAGGAGGATCTCTTCACGGTCGGTACCGTGGCCAAAATTCAGCAGATGGTAAAGGCCGGACAGGGTGTGTTACGGGTCTTTGTGGAAGGACTGGAACGTGCCAAAATTATAAAATATATCGATGAGGAGCCATGCGTTAAAGTTGAGGTAGAAGAGGTGAAATCGATTCATCTGCCCGCAGAGGGAGTGGAAGAAATCGCGATTTTTCGTACACTCTGTGATCTGCTTGACAGTTTTATCGACAAAAACCCGGGATTCTTATCCAATCAGCTTCAAAATACGATCGATAAAGGCGAGCTGATTCCTTTTATGTATGAATTGGCATCAGACTTACCTTTTGAACTGGAGAAGAAACAGGAATTTCTGGAAGAAAGAGATGTTACCGTACAGTCTCAGATGCTCATGGGAATTCTCATCGAGGAATCGGAAATCAGTGATATCCGCAACGAGATTACAGAGAAGGTAAAAAAGAGCGTAGATAAGAATCAGAAGGATTATCTTTTACGGGAACAGCAGAAGGTAATTCGCAAAGAGCTGGGTGAAGAGGATATTGTCTCTGAAGCCGATGAATATATGGAGAAATGCGAGAAATTAAATGCATCCAAAACGGTGAAGGAGAAGATTGCCAAAGAAATCCGCCGGTTTAAAAATGTCCCTCCTATGGCTTCCGAAAGCATCATGATGCGCAATTATATTGAGAGCATGCTGGAGATGCCGTGGAAGAAAGCATCAAAGGATAATAAAAATCTTAAAAAAGCCATGGAGATTCTGGAAGAAGATCATTATGGTCTGGAGAAAATCAAAGAGAGAATACTGGATTATCTTGCCGTACGGTCATTAACCAAAAAGGGGGAGACGCCGATTCTTTGTCTGGTGGGCCCTCCGGGAACCGGAAAGACATCCATAGCCAAATCCATTGCCCGGGCGCTGAATAAAAAATATGTTCGTATTTCCCTCGGGGGAGTACATGATGAGGCAGAAATCCGCGGACACAGAAAGACCTATATCGGCGCAATGCCGGGACGAATTGCAGAGGGAATCCGGCAGGCTGGTGTGAGAAATCCGCTGATGCTTCTGGATGAGATCGATAAGGTCAGCAGTGATTATAAAGGAGATACTGCATCGGCTCTGCTGGAAGTACTGGATGGGGAGCAGAATGTCAACTTCCGTGATCATTATCTGGAAGTACCTCTGGATTTGAGTGAGGTGCTCTTTATCGCAACGGCCAATGAACCGGAGCGGATCTCCAAACCGCTTCTGGATCGTATGGAGATTATAGAGCTTTCCAGTTATACGGAAAATGAAAAATATCATATTGCCCGCAATTATCTGGTAGATAAACAGAGGAAAGCAAACGGAATCGGGAAAAAACAGATCGTGATACCCGATGATGTGATTTATGCGTTGATTCGTTCTTATACTAGGGAAGCCGGCGTGCGTGAACTGGAACGAAAAATCGGACAATTGATGCGCAAGGCGGCAAGAAAGATCATCGATGGCGAGGATAAGCTGGAGGTGACTGTAGATTCTCTGGAAAGTCTGCTGGGTACCGCACCATTTTCTGAAGAAGATCAGTTTACAAAGCCGCAGGTAGGTGTTGTACGGGGGCTGGCCTGGACCAGTGTAGGCGGAGATACTTTATCCATAGAAGTGAATGTGATGCCGGGAACCGGGAAGCTGGCACTCACCGGACGAATGGGAGATGTGATGAAGGAATCTGCACAGATCGGTCTCAGCTATATCCGATCCATTTCCGAGCAGTATGATATTGAGGCAGATTATTTTGAGACCCATGATATCCACATTCACATTCCGGAGGGCGCGGTTCCAAAGGACGGCCCATCGGCCGGAATCACCATGGCAACCGCAATGCTTTCTGCATTGATTGGGAAAAAAGTGCGTGGAGATCTGGCCATGACCGGAGAGATTACTCTTAGAGGAAGAGTTCTCCCGATCGGTGGTCTGAAAGAGAAACTTCTGGCAGCCAAGGCAGCCAATATGAAAGAGGTTCTGGTTCCTGCACAAAATGAGAGAAATATCCGGGAATTGGATAAAGAGATTACCGATGGCCTGAAAATATCTTATGTGGAGCAGATGGATCAGGTCTTGAAAAAAGCACTGATTTGAAAGGAGAAATCCTATAGATAGGGGGTCGGGACTAGTGAACTTCATAGTAAGCATAAGCCAGTAATGTTCACTAGTCCCGCCCCCCTTTAAACGAAAATAAGTAAGAAAGGAGAAATCCTATGATCATAAAAAATGTTGAGCTTGAGACAGTATGTGGAATCACCAGTAAGCTGCCGGTGAATCAATTGCCGGAAGTTGCCTTTGCTGGCAAATCCAATGTGGGCAAATCATCCCTTATTAATGCACTGGTGAATCGAAAAGCCCTTGCCCGTACATCAGGACAGCCGGGTAAAACTCAGACGATCAATTTTTATAATGTCAATCAGGAATTGTATATCGTGGATCTTCCGGGTTACGGTTATGCGAAGGTATCCAAAGAAGTGGCGGCAAAATGGGGACCGATGATTGAAAACTATCTTCATACTTCCAAACAGCTTCGTCTGGTGTTCCTTTTGATTGACTTGCGCCATAAGCCAACGGCCAATGACGTACAAATGTATCGGTGGATCTTAAGTAACGGATTTTCACCGGTAATCGTCGCAACAAAGGCAGATAAATTAAAACGCAGTCAGATAAAAAAACAGTTGGATATATTAAAATCAACCCTGAAAGTAATCGAAGGCGTTCCGATCATTCCGTTTTCTGCAGTGACAAAGCAGGGAAGAGATGACATCTGGGAACTGATTGAGGAATATGCTCTGGGAGAAGAAATGGAAATCCCAGAAGAATAATATAATAAGAATCCGGTCCAAAACAACATGTAATGGACCGGATTTTTCAATCATCAAGAAGCAGGGTTTCGATAACCTTGCAATAAACGGCATCACTTTTTTCTGCCCATTTATCGCAGACGGCGATGGCCTGTTCCTTTGATACCACATTGAGAGAGAGCTCCATCAGGAGCGTTCCCCGCTCTTTAACCTGAGCCTTGACCATATATTCCCCTTTTTTCAGGGGATAATAATCGGCAGTGATGTCTACTTCTCTTCGAAGCTGGTATTTTTTTTCTTTAAAATAATCCAGAATATCATCTTTGATCGGCTCAGGAATCTTGGAGTCAAACATATTTAAAGCTTCTTTTCCTGCTTCTGTGAGATGATAATTGGTGGTATTGCGAATCAGATCTCCGCGGAGAAAAGAGCTTTCTACCAGTTCGTTGATAGCCTGCTGCACATGAAAATAAGATGTATAACCGTGGTTTACGAAAAACTCACTCAACTGTGAGTTGGTGAGAGGAAAATCCAGATTATCCAACATATATAATACCATCAATTTATATAGCGTTAATGATTCTTCAGACATGATTTACTCCATTAATATCGGCCTGGGATTCCAATGTTTTCCCTGAAAGGAGTCCCGCCGTTTCAGTTCTTTGTTAATAGTATTGAGTACATAGCGTTTGTGAAGGCTCCATTGTGGTGCGATTAATAAGTTGCCCGGTCCGTCTCCTGTAATTCTCTCGATAACAATGTCCGGTCGAAGATGTTCGATGCAATCGATGAGGCAATCTACATAGGATTCCAGGGTGAAGACAGGAAAAGGATTCGTTTCATATATCTTTGCCAGCTTTGTGTTTTTCAGTATATAAAGCATGGAAAGCTTCACTCCGCCGATGGGCAGGGAATTGATATAATCAATGGTTTCCAGCAACATTTCTCTGGATTCACCGGGCAGTCCCAGAATCAGATGGGCAGTTGTGCGGATACCCCTTTGTGCACATGCTCTGACTGCATCGGTAAAAACACCAGTCTCATAACCCCGGTTCAGAAATCGGGCACTCTTGTCATGACAGGTTTGTAACCCCATTTCCAGAAAAACAGGCTTTCGCTGATTGAATTCTTCCAGCAGATCCAAGATGTCGGGAGAGAGACAATCCGGTCTGGTACCGATGGCCAGCCCCACGATTTCTTCGGGAGCGATGGCCTGCTCGTAAAGGGAGCGAAGTCGCTTTACCGGACCGTAGGTGTTGGTAAAGGCCTGAAAATAGGCGATATACTTTTGACCCTGATACTTGGCTGCTGTTTGTTTTTTACCAATAGAGAGCTGTTCCGGGATAGAAAGAGCAGCGTTTTCTGAATATTCACCGCTGCCACCTTCACTGCAGAAAATGCATCCGCCGGTGGAGAGAGTACCGTCCCGGTTTGGACAGGTAAAACCTCCATCAAGACAGATTTTGTATATCTTTTCTCCAAAATATTCTTTTAAAAAACGATTGTAACTGTAAAAACGCTCCATCATTTAATCAACATATTGTTTTACCGCTTCACTGACCACATCTGCCACATGAGGATCAAATGCGTGCGGTAAGATATTGACATCACTCAGTTCTTCTTCCGGTACGAGGTTGGCGATGGCATGGGCGGCAGCCAGCTTCATTTCCTCAGAAATGTGTGTGGCATGGCTTTCCAGTGCTCCCTTAAAGATACCTGGGAATACGAGAACGTTATTGACCTGATTTGGAAAATCAGAACGTCCGGTTCCCACAACTCTGGCACCGGCATCCCTTGCCAGATGAGGCATGATTTCCGGATCCGGATTAGCCATGGTAAAGAGAATGGAATCCTTTGCCATGGAGCTGACCATATCCATGGTCACAATACCCGGTGCGGAAACGCCAACGAAAATATCGGCACCTTTCAGTGCATCTGCAAGAGTTCCTGTCTGGTGAGAGAGATTGGTGACCTTTGTCATCTCTGCCTGCATCCAGTTCAGAGTGGAATCTCCCTCGCATAAAATACCCTGACGGTCACACATGGTTACATCTTTAAAACCGTAGGAGAGTAATATTTTGGTAATCGCGATTCCTGCGGAGCCGGCACCATTCACAACAACTTTACAGGCTTCCTTATCTTTTTTTACAATTTTCAATGCGTTGATAATTCCCGCCAGCACAACGATGGCTGTTCCGTGCTGATCATCATGAAAAACAGGAATATTTAATGCATCATTTAAACGTTTTTCTATCTCAAAACATCGAGGTGCTGCGATATCTTCCAGATTGATCCCTCCAAATGCAGGCGCGATCCGGATGACAGTTTCGATGATTTCTTCGGTGTCCTGTGTGTCCAGGCAGATTGGAACAGCATTGACCCCACCGAATTCCTTGAATAAAACGGCCTTTCCTTCCATGACCGGCATGGCGGCCAGGGCTCCGATATTGCCCAGTCCCAGTACCGCACTTCCGTCTGAAACCACGGCAACTGTGTTAGATTTGATCGTATATTTGTAAGCGGCCTTCGGATCCTCTGCAATCACTCTGCACGGCTCAGCTACACCGGGAGTGTAAGCGATGGCCAGATCCTCAGCGGAGGATACGGTACATTTGGATGCAGTTTCCAGTTTTCCGTTCCATTGTTCATGTAATCTTAATGCTTGATCTTTTATTGTCATTTTTTTACTCCGTCCTTCCCAGAATATATTCTAACACCCGTTTTTCAATTGTGCAACGAAGAAAATCGAAAAATAGTTGTTTTCTTTTCAGATTATGGTATTATAAAAGAGATATAAATGTATTTTTTATCTTTATTAATGCTCACCATTTGTTGAGATAAATCGTTCTATAATTTCTGAGTTCTTATTTCTATAAGAGGGGATTTTTAGTCAGACAGGGATCGTTTTAGAAAGAAAAGAGTTCCGAATCTGACATTTTCTGACGTGACATCTGTATCCACATAAACGAATTAGATGATAAATATGAAAAACAGCGGAGGTAATTATGGATTATAATAAAATGACCATTGTACAGCTGCGTGCGGCTGCAAAGGAAAAAGGACTGCGTGGAATCAGTACATTGAAAAAAGAGGGGCTGATTGAACGTTTGCTGGAAGTGGAACAGTCCAAAAAAGAGACGACTTTAGAGAAACCGCCGGTGGAAAAAGAATTCCATGAGAGAAGACAGGAGATAGAAAGAAAGAATCTGCAAGAGAATCAGGAGCAGGAAGAGAAAAAGAAACAGGATGACAAACCAAGACAGGAAAACGGCATGAAAAGTGAGCTTGCCAGCCTGGACAGCGGTGCCAAGGCAGACGGTATTCTTGAAGTGATGCCCGATGGTTACGGTTTTATCCGTTGTGAAAACTATCTTCCGGGAGAAAATGATGTTTATGTTTCTCCATCCCAGATTCGCAGATTTAATCTGAAAACCGGAGATATTCTGGTGGGAAATATCCGTGTCAAGACCCAGAATGAAAAATACAGTGCCCTTCTTTATGTGGAATCGGTAAATGGTTATAAACCTTATGATGCACAAAAGAGAAAGAATTTTGAGGATCTGACACCGATTTTTCCAAATGAAAGGATTCGTCTTGAAACACAGGGAGCACCGGTTTCCATGCGGATGGTGGATCTTCTCTCCCCAATCGGTAAGGGCCAGAGAGGCATGATCGTCTCCCAGCCAAAAACCGGTAAGACAACATTGTTAAAACAGATTGCAAAAAGTATCACAACATCCTATCCGGACATGAAGCTGATCGTCCTGCTTATCGACGAGAGACCGGAAGAAGTAACAGATATCCGGGAATACATTGAAGGACCAAATGCAGAAGTAATCTACTCCACTTTTGATGAATTGCCGGAACATCATAAGAGAGTATCGGAAATGGTTCTGGAACGGGCAAAGCGTCTGGTGGAGCACAAAGAAGATGTGGTGATTTTACTGGATAGCATTACCAGGCTGGCAAGAGCATATAATCTTGTGGTACCGCCAAGCGGAAGAACTCTGTCCGGCGGTCTGGATCCGGCAGCACTTCATATGCCGAAGAAATTTTTCGGTGCCGCCAGAAATATGAGAGAGGGCGGAAGTCTTACCATTCTTGCCACTGCTCTGGTGGATACCGGAAGTAAGATGGATGATGTGGTCTTCGAAGAATTTAAGGGAACCGGTAACATGGAACTGGTTCTCGACCGCAAATTATCCGAAAAACGTATTTTCCCAGCCATCAATATTCAAAAATCCGGAACCAGACGGGATGACCTGCTGCTCTCCAAAGAAGAGCAGGAGATCGTGTACTCCCTTCACAGAGAAATGTCCGGAAATCGTGCGGAAGAAAATGTGGAACAGATTCTGCAATTTTTCAAAAAAACAAGAAACAATCAGGAATTTATCAGTGCCATGAAACAGTCACTGTTAAAATGATGAAAGGGCATTCCTTGACGATAGAAGGAAACTGTGATATATGATATAAGGTAAATCACCATACTAACGCATGACGCGCATCTCGCAGCAAGAACGCCGAGGCGTTCTTGAATAGTCTGGGTGTAAAAAAGAAAAAGAAAGAGGATAGAAACTTGAAAAAATATCTCATTGTATTTTTTATCTCCATGGTTCCGTTAATTGAATTGAGAGGAGCCATACCATATGCAGTTGGTTTTCAGCTTCCACTTCTTCCATCTTATATTGTGGCGATCATCGGCAATATGCTGCCGGTGCCATTCATTTACTTATTTGCCAGAAAAGTATTGGAAATCGGTAGTTCCTGCAATGTTACCTTCTTCCGAAAGTTTTGTTGCTGGTGTATGGAAAAAGGTGAGCGGGGCGGTGAGAAACTGAAAGCAAAAGCCGGCAGAGGTTTGTTTGTCGCATTATTATTGTTTGTCGGAATTCCGCTTCCGGGAACCGGTGCCTGGACAGGAACTCTGGCGGCCAGTATTTTAAAGATGGATTTTAAATCCAGCATTCTGGCAGTAATGTTAGGTGTTTTGCTGGCAGGTATCATTATGGGTACAGGAAGTACGGTTTTATTTTCCTTAATTCGATTGTTTTAGAAAGGAAATGAGAAGGATTCCGAAAGAAGAGGTGTAGAAAATGAACGGTTTTAAGGATTTTTTGAGGGGAATCTATGGATTTGACGGATTGTCCTGTGGTCTGCTGTTCTTGAGTATTCTGATCAATTTGGTGACAGCCTGTGTTCCGTCGGAACCAATTCAGAGACTGAACATTCTCAGCTTTATTCCGTTACTGATTTGTATTTTCCGGGTGTTCTCGCATAACCATAGTAAAAGAGCCAGGGAAAATACAAAATTTTTGCAGCTGATGCATCCGATATTTGAGTACTTTGACAGGCGGGGACAAGAGAGAGAACAGGCAAAAATCTTTAAGTTTTTTAAATGTCCTTCCTGCACACAAAAAATCCGTGTTCCAAAAGGGAAGGGTAAGATAGAAATCACCTGTCCGAAATGTGGAAATAAATTTATTAAAAAAACATAAAACGAGCGGGAATGATTAATTCCCGCTCGTTTGCTGTCTGGAGAAGATACATCCGCAATAATTCTGGCGGTAAAGATGATATTCTTCAGATAATGCGATAGAGCGGAGATATCCGCTCTTTTTTTTGAAGTCGGAAGGAAGATGACGGACACCGTACTCCTGCTCCAGCCTCTGACCGATCTCGTTGATCCATGCTGCATTTTTATGGGGACTGATGGATAAGGTGGTGGTGAAATAATCAGCCTGCAGGCGGGCCGCATAAATAGCTGCCTCTTTCATGCGCATCTCATAGCAGTGATAACAGCGCTGTCCCCGCTCCGGCAGATCCTCCATGCCCTTCGCCATCTCGAAAAATAATTCAGGTTCATATTTCCCTTCGACGAGAGAAATTTCATTTTCATAGCCTGCTTCCCGGATAAAACGTTTCAACTCCAATACCCTTTTTTCGTACTCTGATTGTGGAGAAATATTTGGATTATAAAAAAGTACAGTAATACGAAAATATTTATGCAGGTATTCCAATACATAGCTGCTGCAGGGCGCACAGCAGACATGGAGAAGTAAATGTGGCTTTTCGAGTAAAGGTTTATCCGGTTCCAGATGGGTTAGTATCTGGTCCAATTGTTTCTGATAATTTATTTTATTCATAAAAGATCCTTTCGTTTTTGTATATAGGAACCAATATTTTGTCCATAGAATATTATGATAAAAAACATTGGTGAAAAACTATGGCAGAGTTTGGAAGATTGCAAATAAGTCTTGTCAATGCAGTGGATGCAAGACCGATCACTGATGCGAAGGTGGAAATTTCATCTACAGGAGAGCCGGATCGGATTCTTGAAGTTCTGAATACCGATTCCTCCGGTCAGACAGAGTCTGTGGAATTGGAAGCACCACCGTTGGAGTATTCCCTGGAACCGGGCTCTGATCAGCCTTATTCAGAATATAATCTGCGTATCAGCGCTCCTGAATTTGAACCGATTACCATATCCGGAGCACAGATTCTATCCGGAGAAAGAGCGTTGCAGAATCAGCGGATGGAACCGGTGGGGCTGGAGCAGGAACCCTATCAGGTACTGGCAATCGGCCCCCATACGTTATATGGAGAATATCCTCCCAAAATTCCGGAAGATGAGATAAAGGATATTCGGGCAACCGGGGAAATTGTATTAAGCCGCGTGGTCATTCCGGAATACGTGGTGGTTCATGACGGCGCTGTGTCTGATTCCACGGCGAAGAATTATTATGTTTTATATAAAGAATATATCAAAAATGTGGCATCCTGTGAGATTTATTCCACCTGGCCGACAGAGACACTGCGGGCAAATATTCTCGCAATCATGTCCTTTACCTTAAATCGGGTATATACGGAGTGGTACCGTATTCACCATTCATTCAGGGTTATCTTGGATGACTATGATTGTACCACAGAACGCCCGGAGAAGAAAGATGGTTGAAAATAGAAAGTTTCGTCATTAAAAATGACAAAATAAAGGTATTAACATTTGAAATGACAAATGGGAAAAATGCAAAAAAAGTAAGGAAAATAGTTTGATTTTAAGACTATTACAAGCTAAAATAATAATAACAAATTGTTACTTTCCGTAATAATGAACTGTAATTTAGAGGTATGTCATGAATAGTCAGAGGAGTAATGGAGACAGGCAGGAGAAAGCAATCAAATATTTTTTGCGTAACTTCCTGGATAAACAAAAAGATGAGGAAACAATCAACCATATTCTTGCAGAGCTGGGGCATTATTATGATGGGGACCGCGCATATATTTTTGAATTGAATGAGGAGGGAACCCATGCCAGCAATACCTGTGAGTGGTGCCGGGAGAGTACTTCTGCGGAAATCGATAATCTGCAGAATATTCCGTTGGAAGGAATGGAGTGCTGGTTTGAAGCCTTTGAGGAGAAGGGAGAGTTTTATATAACTTCTCTGGCGGAGGATTACGGTCCGGATTCAAAGACCTATCAGATCCTGGACCCTCAGGGAATTGAGAGTCTGATGGCAGCGCCGATCGTGGTGGATGGCAGGATAAATGGTTTTCTGGGTGTGGACAATCCCAGGAAGAATACGGAGGATCTGTTGTTGCTTTCCGTGGTCGCATCCACATGTTATAGTGAGATTTCTTCAAAGAGGCTGATTGATTCAAAACTGGAGAAAACAGGAGAAGAATTATCACAGCGGATGAAAATAATTCAGTCTATGAGTGAGATTTATACGTCAGTTTACTATATTGACATGGAGAGCGGTCAGTTTTCGGAGCTTTCTTCTTTGGATAAAGTAAATGAACATATCGGAGCTGAGGGGGATGCCCAGGAACGGCTAAACTATTTTTGTCATCATATGATGGCTCCGGAATTTACCGATGAATTACTTGCATTTGTTGACTTATCCACCCTGGATCGGCGTTTGGGTCAAAAACGGATGATATCCAAGCAGTATTTGAGTACCTTAATGATATCCCCGGAATATGGGAATAAGCCGGTCTGGACGGAATGCTGTTTTATTGAGGGCGATCGGACAGAGGATGGTAAGCTGGGACACGTCATTTTTGCTACCCAGATAATTCACGATAAAAAGATGCGGGAGTTGGAGATTCAGCAGAAATTACAGAAATCCAACGAGAATCTGACAGCACTCCTTACAGCGGAGAAACAACATACTTCGATTATTGGCGCACTGAGCAATGTTTTCTTTGGAATTTATTTTATTGATCTGGAAAAGAATACGTTTCAGGAATTGGCTTCTCTGGATAATATTCACCGTGTTTTGGGTGAGAAGGGAGATGCCAGGGCGGCTCTTAAGCATCTGACGGATGAACTGGTCGGAGAGCCACACAAGCATTTGATGCGAAGCTTTACCGATTATGATACTCTGGATGCTCGAATGAAAAGAAAACCGATTATCGTTCAGGAATATGTGGCCAAAACCGGAGGCTGGACCCGGTGCGCATTTTTCCCGGTTGAGAGGGATTTGGATGGACATAACAAAACGGTTCTCTGTACTCTTCGTTGGATTACAGCGGAAAAAGAAGAATTGGCATCCCAGGATAATCTAATTCAGGCACTGGCCATCCCGTATGAGAATATCTATACGGTCAATGCGGACAATTGTGAGGCCATCTGTTATCGCATGGGACAGACCATGAATGACCGGTACGGACAGAAATTTGCCGCCGGTAATTATGAAGATAATATTCGAATGTATATTGAAAATGATGTGCTCGAGGAGGATCAGTATCTGTTTGACCGGATATCCACAGTGTCCGGTGTGAATGAACTGTTGTCAGATAAAAAGACCAACTATTTCAATTATCGGGTTTTCCGGGACAATCGGATACAGTATTTTCAATGCCAGCTTGTGAAGCCGAGTATGGAACGGAATGAATTTGTTATCGGATTTAAAAATATTAATGATGAGAAAAAAATGGAACTGGCACAGCAGCGAAAGGTGGAGGAAGCCCTCGTCGCAGTGGAGAAAATCAATGTAGCTCTTCATGAAGAAACAAAAATTTCTACAGCCCTGAGTCAGGAATACAGCAGCCTCTTCAAAATTGATGCAAAGACCGGGAAAATGTCCCTCTATCGGACCGATGGTATCGGCATTGATCCGGAGGTGCTGGATAAACTTCTGGAGATTGGCGATTATGAGGCGGTTCTTTCCAAATATATTGATGTTTTTGTTGTTCCGGAGGATCGGGAGCGGCTCAGAGATTTCAGCAGATTGAATGTACTTTTGGAGAAGGTTCCGGAGATTGGATTATATAAACTCGGATATCGAAGGGATATGAACGGTATCATTGATTATTACGAAATGAACGTAGTCAAAACCGTTGATAAGACTGGTGCCATCACATTTATTCTGGGACTGCGCGATGTGGATGAGGAGATGAGACGTCAGCTGAAGCAGACCAGAGAGATGGAGATGCAGAGGGAGATCATTGAAGGACTTGGTTCGGAATACTATTCCGTGCTTCTCGTTGATCCGGAAACAGATATCGTTACAACCTATCGTGCGGAGGAGGACGAAGGAAGGGCTATCCGGGAATATTTCCTTAAATATGATAATTGCTGGTCAAAGGGTATTCTTGCTTATTCCGAGGAATTGATTACGGAGGCGAGCAGAAGTGAATTTATTGAGAAGCTGTCCTTGAATCATATCCGCGAAGACGGAAAAGATTATTCCTTTACCTATGAGAAATTGACTGATCATGGGGTGATTTATCTTCAGGCCCGAATATCCTTTGTCCATGAAAAGGACGGAAGACTGGTGGCAGTCATCGGAACCCGTAATGTGGATGATCTGATCAAAAAAGAACGCCAGCAGGAAATGGCATTGCAGGCGGCCTTTGATGCGGCAGAAACTGCAAACAGAGCTAAGACAGATTTCCTGTCTAATATGTCCCATGATATCCGAACCCCGATGAACGGAATCATTGGCATGACGGCCATCGCCGCAGCCCATATTGATGATAAAGAACGGGTGCAGGACAGCCTGCAGAAGATTACCCAGGCAAGTAAACATTTGCTCAGTCTGATCAATGAAGTTCTGGATATGAGCAAGATAGAATCCGGAAAAGTAGATCTGATCGAGGAAGAATTCAATCTTTCAGATCTGATCGATAACCTTCTCACCATGACCAGTGCCCAGATTGAACAACATCATCATGAGCTTTCTGTGAATATCAGTGGCGTGAGCCATGAAGAGGTGATCGGTGACAGTCTGCGCATCCAGAAAGTTTTTACGAACTTGATGGGAAATGCGGTGAAGTTTACACCGGATGGCGGAAAGATTCAGCTGTCTATCTCAGAGAGACCATCCAACCAGGCGAAAGTGGGATGCTTTGAATTTGTTTTTGAAGATAATGGAATCGGCATGAGCAAAGAATTTCTGGATCAGGTATTTGAACCGTTTGCAAGAGCAAATGATAATCATGTCAGCAAGACCCAGGGGACCGGTCTCGGCATGCCGATCAGCCGGAATATTGTCCGCATGATGGGCGGTGATATTAAGGTTGAGAGTGAACTGGGCGTGGGATCCCGTTTTACGGTGACCATTTATCTTAAGCTTCAGGATGCAGTGGAAATCCATTATGATAAATTTATTGATCTGGATGTGCTTGTGGCGGACGATGACGAGATGAGTCTCGAATCCTGCTGCGGCATGCTGAATGACCTCGGAATGCGAGCAGAGGGCGTTTCCACCGGAGCCAAAGCCGTCGAGCAGGTTGTACTCCATCATGAGCAGAAGAGAGACTATTTCGCATGTATCATTGACTGGAAGATGCCGGATATGGACGGCATTGCCACTACCCGGGCAATCCGAAAAGCCGTGGGCAATGAAGTGCCGATCATCATCATTTCTGCCTATGACTGGTCGGACATCGAACAGGAGGCACGGGCGGCCGGAGCCAATGCATTCATCAGTAAACCGCTGTTCCGTTCCAGACTGGCCAAGACCTTCTCCACCCTTGTGGGCGATGATGATATGCACAACCAGGAAAGTCCAACAAAGATGTTGGGAAACCTGAATCTATCCGGCCATCGAGTTCTGCTGGTAGAAGATAATGAGCTGAATGCGGAGATCGGCACAGAAATCCTCGAAATGGCAGGACTGGCTGTTGAATGTGCATCTGATGGCGTAGAGGCCGTTGACAGGATAAACACCTGTGAAGACGGATATTACGATCTCATCTTTATGGATATTCAGATGCCGAAGATGAACGGCTATGATGCTACCAGAGCAATTCGTGCCATGAGCAGGAATTACTGTAAGCAGGTACCGATCATCGCCATGACAGCCAACGCCTTTGCCGAAGATATCCATGCGGCAAAAACCATCGGAATGAATGAACATATCGCCAAGCCATTGGATCTGAATAACCTTGGAAGGACTCTAAAGAAGTGGATTCTGGGGAAAGATGTTTTTTAAGGTTAAGAATTGTAATCCTGTTTTTGAACTGTTATACTAAAGACAATACACATTTACTGCAAATGACATAGTTAATGTCATGAAGGGGGCTATTTCTATGGCGAGAGTAGTGGGGATAGGAATACAGGATTTTGAAAAAATAATATCAGAGAATCTTTTTTATATCGATAAGACAGAGTTCATTCGTGAATGGTGGGAGAGCAGAGACAGTGTGACTCTGATTACCCGCCCCAGACGTTTTGGTAAGACACTGAACATGAGCATGCTGGAACCAAAAAATCCGGAAAAGGATGATGCCATTATTCTTGAATTCAAAATCCATGATCCGGACGAGGAGAAAACACTGGAAGATACTGTGAAGCAAGCCCTACGGCAGATTGAAGAGAAGCAGTATTCTGCACAATTAATTGCCAGGGGTATCCCTGAAAACAAAATTCGTAGCTACGGATTTGCTTTTCAGGGGAAGAAAGTGCAAATTGGATAATAAAACAGAAGACTTCATTCCATACAAAGAAAAGGTATTTGGAAGGAAGTCTTTTTGTTTTAGGTCAATTCTTGATTTGCTCCGCATAATAATGTATTAACAACCGAACTATCAGCAGGTATCTCCATGAAAAAAGAAAATTACACCCGTATGGAAACGGTGCAGGATGGCGTCAAAGTGGTTCTGGAGTTTCCGAAACCGGAAAATGAGCAGGAGCAACAGGAGTTATGGCACCGTGAAATCAGAATTCAACAGGAAGTAGATCGAGTGCTGTCTCATGCTTTGAAAGGGCAGATGCGGAAGAATGGAATCTATCACCCTGAGAGGGTGTTATGATGAACAAAAAGAAAAGGGTTCGTATCCTCCTTCGTGTCAGTTCCAATCAGCAGTTAGAGGCGGATGGCGACCTCAGTGTGCAGCGTCAGCTTGTGACAGAATACGTGAATCAGCACGAGGAGTGGGTTCTGGATGCAGCGGAATACTTCGAGGGAAGCAACAGCGGATATAAAAATGCGGTGCAGGATAGAGATGTTTTACAGCAGGCATTGCAGGATGCCGAAAAAAGGAAGTATGATATTCTGGTAGCTTACAAGGATGACCGGATCGGTCGCCGCATGTGGGAAATCGGTGGATATGTGATGCAGTTGAAAAGCTTTGGGGTGGACATTTATACGGTGAAAGACGGCTGCATCTCGCCGGAAAGTAACGACATTATGGGGCAGATGGTCCTGGCCCTTCGTTATGGAAATGCGCAAAAGAGCAGTTCCGATACCGGAATGCGAGTCAAGGATACTGCCAGGAAGCTGGTACAACAAGGGAAATTCATGGGAGGGAAAGCACCCTATGGCTATACACTGGTGCTGTCCGGTGAGTTAAGTAAGCATGGAAGGGCGCTCCATGAATTACAGATTGTCCCGGAACAGGCAGAAGTGGTGAAATATATCTATGAGCTTTCATTGGATAAAGAATTTGGATCGGCAAAAATCGCAAAAGAATTAAATAAAAACGTTTACTATCAGAAACTTGCTCCGAGAGATGTCTGGAAAGCCGGAACGATCACCAGTATTCTGACCAATCCGATTTATGCCGGCTACAGGGCATATAAGAGAAGGGAGAAGCTGCCTGATGGCAGAACAAAAAGGTTAGGTCATTCTGAGTGGATTCTTTCCGAAAAACCCAATCCCAACATTCAGATCATCGATCCGGATGATTGGAATCTGGTGCAGAGCAGACGAAAAAAACGAGGAAAAAAGTATAAAAAATCTACGAATAATCAAAGGGAGCGAACCATTACCAGAAATGACGGGATGTTACCGTTATTGGATGTTATTTACTGTGGATATTGCGGATGCAAATGTACCAACGGAAGCAAGTATCATTATTGGACCGTAAAAAAGACCGGAGAAAAGAAATCAAAAAAAGTACCAATTTATAAATGTCAGAATGCCTGGCAGGGGGTTCCCCATGACAAAAACGATCAGTTTAAGGCAGAGAAACTGGAAAAAATCGTATTTGTGACCCTTGCCGATTACATAAACAAACTTCAGGAGAATCATGATATTTGTGACCGGATCACCCAAAATGCCAGAGAAGCAAGAAAGGAACAAGAGCATATTTTGTTGCGGGAACAAGAGCAGCTAGAGTGTATCCGGAAAAACATTGGGGAACTGGAAGATAAAATACCGGAAGCCATGCGGGGAGAGTATCCGATTTCCTTTGACTATCTGCTTTCACTGATTGAAATGCAAAAGAAAAAACTGGGGAAACAAAAGATAATGATTACTGAGTTAAAAGCAAAGCTCAAGGAGACCGATGTATCCTTTCAGAAATGGGAAAGCCCTGGAAAGCAAGTACCTACATGGAAGGATGTCTTTTTACATGCGGATAACCAGATAAAGAGAGTGCTGGTGAATAAGATAATAGACAAAATTCTTGTGAAAAAAGAAGAAATTGTTATTCGGTTTAACTTTCACCCCGAATGACCGGTGGTTTCAACGTACCGCAACAAAGGCTATGATTTTACGATCACATCCTCGACGGCCTACGATCAGAAATGGATGAATGGGAAGAATACTTTTGAATCGATCAATCTGATTGTCGATGAAATTTTCAATGCATTTTTGTCAAGACCGGACGTGAGCCAGCCGATTCTCACGCAGTATTGTGATGGAAAACGGGTGAGCTGTCCGAATCATATGAGCCAGTGGGGATCCAAGAGCCTGGGAGATGACGGCCTGACCGCCGAAGAAATTCTCAGATATTATTACGGGGAGGATATTTATATCAATACTGCCGAAGAAATATCCGGAATCCCGGCATCTTATCCCGGCTATACTCTCACCATCGGTTCTTCCGGACCGAAGGTGCGACAGATGCAAATGCAGCTAAATACCATTGCCGGGGATTATCCGGCCATCCCTACGATCCGGGTGGATGGTGTGTACGGTTCAGAAACCGCAAATGCAGTGAAAACCTTTCAGAAAATCTTTAATCTGCCCCAGACAGGTGAGGTGGATTTTGCGACCTGGTACAAAATCAGCCAGATTTATGTGGGTGTAAGCCGGATTGCGGAGCTCATGTGAACAGATTTTCTGTGGAATTTTTGCAAAAACAATTTGCAAAATGAAGGATTAAAAAAAATAAATTCATTTTAACAGCGTGTCGAAATGGAAAAAGTAACCATGAGATACGCTGTTTTACTTCAGAAAATTAAGGGATAGAAAGGATTTGCCCCGAAATTTCATAGAAAAAAGAAATAATATAAAGATAATGAGAAAAATAAAAAAGCGATTGTTAAAATTTAAAAAATTTCATGGTTCCTCTCTTGTATTTGGATAAGATATATGTTAGAATCTTAGCAATTTAAGTATTTATATAAAGGAAAGCGGTGGCGTTTCATGGCAGCCTTGTACGAAAAGATACGCTCCCGGCAACAATTTGTCTGATTGAATTCGATTAGCTACTGAAAAGAAGCCGGGGGATCCCGTCTTTTTTTTTGCCGTAATGGAAATATAGCCCATTCTTTTATATAAATGAAAGTCCACGATCACATTTGATGTGTTATATAGAAAGGAATATGACAGCATGAAAGGATTTCTTATCTTAGAAGATGGAACTGTGCTGACTGGCGAAAGCTTCGGCTCCACAAGAGAAGTAGTCAGCGAAATTGTGTTTAATACATCCATGACAGGATATCTGGAGATTCTCACAGACCCGTCCTATGCCGGACAGGCTGTTGTTATGACCTATCCTCTGATTGGTAATTATGGTATTTGTAAGGCAGATATGGAATCAAGACATCCATGGCCGGATGGTCTGATTGTCAGAGAATATTCCACCCTTGCAAGTAATTTCCGTAATGAGATGACTCTGGATGCATTCTTAAAGGAATATGACATACCAGGTATTTCCGGGATTGACACCAGACACCTTACCAGAATTTCCAGAGAGCATGGCGTGATGAATGGTTTGATCACCACCAGAGAGGATTTTAATCTGGAGGAAGAACTGGAGCGAATCAGAGCCTATAAGGTAGAGGGTGTGGTTCGAAAGGTGAGCTGTAAGGAGAAGAGAGTTCTTCCTGGAGATGGATTCCGCGTTGCACTGATGGATTACGGTGCAAAACAAAACATTGAGAAATCCTTAAATCGCCTGGGATGTCAGGTTACCGTATATCCTGCTTACACAAAGGCGGAAGAAGTACTTGCGGATCAGCCGGATGGAATTATGCTTTCCAATGGACCGGGGGATCCAAAAGAGTGTGTGGAGATTATTGAAGAATTAAAAAAATTATTTGCCACAGATATTCCGATTTTCGGAATCTGTCTCGGTCATCAGCTGATGGCCCTCGCCAATGGCGCGGATACCAAAAAGATGCATTACGGACATCGTGGTGCAAATCATCCGGTAAAAGATCTGAAGACCGGAAGAGTATATATTTCTTCCCAGAACCATGGCTACGTGGTTATGGAAGATACTCTGAACAGAGATGTGGCAGAAGTGAGCTTCGTCAATGTCAATGACGGAACTCTGGAGGGAGTTCATTACCTTGGAAAAAATGTCATGACCGTTCAGTTCCATCCGGAGGCTTGTCCGGGACCGAACGATTCCGAGTTTCTGTTCAAAGAGTTTATGAATATGATGGAGGTTGCAAAAGATGCCTAAGAATCCCAGTATAAAAAAAGTACTTGTCATTGGTTCCGGTCCGATCGTCATCGGACAGGCAGCAGAGTTTGACTATGCAGGAACCCAGGCCTGCCGTTCTCTGAAAGAAGAGGGAATTCATGTTGTTCTGGTTAACTCTAATCCGGCCACCATTATGACAGATAAAGATATAGCCGATGAAGTATTTATCGAGCCCCTTACACCGGAAGTAATCAAGAAATTAATCATTAAGGTTTCTCCGGACAGCCTTCTTCCGACCCTCGGCGGGCAGGCGGCACTGAATATTGCCATGGAGCTGGATGAATGCGGATTTTTAAGAGAACACAAGGTAAAATTGATCGGTACCAGCGGAAAGACCATCCGTAAGGCGGAAGACAGAGAAGCCTTCAAGGAGACCATGGAGAAGATCGGAGAGCCGATTGCACCGAGTAAGATCGTCACAACAGTGGAAGATGGTCTGGAATACGCAGCAGAAATCGGTTATCCGGTAGTATTACGTCCGGCTTACACCCTGGGTGGCAGCGGCGGCGGTATCGCTAACAATGAAGAAGAATTTGTGGAGATCATTCAGAACGGTCTTCGTTTAAGCCGTGTGGGACAGGTGCTGGTGGAGAGATGTATCGCCGGCTGGAAAGAAGTTGAGTACGAAGTAATGCGTGACGGAAACGGAACCTGCATTACCGTTTGTAATATGGAAAATATTGACCCGGTCGGTGTCCATACCGGTGACAGTATTGTTGTGGCACCGTCTCAGACGCTGGGAGATAAAGAGTATCAGATGCTCCGTAATTCCGCACTCAATATTATCTCCGAGCTGGGTGTGGAAGGTGGATGTAATGTACAGTTTGCCCTCCATCCGGAAAGCTTTGAGTATTGTGTCATTGAGGTTAACCCTCGTGTCAGCCGCTCCTCCGCCTTGGCTTCCAAGGCAACCGGTTATCCGATCGCAAAGGTAACTGCCAAGATTGCGTTGGGTTATCACCTGGATGAGATTAAAAATGCGGTGACAGGTAAAACCTTTGCCAGCTTTGAGCCGGCACTGGATTACTGTGTTGTTAAGGTCCCTCGCCTTCCATTTGATAAGTTTATTTCCGCATCCCGTCACCTGACTACCCAGATGAAGGCAACCGGTGAGGTTATGAGTATCTGCACTAACTTTGAAGGTGCCCTCATGAAAGCCCTCCGCTCTCTGGAACAGCATGTGGATAGTCTGATGCACGGAGATTTTGATAAGCTCAGCGACAAAGAATTAGAAGAGCATCTTCATATTGTAGATGACCTGCGCATTTACTGTATTGCAGAGGCGCTGCGCCGTAACTTTGATCCGGCAATGATTCATGACATTACCATGATCGACCGCTGGTTTATCGATAAGCTGAATAATATCGTGCAGATGGAAGCAACTCTCCGAAATGCGGAGACTCTGAATAGAGAGTTATTGCTTCGTGCCAAGGAAATGGAATTCCCGGATAATGTGATCGGACAACTGATTGGCAAAGATGAAGCCTATGTCAAGAATCTGCGAAATGAGATGGATATCCGGCCTGCCTATAAAGTAGTAGACACCTGTGCAGCTGAGTTTGCGGCAGAAACTCCATATTATTATTCCTGCTTTGGCAGCTTTAATGAAGTGGAAGAAATCAGTGATAAGAAGAAAATCATGGTACTCGGTTCCGGTCCGATTCGTATCGGTCAGGGTATTGAATTTGATTACTGCTCCGTACACAGTGTGTGGGCATTTAAAGATATGGGATATGAGACGATCATCGTCAACAACAATCCGGAAACTGTTAGTACCGACTTCGATATTGCCGATAAACTGTACTTTGAACCTCTCACAGAAGAAGATGTGGAGCACATTGTAGAATTGGAGAAGCCGGATGGTGCCGTGGTACAGTTCGGTGGACAGACCGCCATCAAATTAACAGAAAAATTAAACCGCATTGGTGTTCCGATTCTCGGAACCAGCGCAGAAAATGTCGATGCTGCGGAGGATAGAGAACTCTTTGACAAGATTCTGGAAGAATGTTGTATCCCAAGACCGAAGGGAGATACCGTATTTACCAAAGAAGAGGCAATCCGGGTGGCAAATCAGCTCGGATATCCGGTTCTCATTCGTCCGTCATATGTACTGGGCGGTCAGGGAATGCAGATTGCCATTTCCGATGCGGATATCATTGAGTTTATGGATATCATTCAGAGATATGCTCAGGAACATCCGATTTTGATTGATAAATATCTGATGGGAAAAGAAGTGGAAGTCGATGCGGTGTGCGATGGAGAGGATATTCTGATTCCGGGTATCATGCAGCATGTGGAGAGAGCCGGTATTCACTCCGGTGACAGTATATCCGTTTATCCTGCAAGGGACCTTTCCCCGAAGATTAAGAAGGTCATTGCCCACTATACGAAATTACTGGCAAAGGCACTTCACGTAATCGGATTGATCAATATTCAGTTCATTGTCTATGAAGATGAGGTCTATGTCATTGAGGTTAACCCTCGTTCTTCCAGAACGGTTCCTTATATCAGTAAGGTTACGGGTATTCCGATCGTAGATCTGGCCACAAAGGTGATGACCGGACAGACCTTAAAAGAATTGGGTTATGAACCGGGACTTGCACCGGAATCGCCATACTGGGCCATCAAGATGCCGGTATTCTCCTTCGAGAAGATTCGTGGTGCGGATATCAGTCTGGGACCGGAAATGAAATCCACAGGAGAATGTCTTGGTATCTCAAAAAATTACGAGGAGGCATTATTTAAAGCATTCCTTGGTTCCGGTGTAGATCTGCCGAAGCATAAAAAGATGATTATGACCGTGAAGGACGGCGATAAGCTGGATGCCGTGGAAGTCGGACGTCGTTTTGCAGCATTAGGTTATGAGATTTATGCAACCAGAAGTACCTGTAAATATTTAAAGGATAACGGGGTTCCTGCAAAACGAATCAATAAGATCGAAGAACCGCATCCGAACCTGCTTGACCTGATTCTCGGTCATCAGATCGACCTCATTATTGACACACCATCCCACGGAATTGAGCGCAGCAAGGATGGTTTTGTGATCCGTCGTCATGCGGTGGAGACCGGAGTAACCTGCCTGACCTCCATTGACACGGCAAATGCATTGCTGACCAGCCTGGAGTCCGGATGTCGGGAAGATTTATCGCTGTTGGACATTGCGAAAATTGATAAAGAGATAGAAGAAAATCATTATAAATAGTAACTATAGTTTCCGAAGATGAATTTGGAGGAGAGACATGAAGAATTATACAAAACAGGACATCATTCGGATGGTTGATGAGAATGATGTTCAGTTTATCCGCCTTCAGTTTACCGATGTTTTCGGTACCTTAAAAAATGTGGCGATTTCTGTCAGCCAGCTGGAAAAAGCGCTGGATAATAAATGTATGTTTGATGGTTCATCCATTGAGGGCTTTGTCCGAATTGAAGAATCGGATATGTATCTTTATCCGGATCTGAACACTTTTGAGATTTTGCCATGGCGTCCACAGCATGGGAAGGTCGCCCGTTTCATGTGTGATGTATACCGCCCGGATGGCGTGCCATTTGAAGGAGACAGTCGTTATATCCTGAAAAAAGTGCTTCAGAAAGCATCAGACATGGGATTTACCTTTGATGTGGGACCGGAGTGTGAGTTCTTTTTGTTCCATACGGACGACAACGGACAGCCAACCATCATCACCCATGAAAAAGCGGGATATTTTGATGTTACCCCTCTGGATCTGGGGGAAAATGCAAGAAGAGATATCGTGCTCACTCTCGAAAAAATGGGATTTGAAATTGAAGCCTCCCATCACGAAGTCGCACCGGCACAGCATGAGATTGATTTCAAATATGACAATGCGCTTGTCACAGCTGACAATATCATGACCTTTAAGATGGCTGTAAAAACCATTGCCAAACGGCATGGCCTTTATGCAACCTTCATGCCAAAGCCGATCAGTGAAGTGGATGGTTCCGGAATGCATATCAATATGTCTCTTTCGAGAGATGGAAAGAATGTTTTCTTTGACAAGAAGGACCCGATGGGACTCAGTAAGACCTGCTATCATTTCATTGCGGGACTGATGAAGCATACAAGAGGGATGACCTGTGTATGTAACCCAATTGTCAATTCCTATAAAAGGCTGGTGCCTGGATATGAAGCTCCGGTGGCGATTGCCTGGTCTTCAAACAACCGAAGTCCGTTGATTCGAATTCCTGTGGCGAGAGGAGCCAGCACACGAATTGAGTTCCGAAGTCCGGATCCGGCATCCAACCCATATCTGGTTATGGCATTATGTCTGGCAGCTGGTCTGGATGGCATTGAAAATGAACTGATGCCGCCGGAACCAATCGGAAAAAACATGTACCAGATGACAGATAAACAGCTTTCCAGTATGCATGTAGATACTTTGCCGAGAACTCTTGGGGAAGCCTGCAAGGCTTTTGAAGAAGACTCCTTCATTCAGGAAGTTCTGGGACCGCATGTATCGGAAAAATATCTGGAAGCAAAGAAGAAAGAATGGCATGATTATTGCAAAATTGTATCACAGTGGGAGATTGATGAATATCTTTACAAATATTAGGGTTCACTGTCATTCAGATCAACAGCAGCGGGTGAAAAGAATTGATTAATATTATTGTTGTTTTCCCGAAAAAGGAAGTCGCTAGTAAAATTAAAAATATTCTTGTAAAGAACGGTTATGAAGTGGCAGCCGCCTGCGTCACCGGCGCACAGGCGATTCAGGTAGTGGAGCGACTGGAAGCGGGAATTGTTGTCTCGGGAATCCGGTTTGTGGATATGCTTTATCATGAATTGAAGGAATGCCTTCCGGAACATTTCGAAATGCTGGTGGTTGCCAACAATAGTCAGTGGCAGCAATATGGTGAAGATGATGTGATTTATTTACCCCTGCCCATGAGATCCTTTGATCTGGTCGATACCGTAGAGGATATGTGCAGAGACCTTTCCGATCGGCTGAAACGACTGAAATCAAAGCCAAAACAGCGCTCTGCCGATGAGCAGGGTGTGATTAACCGGGCGAAAGAGCTGCTGATGGAGCGCAATGGTTTTTCAGAGGAGGAAGCCCACCGCTTTCTCCAGAAACATAGTATGGACAGCGGAAATAATATGGTTGATACAGCGTACATGGTGCTGGAAATGTTCTGATATATGACTGGGCGATGACCCGGAGAAAGGAGCACGAGTATGAAGTTTACTAAAATGCATGGTATAGGCAATGATTATGTATATGTAAATTGTTTTAAAGAGGAAATTGAGAATCCTTCTGAACTGGCCAGGTTTGTTAGTAACCGTAATTTTGGTGTTGGTTCTGATGGACTGATTCTCATTCGCCCATCGGAAAAAGCGGATTTTCAGATGGATATGTACAATTCAGATGGTTCACAGGCTGAAATGTGCGGTAACGGAATCCGGTGTGTAGGAAAATATGTGTATGATTACGGCTTGACTGACAAAACACAGATTACTGTTGATACCTTAGCCGGAATCAAATATCTTGATCTGACTGTAGAGGATGGAAAGGTATCCAAAATCAGAGTGAATATGGGAGAGCCGATTCTGAAACCGGAGTTGGTGCCGGTTATCTCACCGGAAGATCCAGCTGTCGATATTCCGATTGAAGTAAAAGGAAAAAAATACAATATGACCTGTGTTTCCATGGGAAATCCACATGCAGTCATTTTTATGGATCATGTAAAAGACCTGGATATTGAAGTAATCGGACCATATTTTGAGAATCATACCTGTTTCCCGAAAAGGACCAACACAGAATTTGTAGAAATCCTGGACAGAAATACAGTGAATATGCGTGTCTGGGAACGAGGAGCCGGGGAGACTCTGGCTTGCGGCACCGGAGCCTGTGCCACAGCAGTTGCCTGCGTATTGAATGATAAGACTGAGGACAAGATTACAGTACATTTACTGGGCGGCGATCTTCAGATTGAATGGGATCGCGAGACAAATCAGATTTATATGACAGGCCCTGCAACTACAGTATTTGACGGAGAATTATTGGGGATAAAACAATGATATTAGGCGAAAAGCCGGATAGGAGACACCATGTTTAAAATTAATGATAATTATTTAAAATTACCTGGAAGCTATCTTTTTTCTAATATTGCAAAAAAAGTAGCAGCATTTCAGCAGGCAAATCCGGACAAAGAGGTTATCAAACTGGGAATCGGTGATGTGACATTGCCGCTTGCACCAAAGATTATTGATACCCTGCATGAAGCAGTGGATGAAATGGGAAAAGCGGAAACCTTCCACGGATATGCACCGGATCTCGGCTATGAGTTCCTTCGAACCGCCATTGCGGATCATGACTATAAGAGCAGAGGCTGCGACATCAGCGCCGATGAAATCTTTGTCAGTGACGGAGCAAAATGTGACTCCGGTAACATCCAGGAAATCTTCAGCGTCGACAATAAGATTGCTGTATGTGATCCGGTATATCCGGTATATGTTGATACCAACGTAATGGCAGGAAGAACCGGAACCTATGATCCGAAAGCGGAGACATGGAGCGATGTGATTTACATGCCATGTACGGCAGAAAATAACTTTATCCCGGAATTTCCGAGAGAGAATCCGGATCTGATTTATTTATGTATTCCAAATAATCCGACCGGAACTACCATCACCAAATCTCAGCTTCAGGAATGGGTAGACTATGCCAACAAGATTGGTGCCGTGATTATCTATGATGCGGCATATGAAGCATATATTACAGAAGAGGATGTACCTCATACGATTTTCGAATGTGAAGGTGCAAGAACCTGTGCCATTGAGCTGAGAAGCTTCTCCAAGAATGCCGGATTTACCGGAACCCGTCTTGGATTCACTGTTATTCCAAAAGATTTGAAATGCGGTGACGTGAGCCTTCATTCCCTGTGGGCAAGAAGACATGGGACAAAATATAACGGAGCTCCGTACATTATCCAGAAAGCCGGTCTGGCATGCTACACAGAAGAAGGAAAAGCACAGCTTAAAGAGCAGGTGGCATATTATATGAACAATGCCAGAGTGATTAAAGAAGGCCTTTCCAATGCCGGATTTACCGTATTTGGCGGTGTAAATGCACCATATATCTGGTTGAAGACTCCGGATAAGATGACATCCTGGGAATTTTTTGATTATCTTCTGGAAAAAGGAAATATTGTCGGAACACCGGGATCAGGCTTCGGCCCGAGCGGAGAAGGATACTTCCGACTCACTGCCTTCGGATCCCATGAAAACACGCTCCGTGCAATGGAAAGAATCAAAAATTTATAATGTGATTGAATGACGTGAGACAGACGATGGCTGATTCGTTCAGTCGTCGTCTGTTATTCTTTTACTCTGTTTGGATTTCTCCCGCCCAGATAAAGGCGTATTTTGCAATGATTACGGCAATTCCCGTGAATACCAGCGATACACCGGAGTGGGGCAGCAGGGTGAATCCAATGTGGCGCTGAAAGCCATACCGATCAGAATATAATTTAATTTAAATGCATGGAAAAGAAAAAGATCCACGCAGATTCCGGTTACCGTGGAAAGAACCAGAAATAATACCAGTAAAATAAAACCAATTCGTTTGTTGGAAACGTGGTTCAGGATAAAAGATGCAATCACACTACCCCAATCACATCATCAATGGCAGCCAAAGGAATCAGCGTTTTTGTGACAGGTCCATTGGTGTGATATTCGTTTACAATGGATAAAGCTGGTGCCGGGGCGGTTGCCAGGGCAATTCCACCAAAGATAAATGCCAGATATAAAGGAATTTTTTGAATAAAAAATACGATTCCAAAAACCAGTGAGACAAACAAAAAAGTGCCGATCGATTGAATGAAAGTAATTCCGACAATCTGTTTTCCGGTTTTTGCAAGTTTTTTAAAAATAATTTCTCTTCCGATCATGACGCCTGCGAAACATTCAAATAATTTAATCAGAATTTTGTACCATTGTGCATTTATGATTTCCATATCTATGATGCCTGCAAGATATGGGCCGAAGATAACTCCGGTGATGAGCCAGCCTAAAATAGCCGGCAACTTTACTTTTGCTACAATTTGTCCAACAACCATTGCAATGCAGATGATTGCAAACACATTTAAAATATCAACGATCATTTTATTCTCCTTAACATTTCAATTATTTGTTCGGGATTAATCTGACAGGAGGTGGCCCTGTCAAATGTACCGTCTACAATCAACTTATATATATCCTTTTGTTCTGCTGATAAGTTCGTACATATATGAGAAACGATTTCGTTCCAGATTTTCTGATGATGCTCTAATGCAAAATTTCCAACAGACTGATTCAGACTGTATTTATTAAAAATTTCTCCGGACACCATTTTTGCAGAATCAAAATAACATAATAATAATTGCTCTTCAGCTAGACTATTCTGTTGTTTGATTATTTCCTGTATTTTTTTATTTAATTCGAAATAATATTTCTCGTACATGGCATGGGCAAACCCTCCTGACGAAGACTGTTGATTGATTCTTCGATTATTTTATTTTTCATCATGGAAACATTTTCACCTCTTTTCGTTTCCGTTATATCATAAAAGCGTTTTTGTGTCATGCTGACAATAATTCTATTGTAGTTTAACATTTCAGAAGAAGTCCCCCGCTTCAAGCGCGCAGAGCGCTAAGCGGTGGGAAATAAAATAGTTTCAGTAGCGGGTGACAATCCCCTTCTGAAATGTTAAGCCTCCGGCGGATTGCAGAGATGCGCATTAGAAATTTGTCATGCTAACGCATGACGCGCATCTCGCAGCAAGAACGCCGAGGCGTTCTTGAATTATTTCATGACAGAAATGTGAATATTCTTTTAATTCTTTTTCACTTTAATGATTTTTTCATTGAGATGTGGTATTATTAAACACAGATTGTCGTTTGCAATTGAAACCAGAGTTATGATGGGATTTTCCATTAGATAACTATTAGAAATAATGGGTATTTGTTTTTTCGCGTGACTGACGGAAAGTTAGGAGGAATAGAATGATTCGCAGAAAAAAAGGAAAAAAATATGAAGATAGTAATCATTTAGAGATGATTTTAGATGGAATAACAGAAGAACCGGAAGCTGGGCAAAAGCCAAAAAAGGTTCCTTTCTGGAAAAGAAAAAAAGAATCGCAGGAAGAATTTAAGTTGTATGATGACATTGAATACATAGAAGAGAAAGACTTTGATCGGGATATGTATCAAAATGAGCAGGATGTTTTCGAGGAGGAGGAAATAAAGCAGAATTTTGATAGAACTTTAGGCGAAGAAGAACAAATTGAAGAAGAGAGTCCAGATAATGTGGATGAAATAGAAGATGAGAAGGAGTCCAAAAAGATACCGAAGAAGAAATTGCTTATTCTTGCAGGAGCAGCGGTTATAATCATTGGAGCCATCTCTTATTTTATGGTGAAAAATATCAATAGTGGTGACGAAGGAAAGGCTTATGTAGAATCTGTACGAGTTGTGGCAGGTCTGGGCAGTGCTAACGGAATTAATAATCGTTATACGGGTGAAGTTGAGGCGCAGGATTCCTGGAAGATTACTCTTCAGTCTGATATGTCGGTTGAAAAGTGCTTTGTTTCTGTGGGAGACGAAGTAAAAAAAGGAGATAAGTTATTTTCTTATAATACGGAAGAATTGACTTTAGCCAAAGAGAAAAAAGAATTGGAAGTAAGTACTCTTGAAAATGAAAATACCCAGCTTAATAAGGATATCAAGTCATATCAGGAAGATTTGAAATCGGCATCTGCCAGTGAGAAGATTGAACTTCAGACACAGATTCTGACAGCGCAGACGACGATAAAGAAAAACGAATACAGTATTAAATCAGGAAAAGAAGAAATTAAAACTTTGGAGAGCAATATTAAAGACGCAACGGTGAAGAGTAAAATGGATGGAGTTGTAAAATCCATCAATACATCTGTTGGTGCCGGAGATGGAGATGATACAGATGCCGGAATGTCAGATGAAGCTTCCGCGGATGGCTCTACTTATATGACGATTCTGGCAGTTGGAGATTATCGCATAAAAGGAAAAATCAGTGAGACGAATGTCTGGTCTATTGATGAAGGTGACCCGGTTATCGTTCGCTCTCGAGTGGATGACACTACATGGAAGGGCACGATCAGTAAAGTTAAGACCGATAGCACATCGGATGAGACGGATTCTGAAAGTACAGATTCAGATATGATGGATTATGGCAGTGATATGTCCGGAAGCGAAAGTGCCTCTTCTTACAATTTTTATGTGGAATTGAATGATGATGAAGGGTTGATGATGGGGCAGCATGTTTTCATTGAGCTTGATTATGGTCAGGATGAAGGGGAAGAAGGTATCTGGATTCCTGCCGCATATGTGAGAGTGGAAGGAGATAATTATTACGTATGGGTTGCCAATAAACGTGACCGTCTTGAGAAGAAAAAAATTGAAGTCGGAGAGTATAACGAAGATCTGGACGAATACCAGATCCTGAGTGGTCTGGATGAAAATGATTATATTGCGTGTGATGCGGAGAATCTGAAAGAAAATATGAAAACGACAAAGGTTGATTCTGAAGCAGATAGTACCGGAGAATATTATGAAGAAGAAACTTCTGATGATGAACTGTATGATGACGAGGATTATATCGATGAGGATTACAGTGAGGAAGATCTGATGGATGAAGATATGGATAGCCAGGGTTTGATTGATGAAGGAATCAGTGAAGACGGTTTTTATGATGAGTAATTCGACAGATGATAAATTCAAGTCGAACGCACGTGAGAATTGGCGCGCGATTCTGGTCAGCTTATACTGACATCGTGAAAGGAAGATAAAATCATGCTTTTGGAATTGAAACATATATACAAGGATTATATGCAGGATAAAATTGTTATACCTGTATTAAAAGATATTAACATTTCAATTGATGAAGGAGAATATGTTGCGATTATGGGACCCTCCGGTTCTGGCAAGACAACTCTGATGAATATCATCGGATGCCTTGATCGGCCGACCAAGGGAGACTTCCTTCTGGAAGGTGAATCAATCATTGCATATAATGAAAACAGACTCTCTGATCTCCGGTTGAATACGTTGGGATTTGTTTTTCAGAGCTTTAATCTGATGCCAAAACAGACAGCTTTGGATAATGTATCTCTTCCATTGGGGTATGCCGGTGTCCCATTGAGAAAAAGAAAAGAGATAGCGTTTCAGGCATTGAAAAGAGTAGGGCTGGAAGATCGTGTTAACTTTCGCCCTTCTCAGCTTTCCGGTGGTCAGCAGCAGAGAGTGGCAATTGCAAGAGCTCTGGTTAATAATCCGAAAATAATTCTGGCAGATGAACCAACAGGAGCTTTGGACAGTAAATCAGGAATACAGGTAATGAATCTTTTTCAGCAGTTGAATGATGAAGGAGTTACGATTATCATGATTACTCATGATGCTAATATTGCAGGCCATGCAAAAAAGGTTTTGCATATTTTTGATGGAGAGATTTCAGATGAACCACAGAAAGGAGGTTCGTTGAAGTGAAAAACAAGAAAAAACTGATTATTATCATTGCAGCAGTGCTTGCAGTCAGTGTACTTATTGTTGCCGGAATCCTATATTTTTTGAAAGGCCGTTCCGGTGCAACTGTAGATGTCTATTCAATGGAACTCCTGAATAGTTCCAGCTGGTTCGAAAATGATTCCCAGTTATCGGGAACAATTTCCTCTGATTATGTGCAGGAGGTGTATCCCGGTGCCTCACAGGAAGTAGAGAAGGTTTATGTGAAACAAGGTGATACAGTAAAAGAAGGGGACAAGCTTTTAAAATATAATGTTGAAGAGCAAGAACTCGACGTTCAGTTGCAGAAACTGCAAATTAAAGCGGCGAAGCTTGAAATTGAGAAAATGGAGGAAGAACTTCAAAAATTAAAGGGAACCAAGACTGTTGGTGCTATCGATAGTTCAGGCTCCAATCTGCTCAGTGCTTCTCTGAACTTATCTTATGTAAACAATACTGTTCTGGAAGAAGTTGGGGATATGGCAGAAAATGAATCGTCAGAAGAGGAAGCGACGGAAACAACCAAAAGTGCAGCTGTAAAAGAAGGAGATAATCCGCTTAAAGATACAATTACCGATAAAAATGAGAAGAACTCCGGTGACGGAAAAACAAAAGATACCCCTTATGTTTTTCTGTTGGTGAAGGGCGAAAACGGTGCCACCGTTAAAGGGACAGTAATTCAGTCCTTACTGAGCAATAAAGAATATGCAGTATTTAAAGAATATGAATCGGAAAATACATATAATGATAACAAAGGTCCTTTAACGACATTCTCACTGACCCCGGATATGACAGCAATTGATTTAAAATCAGATAACACATATACTTTGGAACAATTAAAGGAAATCGTGATTCAAAAGCAGTTGAAAGATAACATATCTGCGATTAGTGATGCAGCTTCCGGAGAGGGCTCAGAAGGTTCCCATTTTATCTTTTTGATGGCTGATAACGGAAAAGTAAAAGGCTCCGTTATCCTTGAGTTGATCAAAAATGAATATTATGCATATTTTAGAGAATATACATCTGAAGATGCTTATGCAACCGATAAGAAAAATCCGGTTGACCAGTTGGAAGTTCGACCGCAATACCTGACGAATGGTGTTCTGGAAGATCAGGAGTATAATTTGGATGACCTAAAAAATCTTGTTAAAGAGGCCCCAAAGACCAACGTATTAAAAAGTACGATCAGCGATAAACAAAAAGATGCTGCATCCGGTGATGGTAGTGCCTCCAATCCATATGTATATTTGCTGATACAGAACGGTACGATCCGCGGTTCTGTAGTTAATGATATCATGACAAATCAGCAATATGCTGTATTTTATGAATATGAATCGGAGGAAGTATACAAAGCAGGTACAGACAAAAATCCTGTTCAGATATCCATTCGTCCGGGGATGATTTTCAAAGAAAGCCTGTCATCTTTTGCCGGTTATACAATCACAGATCTTAATAATCTCATTGTGACAGCAGATAAGATTGAGATTACCCCGTCAAAAAAGAAGGTTAAGACCGGAAAAAGCTATACCTTCAAGGCAAAGCTGACAGGAAAAAATAAAGAAGCATTGACAGTAACATGGGAATTAAAAAGAAATAAATCAAAGTCAACCAAGCTGGTGAACGGGGTTCTTACTGTGGGAGCCGATGAGTCTGCCAAAACACTGCGGATTGTTGCCAGAGCCGGGGATAAAAAAGATGTTCTTACTCTTACGGTGGAAAAGAGTTCAACGGGCAGTAGTACATCTTCATCCGGGGGTTCAACGGTGGGAAGTTCAGACAGCGGAGGAGACTTTGGAGATGCAGGAGAATCTTATACCGCAGAGGATTTAAAAGATGCCATTTCGGAAAAAGAAGATGAGATAGCTCAGGCAAAGCAGGATTTAAGTGAGGCTCGTATTAATTATAAAGAAGCAAAAAAAGAAGTGGATGCGGCAACCGTAAAAGCAAAGGTTAGCGGAAAGGTAACTCTTGCTTACACTGCCGATGCCATGCCGACCGATGGGTCTGCTGCAATTATTGTTCGTGCAGAAGATGGTATGTATGTGAAAACTTCTGTCAGTGAGATGGATCTGGATACCATTCAGGTTGGAGGAACAATTCGTTGTACATCCTGGGAAACAGGAGAAGAGTATGAAGCAGTAGTAAAGGATATATCTGATTTTCCAACTTCAGAGAGCTCTTCGGAAGGAATGTCTAATCCAAACAGTTCCTATTATCCGATTGTTGCATATATTGAAGATGCAGATGGACTAAGTACAGGAGAATCAGTCTCAATTTCTTATAGTTCACAGAGTATGGGAACAGTTTCGAAAGATGCGATTTATCTGCAGAAAGCTTATATTCGTACAGAAGGACGACAGAGCTACGTTTATAAAGAAGGCAAAAACGGAAGACTGACGAAACAATATATAAAGACCGGGGAAACTATTTACGGACAGTATGTGGAAGTTCTCTCTGGAATTACAATGGATGATAATCTGGCATTCCCTTATGGAAAAAATGTAAAAGAAGGTGCCAAGGTGCAGCTTTCTGAGGATGAAGATGATATCATTTATTAAGATAGCTTGAAAGGTTTGGTGAAAAAATGTTAGAAAATGTTCGATTATCCTTTCAGAGTATCTGGGCACATAAATTACGTTCTCTGCTGACAATGCTTGGTGTGATCATCGGTATTGCGGCAATTATTGCGATTGTATCAACGATTAAGGGAACCAATGAACAGATTAAAAAGAACCTGATTGGATCCGGAACCAACACGGTAAATGTACGGTTGACAGAAAGCGGTGACTATGATTATGAAATGGAATATAGTGGGCTTCCTAAGGGAATTCCGACCCTTGATTCGGATATGAGGGAAAGATTGCAGGAATTGAATGGCGTAGAAGATGCCAGCCTCTATATGAACAGAACAGGGGTGGATTATATATATTATAATTCTACCGCTTTACAGGGAGGCCAGCTGATTGGAGCAGATTCCCATTATCTTAATACTTGTGGTTATATTATGACTGCGGGCAGACATTTTCTGGAATCGGATTATTCACAGTACAGAAAAGTCGCAGTGATCGATAAAACAGCAGCAAGCAGTTTGTTTGGGGATGAATCTCCGGTGGGAAAAACAATTGACATCAAAGGGGAACCTTTCATTGTAATTGGCGTTGTGGAAGAATCATCGGAATTTGAACCTGTAATTTCATCGGTAGAGGATTATTATAATTATGCTTATGATGATTCTAGCAGCAGTGGATGCGTAATCGTGCCGGATACTGTATGGAATATTGTCCAGCAATATGATGAACCACAGAACGCCAAACTTCTGGCGGATTCAACAGACTCCATGAGTGCGGTTGGAAAAGCTGCGGCAGATTTGCTCAACGAGGCGGTGACAAATAAGGATGTAAAATACCGGGCAGAGGATATTTCCGAAAAGGCAGAAGAAAATGAACAGCTGAGTGCAACCACAAATAAACAGCTTATCTGGATTGCAAGTATTTCTCTGTTGGTCGGTGGTATCGGTGTTATGAATATCATGCTGGTATCGGTTACGGAACGAACAAGAGAAATCGGTCTGAAAAAGGCGATTGGAGCCAGAAAGAATATTATTTTAGGCCAGTTTTTGACGGAAGCTGCAGTATTGACCAGTTTGGGAGGTATTATTGGAACCATATCTGGAATTATACTGGCGGAGGCCATTGCAAAAATTTCCAGTGTTCCTGTAGCAATCAGTATCCCGGCGGTAGTAATTGCAATTCTGTTTTCTATGATGATCGGAATCATTTTTGGATTTATTCCGGCTGTGAAGGCTGCTAATCTGGATCCGATTGTTGCGTTGCGTCATGAATAATCTTTGTAAAAACTATTGACGGTTACTGTGAAAATCAGGTATGATATAAACGGTATAATAATATAAATAAGATGACATACAATGGGGGTACATGGGACCCTCATTTTGTCAATAAAGAGAATAATATGGGAGAATAATATGGGTAAATATTTTGGAACTGATGGATTCCGTGGGGAAGCTAATGTAAATTTAACAGTGGAGCATGCCTATCAGGTAGGACGCTTCCTGGGATGGTATTACGGAAAAGAAAAGAAAGAGAAATGCAAAGTTGTCATTGGAAAAGATACCAGAAGATCCAGTTACATGTTTGAGTATTCTCTGGTAGCCGGTCTTACTGCTTCAGGAGCAGATGCGTATCTTTTACACGTTACAACTACACCGAGTGTATCTTATGTTGTGCGAACAGAAGACTTTGACTGTGGTATTATGATTTCTGCCAGCCATAATCCATATTATGATAATGGAATCAAGCTGATCAATGCCAGAGGCGAGAAAATGGATGAGGAAACCATTTTGAAAATAGAGGATTACATAGATGGAAAAATGGAAATCCCTTTTGCAGTCAAAGACCAGATTGGCTGTACAGTAGACTATGCTGCAGGAAGAAATCGTTATATTGGTTATCTGATTTCTTTGGCAACACGTTCTTACAAAAATGTGAGAGTTGGTCTGGATTGTGCCAACGGAAGCTCATGGATGATTGCCAAGAGTGTATTTGATGCTCTTGGTGCAAAGACTTATGTAATCAATGCAGAACCTGATGGACTGAATATTAATATGAATGCCGGATCTACTCATATTGAAATACTTCAGCAATTTGTAAAAGAGAATCAGCTTGATGTGGGATTTGCCTTTGACGGAGATGCGGACCGTTGTATCGCTGTCGATGAAAACGGTAATGTTGTTGACGGGGATTTGATTCTTTATATTTATGGAAGATATTTAAAAGAGCAGGGTAAGCTTGACAATAATACAGTGGTTACTACTATCATGTCTAATTTTGGACTCTATAAAGCTTTCGATGAACTGGGAATTAATTATGAAAAAACCAATGTTGGAGATAAATATGTTTATGAGAGCATGGTGAAAAACGGACATCGAATTGGTGGTGAGCAGTCCGGGCACATTATCTTCAGTAAATATGCCACAACCGGAGACGGAATCCTCACTGCCATCAAGATGATGGAAGTAATGCTGGAGAAAAAATCTTCTCTTGCAAAGCTGGCAGAACCGGTTAAAATTTATCCTCAGGTTTTGAAGAATGTCCGGGTGAAAAGCAAACCGGAAGCTCAAAATGATCCTGATGTGCAAAATGCAGTTAAAAAGGTTGCCGATTCTCTTGGGACGTCCGGACGAATTCTCGTGAGAGAGAGCGGTACAGAGCCTGTAATCCGTGTTATGGTGGAAGCGGAGACGAAGGAAGAATGCGAATCCTACGTAGATTCCGTGATTAAAGTAATTCAGGATAAAGGACACTGTGAATAAAAAGGGAGATAAAGAAAATGTGTGGTATTGTTGGATATGTTGGCAAAGAACAGGTTGCCCCGATTCTTTTGGACGGTCTGGCTAAGCTGGAATACAGAGGATATGATTCCGCCGGAATAGCAGTTTCTGATCTGGATGCCAACGGAAATAATGAGATTGAAGTAATCAAGGCAAAGGGACGCCTGAAAATATTAAATGAAATGACAGACAATGGTCGCGCTGTGCACGGCTTTTGTGGAATCGGGCATACAAGATGGGCGACTCATGGAGAACCCTCTGTAGTGAATTCCCATCCTCATTTTGAGAAAGATAAGAATGTTGTTCTGGTGCATAATGGAATTATAGAGAATTTCCAGAATTTAAAAGAGCGTCTCGAGAAAATGAATTATGAATTTGTTTCTGAAACAGATACAGAAGTTCTGGTTCATTTACTGGATCATTATTATACAGGAGATCCCATCGAGGCGATCACCAAAATGATGCTCCGTGCAACAGGTTCCTATGCCCTTGGTGTAATGTTCAAAGATCGTCCGGGAGAAATCTATGCAGTCAGAAAAGACAGTCCACTTATTGTCGGATTAGGAGAAAATGAGAATTTTATTGCATCAGATGTGCCGGCTATTCTCAAATATACAAGAAATGTTGCATATCTTCAGAATATGGAAATTGCCAGATTAACGGAAGCTGGTGTAACATTCTACAACATGGATGGAGAAGAAGTAGAGAAAGAAATTTCTGTTGTTGACTGGGATACAGAAGCAGCAGAAAAAGGCGGTTATGAACATTTCATGATGAAGGAGATCTACGAACAGCCAAAAGCTGTTAATGATACAATCAGTCCGAGAATCAAAGATAACAGAGTTGTGATTGATGATCTGGGTATGACAGAAGAAGAAATTCGTCAAATCAGTCGCGTTCAGATTGTTGCCTGTGGTTCTGCTTACCATGTGGGAGTTACATCGAAATACATGATGGAGAAAATTGCCAGAATTCCGGTGGATGTAGATCTTGCTTCCGAGTTCCGTTATCGTGATCCGGTGCTTGATCCGAATACTCTTGTGATTATTATCAGTCAATCCGGAGAGACGGCTGATTCCCTTGCAGCTCTCAGAGAAGCCAAAAGCAGAAATTTGAAAACTCTCGGAATTGTCAATGTTGTTGGAAGTTCCATTGCCAGAGAGGCAGATGCGGTAATGTATACATGGGCCGGCCCGGAAATTTCTGTTGCAACAACAAAAGCATACAGCACGCAGTTGGTTGCTTTGGACTTAATTGCCATTCTTTTTGCTGATATCCGTGGTGTAATTGAGGAGGAAGAATATAATACTCTTGTCTCTGAACTTCAGAAATTACCGGAAAAGATTCAAAAGGTTCTGGATGAAAAAGAACGGCTGCAGTGGTTTGCCAACAAGTATGCTTCCAGTCATGATGTTTTCTTTATTGGAAGAGGTGTGGATTATGCGACATGTATGGAAGGCTCTCTCAAATTAAAAGAAGTATCTTATGTTCACTCAGAGGCGTATGCGGCCGGTGAACTGAAACATGGAACAATTTCCCTGATTGAAGATGGTATTCTGGTGGTGGGAGTTGCCACCCAGCAGGATCTTTACGAGAAACTGGTAAGCAATCTGGTTGAGGTAAAAAGCCGTGGGGCCTATATCATGGGACTCACTTCCTATGGCAATTATGCGATGGAAGATACGGCGAATTTTACAGTATATGTGCCGAAAACCATTGATTGTTTCAGTACGTCCGTGGCGGTTATTCCGCTACAGCTTCTCGGATATTATGTTGCAGTTGCGAGAGGACTTGATGTGGATAAACCAAGAAATCTGGCAAAGAGTGTGACGGTTGAATAAAATAATAGAGACATCGCGCTATTGGCGGCCTGCCATATCTGCGATGTCTTCTTGTTTGATATATAATTCTTTTATTTCCGATATTCTTCCGGAATATCCGCTTCATCCCAGAAGCTTACTCCGTACTTTTTCTGGCTGCCCATTTTGATGCCGAAGCCCAGTACATTATCTGTGGAACGGTCCAGTGCAACCATGATGTAATCAATGGCTTCTTTATGATTTTCTCCAACCACATATACATTGAAGTTTTTGGTATATTCTCCATTTAAAACTGTATAATTACCGTTCTTTAAATTCTCATCCCGGGCAGGGATTAATTTCTGCTGTTCTGCTGTCATTAAGTTATTCCTCCTTTATTATTAAACCTTAAATTTTATTATATCATGTTTTCTCAAAAACTGACAAGAAATACTTTGATTCCCTTTACATTTTCTAAAATAAAAGATATAGTAATAGAAAAATGAACGGGAGTGAAAAGCAGAATGGTAAATCAATGTGATTATTGTGCCCATTTCTGGATTGATGAAGAAGACGGGCAGGGAGAGTGTATGGTCAATCTGGATGAAGATGATCTGGCGAGGCTGATGAGAAGTGACTATGAGAGTTGCCCTTATTTTCAGATGGATGATGAATATAAAGTGGTACGCAAGCAGATGTAATAATATAAAGCAGGTAGAGTTTTGTAACATTTCGTTACCACTCGTACCTGCTTTTTCAATTAGTGTACATCCTCTGGAATTGTGATTTTTCCGTAAATGGCTGAGGTTGCCGCTGTAGCAGGGGATCCCAGATAGATTCCTACTTTGGAGGTTCCCATACGTCCGAGGAAGTTTCGGTTGTTGGTGGCGAGAACCTTTTCACCGTCACAGAGGATACCCCCGGCACGTCCGCAGCAGAGGCCGCAACCCGGTTGTGTAATGATGGCACCAGCTTGGGCCAGTGTTTCCATGTAGCCTGCCTCGATAGCATCGAGATAAATCTGGCGGCTGGCAGGTGTCACGATCAGTTTGCAGGCAACGGTCTTACCTTCCAGGATTTTGGCAGCAACAGCCAGATCTTCCAGACGGCCGTTGGTGCAGGAGCCGATAAATACCTGATCCAGCTCTGTCCCTTCGATTTCGGAAACCGGATGGATGTTGTCTACCTGAGAAGGGCAGGCACAGACAGGTACCAGCTCATCTGCCTGGTAAGTCATTACTTTGCAGTAATGGGCATCTTCATCACCGTAGAGCCAATCAACATCGCTTAAGTTTACTTTGGAATATTCGCAGGTTTTTTCGTCCGGTTTGAAAAGACAGGCTTTGGCACCAGCTTCGATGGCCATATTGGAGATGGTCATGCGGGATGCAACACTCATGTTATCCACAGTGGAACCACTGATTTCCAGAGCTTTGTAGGTTGCACCATCAGCACGAAGATCGCCGATCAATCGAAGAATCACATCTTTGGCTGTCACATTGGCAGGAAGTTCACCGTCAATGATGACTTTGATGGTTTCCGGTACACGAATCCACATTTCACCGGTTCCGAGGATGGAAGCCATCTCGGTATACCCGATTCCGGAAGAGAAGCAGCCGACACATCCGTAAGTGGTGGTGTGGGAGTCCGTTCCGAATACGATGTTACCCGGTTTGGCATAGCCTGCTTCTGTCATCAGTTGATGACAGATACCATCACTTCGGTGTACGTGGGTCAGACCGTATTTCTCAGCAAACGCATCTCCGATCTTGAAATGTCGGATATCCTCTACTGCGCTGGATGGAACCAGATGGTCATAGATCAGGACAACCTTATCCGGATCCCATAATTTCTGAAATCCCATCTCTTCAAATTTATCTGCTACAAAAGGAATGAAAATATCGTGAATCATAACTCTGTCAACATTAACGGTGACAATCTGTCCCGGCTCGACATGATCCGCTCCGATATTTTTTTTGATGATTTTTTCAATTAATGTATATCCCATGTCCTATCCTCCTATATGATGCCGTTCTTTTTCTGCATCGCCTTCACAAGACCACCTGCATTGATGATATCCATGAGATTATCCGGAAGAGAGGTAATACTGTAAGATTTACCATTAAAATCAATGGATTCGCCCATTTTCACGGTAATGGTATCGCCCTCTTTAACTACATCCTGAATCTCATCATTTTCAATGAGCAGAAGCCCGTTGTTGATGGAATTGCGAAAAAAAATGCGGGCATAGGATTTGGCAATCACACATTTTACCTTTAATGCCTTGATAATTTCCGGCGCCTGTTCTCTGGAGGAACCGCAGCCGAAATTCTTTCCTGCCACGATGATATCGCCCTCCTGAATCTGGGAAGCCAGTTCTGGGCGAAGAGGGGAGAAGCCGTATTGTTTCATATCTTCAACAGTAGGAAGTGCCAGATATTCTGTCGGGATGATAATATCTGTATCAATATCATCGCCGAGAACCCACACTTTACCTGTAAATTGTTCCATAATTGTCTGTCCTTTCTTTATGATTACTTATTCCGCAGTGTTTCCGGTAATATATCCGGCAACAGCAGAAGCTGCTACGGTTGCTGCACTGGCCATGTATACCTTGGAGCTTGGATGACCGGCACGTCCTTTAAAGTTACGGGTTCCGGTGGAAATCAGCACTTCATTTTCACCGATAACACCCTGACAGCTTCCCCAGCACACGGAACAGTTACAGTTCATGATCATCGCACCGGCTTCCATCAGTGTTGTGATGATGCCCTCTTTTAATGCTTCAATGTAAACGGCTTTGGATGCAGGGGCAACGATAAAACGGACATTCGGATTGATTTTTTTGCCCTTAACAACATCAGCGGCAGCGCGAAGATCTACCAGTCGACCGTTATTGCAGGAGCCGAGGAAGGCTTCGTCGATGGCAATCTTTTCTTCCTTTACATCTTTTAATAAAGCAAAATTATCCACAAAATCAGGACGGACTACCACAGGCTCAATCTTGCTCAGGTCATAATCATAAACAGCGGCAAAATGAGCATCCTCATCGCTCTTAAACATATGTACCGCCTCACGACCATGAGCTTTACAATACTCTATGACTTTTTCGTCCGGCTCAACAATTCCGGCTTTGGCACCGGCTTCCACAGTCAGATTGCAGAGAACGATACGTTCATCGATGGAAAGATTGTGTGCACCGTCTCCGGCAAATTCCATGATTTTGTAATTGGCGCCGTTGGCACCGATATCTCCAATTATGGTGAGAATCAGATCTCTGGCGTAAACACCTTCCCGGAGAGAACCGTGAAGATTAAATCGGATGGTTTCCGGTACCATCACCCAGGAGGTTCCGGTGGTCATGGCATAAAGAAAATCGGTACATCCGACACCGGTTCCGAAGGCACCCAGAGCACCGTAGGTAGTTGTGTGGGAGTCAGCTCCGAAAATCAGCTCGCCCGGACATACATAGTCTTCCATCATGATCTGATGGCAGATGCCCTGACCTTCATATAATTTAATGTCATTTTCTCTGGCAAAGTTACGCATTTTTTTATGTGCCTCTGCGGTTTTCGGATTCTCTGCAGGCACGTTGTGGTCCATGATGAAAACCACTTTATCTTTATCCGCAATTTTCGGATGTTTCAATTTATTATGATACATGTCAACGGTCAGATGTGTGGTACCGTCATTGCTCATCATGCGGTCCAGAGTTACCGTGTGGATATCATTTGGTTTTACAGAATCGACACCTGCTGCTCTGGCAATGATTTTTTCACCTAAGGTCATACCCATAATTACGCTTCCTCCTTATTAAGAAATGAAATTAAGCCTCCGGCAGACAAAATATTCTGCATGTATTCCGGCAGCTTTGTGCAGGAAAAGGTCTTACCATTTGCAGTAACTGTACCTGCAGATAAGTCAAGGTCAGCCTCACCGCCATCTTCCACGTTGTCATAGAGATCCTTACATACAATTACCGGAAGACCGATATTGATGGAATTGCGGTAAAAGATTCTGGCAAAGGACTTGGCGATGACAGCCTGAACACCGAGGGCTTTCAGTACACTCGGAGCCTGCTCTCTGGAAGAGCCACAGCCAAAATTTTCTCCTGCAACAACAATATCACCGGGATGTACCTTTCCTGCAAAGGATGGATCCAATGATTCGAAAGTATACTGTTTCATTGACTCGATGTCCGGTAAAAGAAGATATTGAGATGCAATGATCTGATCCGTATCGACATCGTTATGGAATTTCCAAACTTGATTACTCATTTTTTTACCTCCATAAAATATGTTTATCTCCGTTGAAAATGTCCCACTTCTTTAGAGCGAACCTTTCATCCAAAGGAGTATTTTTTCTCTGAAATGGAAAAAATTATTCAGTTTATAGAATACTACAAAATGGAAATGAAGTCCACAAAAAGGAAAAAAGAAATGAAATATTCATCTCGCAGCAAGAACGCCGAGGCGTTCTTGAATAGGACACACTTCAAAATAGTTTGACAAAAAACAAAAGCCTGTATAATATAGTAATAATGCTTAGTATTTAAAATAATTTGTACATAAAAGAAAATCGTTGAAAGAAACACAGAGAAGATAAAACGAGAGATTTGGAGATGGAGGAAATTGTATGAAAAAGGTTGCTGTTGTGACAGATACTTCGGGAATTACGCTGGAGGAAGCAAAAAAGCTGGGTGTGTTTGTGGTATCCATGCCTTTTACTATTGATGGATTGGATTATCTGGAAGGGGTGGATTTAAGTACTGAGGAGTTTTATGAGAAATTAAATTCCGATGCGGATATCTTCACTTCCCAGCCTTCGGCCGGTATGGTGATGGATTTGTGGGATAAGGTTCTGAAAGAGTATGATGAGATCGTACATATTCCGCTTTCCAGTGGCCTTTCGGGAAGCTACGCCAATGCCTGTATCTATGCCATGGATTATGATGGACGTGTACAAGTGGTGGATGTTCAGAGAGTTTCTGTGCCGCAAAAAGCTGCTGTGGAAGATGCGGTATATCTGGTGGGTACCGGGAAATCTGCTGATGAAATAAAAGAAATATTAGAGAAGGAACAAAGTAATTCTTCCATTTATGTGATGGTGGAAACTTTAAAACATCTGAAAAAGGGCGGTAGAATTACTCCGGCGGCGGCAGCCATCGGTACCGTGCTTCATATCAAGCCGATTCTGCAGATTCATGGCAAGCAGCTGGATGCCTATGCAAAGGTTCGCAGCATGGCAAAAGCGAAACAGACGATTTTTAAAGCCTTAGAGCAGGAGATGGATAGAATGGGTGTTTCTTCACCGGAGGAAGTCCGGTTACAAGCAGCATGTTCTTATGGGTACGAGGGTAGAGAGCAGTGGATTCATGATCTGGAAGAACATTTTCCGGGATTTCAAGTGGAATATAATGATCTTCCGCTGAATCTTACCTGTCACATCGGTCCGGGAGGAATGGGTGCAGCAGTGACAAAACGTCTTAATGTATAAGAAAGGAGAATCCCATGACACAATTGCCACAGGATCCAATGATGCTGTTTAGCGTAATCAATACAAAACTTCGTGACTATTATTCTTCGCTGGATGCACTCTGTGAGGACCTGAATGTGAGCCGGGAAGAGCTGGAAAAGAAACTGGCAGCCGCTGGCTTTGTATATGATCCGGAGTTAAATAAATTTTTATAACGAAGCCCTTCAAAGGCAGTATCCGACAGAATTTGCATTGCTTCCACAGGATATTTTCCGATGGCTGTCTCTCCCGTCAGCATGAGGGAGGAAGCGCCATCCAGGACTGCATTGAAAATGTCACTGACTTCTGCCCGGGTAGGCGTCGGATGTTCTTCCATGGAAGCCAGCATTTGAGTGACCACCATAAACGGAGTCTTTGTTCTCTGACATAGAAGAGCAATTTTTTTCTGGACGCCGGGAAGCTCAGGCAGAGGAACGGCATTGCCCAGATCCCCTCTGGCGATGACAATCTGATCGCAGTGGGGAATCAGTTCGGGTAGCTGGTCCAGTCCTGTCTGGTTTTCAATTTTTGCAAAAATGCGAATGCGGGTAAGCTTTCGTTTCAGCAGTTCCTCTTTTAGACAGAGCAGATCATTTTTATTGCGGACAAATGGAAGCATGACGCCGGTCACGCGATATTTGGCCAGTTCATCCAGATTATGAAGATCCTGGGTGGTCAGAGTTGGCAATTCCAGAGAGAGGTCGTCTATGGCAACACTTTTTCTGGAGGTCAGCGTACCGCCTGTAACTACAGATGCCACCATTTCGCCGGTGTCTGCAATTTCTAATAGAATTTTGCCATCGTCCAGACGTATTGTCTGGCCTTTTTTTAAATGTGGAAAAAGCAGATCGGGTATCGGAATAGACGGAGTGGCCATGTCGGTTTCCGCCGGAGTCAATCGGACAAAAGAGCCTTCCTCCAGCAGCAGTGGTTCTTTCAGCATGCCAATTCGAAGTTCCGGGCCCTGCAGATCTACCAGAAGATCCGGGACAATATGTAATTCTTCAGATACTTCGTATAAATTCTGAAGCCATGACTCACAATCACGAAGATTGGTGTGGGATAGATTTAAGCGGATGCCGGTCATTCCCGCACGAAACATTTCTTTTAATATGGCCTTTGAACAATCCGCCGGTCCCAAAGTGCCATATAATTCTAATTTATTCTTCATGGAAAACCTCTTTAATTGTTAATTTTTTCTTATTGTATCAAGGGTCAGGAATTATGACAAGGATTTTGTGTATAGACGAAGATCGTTTTTACGAATATAATATAAAAAATAGAGAATTATTTGATAAGGAGGGAGTTTCTTGTCCTGGAAAATTACAACACTCATAGAAAATCATCCGGATACGGCGGAATCGCTTATCTGTGAGCATGGGTTTTCTTTGCTAATTGAAAATGAACAGTTTAAAATGTTGATGGACACCGGAAAGAGTGGTGCCTTTTATGATAATGCCCTGAAAATGGGAGAATCTCTTACGGATCTTGACTGCGTGATGATCAGCCATGGCCATTATGATCATGCAGGAGGGTTAATGAGACTGATGGAGGAAACCGGAAGTCAGAAAAAACTGTATGTGGGGAAAGGCTTTTTTGACGGAAAGTATTGTACCAATAAAGAGGGAGAAAAATATTATAATGGGATACAGTTTGAGCGAAAACAGCTGAATGAATTTCCGATTATTGTAGAAGAAGTGGAGCAGGACTGTCTGGAGATTGCAAAGGGCGTTCGAATCCATAGAAACTTTGAGCAAATTGTTTCTTATGAACATTGGAATCCCAAATTCTTTTTAAGAGAAGAGGAACAATATGTGCAGGATACCTTTTCGGATGAGATGGCACTGACTCTGGATACAAAAGAGGGACTGGTTGTGATTGTCGGCTGTTCTCATCCGGGTATTGTCAATATTTTAAAAACAATTGCCGGGAGGACAGGACAACCTATCCGTGGTGTCATTGGGGGAACTCACCTCATGGATGCTGATAAAGAAAGACTGCTTAAAACCATGGAAGATTTTAAAGCAATGGGAATGGAATTTATCGGAGTATCTCACTGTACGGGTGATGATAATCTGAAAATGATACAGGAGTCTTTTGGAGAATATTTTATATTTAATTGTACAGGAAATATTATTAAATTTGATTAAAATACCACTTGACAATTGAATGATTATTCAACTATAATGAGGTTAGTTGAATAACTGTTCAATTGTTAAAGCGTTTGACAATTGGGAGGAAGTTATGGCAACGAAGAAAAGCGACTGTACGCCAATGTTTTTGGAAAGCATTGAGCAGGTGAAGAAAAATATGCCGAAGGATCAGGACGTCGATCAGGTCGTCGCATTTTATAAGGTTCTCGGCGATAAAACCCGTTTACGGATTCTATATGCTTTGAAGGAACAGGAGATGTGTGCGGGTGATATTGCAGTTTTGCTTGACATGACGAAGTCTGCAGTTTCCCACCAGCTGGCTGTGATGCGGAATATGCATCAGATCAAGTCCAGAAGGGAAGGGAAAAATGTTTTTTACTCATTAGATGATGAACATATTGTTGATATTCTGGAGGAAGCTCTGGTGCATATGGTCCACCACCAGTTAGAATATCCGGAATCTGACTCACAATAATTTGAGAGACAGGCCAAGAACCATGATCTTTGTTCAGCATCGGTTTTGAGAGAAAGGAATTACAGGAATGCAAAAAAAAGTATACATTCTGGAAGGTCTTGATTGTGCCAACTGTGCGGCGAAGATTGAAACGAAATTAAAAACGTTACCGGAATTACAGGATGTTTCGATAACCTTTGCGACAAAACAGCTGCGTTTTTCAGCAGAGAATCCGGCGGAGATTCTTCCTGAAATTATAGAAATCATTCATACGGTGGAACCGGAAGTGGAAGTGAAAGAAAGAAAACATCATCATCATGAGCATGTTGACCATGATCATGAAGAAGACTGTTGTTGCGGACATGAACATAATCACCATGACCATGAAGATGATTGCTGTTGCGGACATGAACATCACCACCATGATCATGGAAAAAAGGTGGAATCTAAAGAAGAAGAGAAGGTCCTTTTTTGGAAGAAACCTTTGTTTTCTATTGGTCTGGGCACCCTGTTATTTCTGGCAGGAGAAATTATCATGAGAGTTATGGGGATTGTCGAACAGGATTTCAGAATGTTACCAATCTTTTTGATTGCGTATCTGGTTCTCGGCGGCAGAGTTCTTCTGACAGCGGGGAAAAACATCCTTAAGGGACAGATTTTTGATGAGAATTTCCTGATGTGCATCGCCACAATCGGAGCATTTTTCATTCAAAAATATCCCGAAGCCGTCGGTGTAATGCTCTTTTATCGAATCGGGGAGTATTTTGAACATCGTGCAACAGAGCAGAGTCGTTCACAGATTATGGAAGCCGTTGACCTGAGGCCGGAAGTTGTCAATCTCATAAGGGGAGAAAAAGTAACAGTAATTGATGCCGGGGATGCAGAGGTGGGAGACATTTTATTGGTTCGTCCCGGCGACAGGATTCCATTGGATGGTTTGATTATTGATGGTGAGAGTCGTATTGACACCTCCCCGGTGACAGGAGAGCCGGTTCCGGTCATGGCGAAGTCCGGAGATCATGTTATTTCAGGCTGTGTCAATACGTCCGGGCAGCTTAAAATTAATGTTGAGAAGGTTCTGGAAGAATCCATGGTTACCAGAATTCTGGATTCGGTGGAAAATGCCGCCGCAAGTAAGCCGGAGATTGATAAATTTATTACAAAATTTGCCCGGATTTATACACCGTTCGTGGTATTTTTTGCTCTGGCTGTTGCAATCCTTCTACCTTTTATTCTTCCTGGATGGAACCATTGGGTTATCAATGGAGATGCAGCCCATTCCTCGGTATATACCGCCCTTACTTTTCTTGTAATCAGTTGTCCGTGTGCATTGGTGTTATCAGTTCCATTGGCATTTTTCTCAGGGATTGGTGCAGGATCCAAAAAAGGGATTCTTTTCAAAGGTGGAATTGTGATAGAAGGATTAAAAAATGTGAAAGCGGTTGTGATGGATAAAACAGGTACCATCACAAAAGGAAACTTTGTTGTTCAGAGAGCAAAATCGGTGGATGATAGTATTTCTTCCGAGGAATTACTGGCCGTCAGCGCAAGCTGTGAGCTTTCTTCTACTCATCCGATTGGAAACAGTATAGTGGAAGCAGCAAAAGCAAAAGAACTGGAGATCGAGAGACCTTCCCAGGTGGAAGAAATCGCAGGTCACGGTATTTGTGCAATGATCAGAAAAGGTACGGTTCTTTGCGGTAATCGGAAACTGATGGATAAATATCATATTGATTTGACTGGCTATAAAAAGGAAGATTCCGGTACAGAGGTATTGATTGCATTGAATGGTAAATGGGTAGGGCAGATTATTATTTCTGATACTGTCAAAGAAGATGCGAAAAGTTCTATTGCCTCAGTAAAAAAACTGGGAATCACAACAGTTATGTTAACCGGAGATGCCCAGGAGAATGCCGAGCAGGTAGCTGCGGAAACCGGAATTGATGAAATCCATGCAAAACTTTTGCCGGAAGATAAGCTGGCTGAATTAAGAAAAATTCGGGAACGGTATGGAGCAGTCATGTTTGTGGGAGATGGTATTAATGATGCACCGGTTTTGGCCGGAGCAGACATCGGAGCAGCCATGGGCAGCGGAGCCGATGCGGCGATTGAAGCCGCTGATGTGGTATTTATGAATTCAGAGATGAAGGCAATTCCGAAAGCAATAGGTATTGCCAAAATGACCGGAAGAATCTCATGGCAGAATGTAGTATTTGCATTGGCAGTTAAGGCCATCGTAATGATTGCCGGTCTCCTTGGCTTTGCGAACATGTGGGCAGCGGTATTTGCGGATACCGGAGTATCTGTACTTTGCCTGTTGAATTCCATTCGGATTTTAAAAAGAAACTAAAGATTATAAAATTCCGGGTATCAGATTTCTCTGGTACCCGAAATTTTGTAAATGAGATATGTGATTATAACTATTTATTCAGAACTTCTTTCACTGTGTCTTCTACAATTTTTTTTGTAACGATTTCAACAGTATCACGGCAGATTGCCAGCTCTTCGTTGGTTGGAACACAGAATACTTTCACCTTGGAATCCGGTGTGGAGATTAAAGTTTCTTTTCCGCGAACCTTGTTTGCAACCGGATCAATTGTAGCACCGATGAAACCGAAGCCTTCCATGATCTGCTCACGAACTTCCGGAGAGTTCTCACCAATACCTGCAGTAAATACGATAGCGTCTATACCGTTCATGACTGCAATGTAGCTTCCGATATATTTCTTTACGTGATGGCAGAATGCATCCAGAGCAAGTTTGGCTCTTTCGTTGCCTTCGTTAGCAGCTTCTTCCAGATCACGGAAATCAGAAGATACACCGGAGATACCTAACACACCGGACTTCTTGTTGATGATGGTCATGGCTTCTTCCAGAGTAATGTTCTCTTTATGTGCGATGAACTCGATACAGGTAGGATCGATGTCACCGGATCTGGTACCCATGATCAGACCTTCCAGTGGGGTAAGTCCCATGGATGTCTCTACACATTTTCCACCGTCAACAGCGGAGATGGAGGAACCGTTACCTAAATGGCATACGATAACTTTCACATCTTCCGGTTTCTTGCCTAATAATTCAGCAGTTCTCTGGGATACGAATTTATGGGAAGTTCCGTGGAAACCGTAACGGCGCATACCATATTTTTCATAATATTCATATGGAAGACCATAGATGTAAGCTTCCGGAGCCATAGTCTGATGGAAAGCGGTATCAAAAACACCAACCATTGGAGTTGTAGGCATTAATTCCTTGCAGGCTGCAACACCAACCAGTGTAGGCGGGTTGTGAAGAGGTGCCAGATCGTTGCAGGATTCAACGGTTTTAAGTACTTCATCCGTCAATAATGTGGAGCATGCAAATTTCTCTCCACCATGTACCATACGATGACCAACTGCCTGAATCTCATCAACAGATTTCAGAATACCGGTTTCCGGATCGGTAAGCTGTTTTAATACGAGCTCCACTGCCTGACGGTGAGCTGGCATTGGTGCGTCATATTTGATCTTGTCCTGTCCGGTTGGCTGATAAGTTAATCTTCCGTCGATACCGATACGTTCACATAAACCTTTGGCCAGAACGTGTTCTGTGTCAGAATCGATTACCTGATATTTCAGGGAAGAGCTTCCGCAGTTGATTACTAAAATTTTCATGTTTCTATCTCCTTTTTCAAAAAAATATCATGCGAATTGCAAAGTTCGCGAATTATATTATGTTGTCGATTTATTATAGCTTTTTTTTTTCGAATTGAAAATGTATTATATTGTATAAATTCGGTGTTTTTTTTGTCATTTGAGCTTTCGTTTCACGGATTTGACAAATAAATTTGTTTCAAATTTAACAATAATTTATTTTGTTCGAAAGTAAATACAATTTGCTTTGTACAAAAATAAATACAATTGCGGGTTGCCATTTTTTTTTCAATCGGTTATCATATAAAAATCAGATTGATCAGCTTAAGTCAAAGTATCCAATCGATCAAGGAAGACGATTTTTTCATTACATGATGGAAAGAACCTGACAGGAGGCAAGATGGTAACAGCGGGAATCATTGCAGAATACAATCCTTTTCATAAAGGACATCAATACCATATCGAGGAGACCAGAAAGAAAACAAATGCAGATTATGTGATTGTGGTCATGAGTGGTGACTTTGTTCAACGGGGAGAGCCCGCCATTGCGGATAAATATTTTCGCACGGAACTGGCATTGAAGGGAGGCGTTGATCTGGTGTTAGAGATCCCTGCGGTCTATGCAACTGCCAGTGCGGAGTATTTTGCAACGGCAGGTGTGAAGCTGCTGCATCAGCTTCATTGTGTAGATTATCTTTCCTTTGGAAGCGAGTGGGCATCGGTGGATGATTATGAGCTCTATGTTCAGCTTCTTGTTGAAGAATCGCCGGAATATCAATCACACCTTCAGGAGGGACTTCGCCAGGGAAAAAGCTTTCCACTGGCCAGAATGGATGCCCTTTGTCAGATAATGGAGAAACAGGGGAGGAATAGGGAAGAGATTAAAAGCTTTCTTTCAGAGCCAAATCATATTCTGGGGCTGGAATATATGAAATCTCTCCGAAGACTTCAATCGGACATTGTCCCTGTTACCGTGGGGCGCCGGGGAGCCGGCTATCATGAGGAGAAAATAATAGAGGGATTTCCGTCAGCAACTTCCCTTCGTCTGGAATTAAAAAAGGGACGTTCTACAATTATTAATGGTGGAATGTACACAGGAGCAGAACAGCTGGTGGACAGATATATGAGAGGGGATTTTGTTCAGTGGGAAGATCTGATGCCTTATCTGGAATATATCTATATGACAGAATTCCGCTTTGCCAGATGGTCTGATGAAAACAATAATCTTGATTATTTTGGAGTGGATGATGAAATGTGCCGACGATTTTCTAATCAATTTCAATTGGGATACTCTTTTGAAGAATTGATTGGACATCTTCATACAAAAAGATTAACCGATGCCACATGGAGAAGAGGATTACTTCATATGGTACTGAAGATGAAGGATTATGATTTTCTGAAAAAAGCAGCAGAGATTCCGGTTCCCTATGCAAGAGTGCTGGGATTTTCCGGGAAAGCAACCCCATTATTAAAAAAGATTCGAGAAAAGGCACGTCTGGATGTGATTCAGAAACCGTCAATGGGCCGGAGACTTTATCCGCAAGGATCCGTAGAAGCAGAAATAATTGGGATGGATATTCTGGCGGCCGATTTGTATGAACAGATTGCCGCAAAAAAATCGTCCCGGAAGTTCCGGCCGGAGCTGACCAGACAACAGGTTATAAACTAGTTTCAGTATTTATAGAAAGCAGGTGTTTTGTATGTATCATGCAGGATTGATTTTGGAAGGAGGAGGAATGCGCGGTGTCTATACCGCAGGTGTTCTGGATGCCTTTTTGGAGGAGAACATTGAGTTCTCAAGTATATATGGTGTTTCTGCGGGAAGCTGCCATGCATGCAGCTATATGTCCAAACAGAAGGGAAGGGCATATCGGGTGAATGTAGATTATCTGGATGACCCGAATTATTGTGGAGTGAAGAGCTATTTGAAAACCGGAAATGTGTTTGGCGCAGATATGCTGTATTCTCAGATTCCCAATGTTCTCGACCCATTTGATTATGAAGAATTTGAAAAATATCCCGGCAAATTCTTTGCCGTACTTACCAATTTGGAGACCGGAGAACCGGAATACATCCGGGTAAAAGATCTAAAGAAGCAGATGTGGGCGGTTCGGGCCTCCAGTTCCCTTCCGCTGGTTTCCAAAACGCTGGTTGTGAAAGGCCGTCATTATCTGGACGGTGGAATTGCAGACAGCATTCCGATTCGCAGATCCATTGAAGCAGGAAATGAGAAAAATGTGGTGATTCTCACAAGGGAAGATTCTTATCGGAAAACGCCCAATGAGCTTATGCCTCTCATGAAACTTAGGTATTCCCATTCCAAAGCATTTCTGGAAAAGGCGGAAAACAGACATATCCGCTATAATGAGACTCTGGATTTCCTGAAAAAAGAAGAGGAAGAGGGAAGAACTTTTGTCATCCGTCCGAGTGAGAAAGTAAATGTCGGCCGTGTCGAGAAGAATAAGGACAAGCTGGAGCATCTGTATAACATCGGTCTGGAGGACGGAAGAAAATCCATGGAGGCCATGAAGAAGTATCTGGAACAATAATTTTCACTTCATTTTTTAAAGTTTGGTGGGAAAAGGTAGATGTTTTTTCCTTTTTCTGTTAAAATAGTATTATCGAATTATGTGAAAAAGCATATGGAAGGAATGAATAAAATGAGTAGGAAAAAAGTAGTGGTTGCTCTCGGACATAGAGCACTTGGCACAACCTTGCCGGAACAATACAAAGCAACAAAAAATACGGCAAAAATCCTTGCGAATCTTGTGGAGGCAGGAGCAGATATCGTAATTTCCCACAGCAATGCTCCTCAGGTGGGCATGATTCACACGGCCATGAATGAATTTGGTGCAAGCAGAGAGGAATATACTCAGGCACCGATGTCTGTATGTTCTGCCATGAGTCAGGGTTATATTGGATACGATTTGCAGAATGCACTTCGTGCGGAATTATTAAAACGTGGAATTTACAGACCGATTTGTACGATCTTAACCCAGGTTATGGTGGACCCTTATGATGATGCATTTACTGAACCGGTTAAGATCATTGGAAGATTGCTGACCAAAGAAGAAGCCGAAGAAGAGGAGAAGAAAGGCAATTTTGTAACAGAAGTGGAAGGCGGATACCGCAGAATCGTTGCCGCTCCAAAGCCACAGGGAATCATCGAGATCGATTCCATCCGTGAACTGTCAGATCAGGGTCACATTGTAATCGCCTGCGGTGGCGGTGGAATTCCGGTATTAGCTCAGGGCGTGGAACTTCGTGGCGCCAGCGCTGTTATCGAGAAGGATTATGCCAGCGGACGTATGGCAGAGCTGCTGAATGCCGATGAATTTATGATTCTTACCAGTGTCGAGCATGTTTCCATTGGATACAATACAGACCATGAAATGCCACTTGGCCGGATTTCTGTTGATGAGGCGAAGAAATATATCGAAGAGAATCAGTTTGAACCAAACACCATGCTCCCGAAGATTGAAGCGGGGGTATCTTTCCTGGAAAAGGGAACGGGAAGAAAGGTGATCATCACTTCCATCGACAAGGCTTTGGAAGGATTCCTGGAGAAGACAGGAACGATTATTGAATAAAGGACTGTCGAACCAAAAACAGCTACCCTATGGCAGTGATTCATGGATGGTATGGAATCGCTGCCATATTTTCACGTTTCCGTCTCCACGATTGGAGGGACAAATTGTTCAAATGCTTCAATCATTTTTGGATGATAAATCAGAAAATGAATGGTTGGGGCGTTGCTTTTGGATACAAGAACATACTGCCCGGAGCAAATCGTAATATTAATATTTCGAAAAGCGGAGTAGGGGTCTGTCAGCAGTTGCATGATAGGAAATTATTTTATTGTATTCTGGTTCGGAAACCATATTGTGCTGTAAAATACGTTTCAGTAAGGTTTCAGACATTGTATACAGAGGCGGAGCAGTGCTGATGATACGATACTTTCCTGTTTTTTCCCGCAGCCTGCGGAGTTGTTTATGAAAGGACTCTTCTTTCTCCTTTCGGTAAATGTGCATCAGAGGAAGGGAACGGTGGAGAAGA
>JALERO010000079.1 GCA_022764265.1 Eubacterium sp. | reverse complement strand
GAATACGTTGGAAACCGGGCAGGATTTTGATGATCTCATGGAATCATATGTAATCTTTATTACAAGGGACGATGTCCTGGGTTTTGGTTTACCGATATATCATGTAAATAGGGTTCTTGAGGAAAATGGGGAAAACTTTCAAGACGGATCGCATATCATATATGTGAACTCAAAAATACAGGACGATACAGAGTTGGGTAGGTTGATGCATGATTTCCACTGCAAGAATGCAGAGGATATGTATAACAGTATCCTGGCGGAGCGCGTCCGGGAACTAAAAGAAACATCGGAAGGGGTGGAATATATGTGTGCTGCAATGGATCAGATATACCAGGAAGGAATGGAAGTGGGAGAAGCAAAAGGAATGAAGAAAGGCATGGAGAAAGGAGAATTAAAGGCGAAAAAGGAAACTGTTATTTCATTGGCAGAGATGGGGTTATCTGCGGAAAAAATTGCACAAGTAGTAAAACTTCAGATTCAATTAGTACAGGAATGGATAACAGAAGGTTTAAATCTTGCAAAATAACATTTCTGGCTAGGTTATGTGTTCCAGGGGGAATAAAAAAGATATAATGAATATATACAATAACAACGAGGATACTTGTGGTGGTAAATTTTCGTGTCAACCACGCGCCGATGGTATTGACAAGGGGAAACCCTGAGAGATGCAGGAGAATGGCACGCCTGCCAAGTATCCTTTTCTGTTTTGTAAAATAATAAAATAAATATGATATACCACCAGCCAACAAAGGTTAGGTGGTATTTTTAGCCATGTGGAATTGAAATCTCGAGAAACTAGGGTCGCAACTTCTGAACAATCTAATTTATAGATAATGAAGTATCTTTCCATATTTTTTTCCAAATTCTGCGGTAATAAGTGCGCCGCTGCCTTTTCCGGCCTCTGGAATATATATTTCCTTTGCAATTGCTGCTATGATTCTATTCCTGCGGGGAAAATTATAAGTGGACGGAGGTATTCCGGGTTCGTATTCTGAAATTAACAATCCGGTTTCTTCAATTCTTTTCATAAGAAGATCATGTTCTTTTGGATAACAAATATCCAGGCCGTTCCCCAGAACTGCAACAGTATATCCTCCATTCATAATGCAAGCAGTATGTGCATAGGAGTCAATCCCCTTAGCCATTCCGCTTATAACTGGTATCTGTTCAATAGCAAATTGTTTCGCCAGATTGATTGCTTTTTCCTTTCCATCTCGGCTACATCTTCTGGCACCGATAATCGCAGAGCCACAGATATTTATTTTTAAAGTACCTTTGTAATATAAAATGGTTGGCATGTCAGGGATATCTTTTGCAAGAGCCGGATAATAATCGTCTTTTATCGAGATAATATTAATTCCTTTTTTTATGCAACGATCAAACGTGGCTTTCGCCTGGTCCAACTGACGGTTATTGAAGATTTCCGTTATATTAGACTTATCGATTGTTTTTACATGGGATAATTGTTCCTTATCTGCGTAAAATACATTTTCAGATGTGATGAATTCTTTTAAAAGCGCTTTCTGTTTGACCGGACCGATACCTTTAATTTTGGTAAGCCAGATATCGTAAATTATTTTTGTGCAGTCTCGTTCATTTAATTCAGTCATCTTTATTTCCTTCAATTTCCCTCACAATTTCATTTTACGACCATCAATTGACTGTTGCTTTGATCAAGATCACGATAAGACAATACATTTAATATATCTTCATAGCGAATACTTTCTTCATTATTTAAATCTGCAGAAGTTCTTGCCATACGAAGAATTTTATGGATTACACGGGCACTATAGCCATATTCTTCACAAGTTGCTTTTAAATATTTTGTTGTCTTATCGTCAAGTTTACAATATCTCTGAATCATAGCAGTTGTCATCTGAGCATTACAATATATCCCTTCATCATTACGGTATCGTTCCTTTTGGATATCTCTTGCTTGTTTCACTTTTTCCCGAAGTTCTTCTGAAGAAGGCGCTGGCGAAGACTCGGCAATGTCAAAAAAGCTAACTGGTTTTACCTCTTTTTGAATATCAATACGGTCCATAATCGGTCCGGATATTTTGCTCCTGTATTTTATTATTTCGTAATCTGTACAATGACATCTGGAAGATGGATAATAGCCACAAGGACAGGGATTCATTGCAGAAACAAACATAAAATTAGCAGGATATGTATTCGTCCCGTTCACTCTTGAAATAGAAACTTTTTTATTTTCAATTGGCTGCCGGAGAGAATCCAAAGTCTTTTTTGAAAATTCGGCCAGTTCATCTAAAAATAAAACACCGTTATGTGCCAGTGATACCTCTCCCGGAAGAGCATTCATTCCTCCTCCGATTAATGCATTTAATGAAACATTATGGTGTGGTGCACGAAAAGGTCTTTCTGTAATCATTCCATTCTTTTTTCTCAGCAAACCTGAAATGCTATAAATTTTCGTGACTTCCAGACATTCCTCTTCCGTCATATTGGGAAGGATTGTTGGTATTCTACTTGAAATCATCGTTTTTCCACAACCAGGTTCTCCAATCATAAGCATGTTATGTCCACCAGCAGCTGCCAAAACAACTGCTTGCACTAAATCATTTTGTCCTTTTACATCTGCAAAATCTAATTGTTGTCCTTCTTTTTTGTTTATTGGTGATATCATAATATTTGATGGATTATATTCTTTTTTCCCTTCGAGAAAGAGAATCACATCTCTTAAGGAATCAAATGCCAGAATTTCAATATTGTGAACTAATTTTGCCTCTTCATAATTACCCTTTGGGATAATCACTTTTTTTATTCCATGATTTTTTGCGGCCATAATCATAGGGAGAACGCCATTACATTCCCTTAGAGAGCCATCGAGGGATAGTTCGCCGATAAATCCATATTGTTCTATATCTTTTGCTGCAATATCTTCACTTTGCTGCAGGAGACAGATTGCCATGGACAAATCAAAATGGGCTCCCCTTTTTTTACGATCACCTGGCGCTAAATTAATAATGATTTTCTTCTTCGGCATTGAATATCCACTTTCGTCAATCGCCGATGCAATTCTTTCTGCTGCTTCCTTAATTGCCTGATCCCCCATACCAATTACTGATATTGAAGGATTTCCTTCTAAAATTTTTGTTTGAATATCTACAACATACCCATCGATTCCCTGTAATGCAAAACTTTTTACCATGGTAGCCATTCGTCTTTCCCCAACTCCTTACATATTTGACGTTCCATCTGATTATACTCAACTTTTGACTCGACAAAATCTTTATACAAAATCCTGCTTTCGTTTTTAAAATATTTCAATGTTTTGGTGACATCCGTCAGTTTGTCATCTATTATCCCAAGAAAAGTTCTGTAACTGCTCCAAATATATTCAGATGGTTCTTTTACCATATTGGCAACAAAAGGATTCATGTGTATATACCTGCTTGTCTGCAAAAAATATTCATCACTTTCAATTTCGCTGGATTTATATCTTCCCCGAAAAACTCCGCCATCCCTTCCATATTTTGTGTTGAAATAGCGTGCATGAAACTGATCAATCCTTTTCATAATATCCCATATTTCTGAATCTATTGTTTCTATCAATAGATGATAGTGATTCGTCATCAGGCAATAGGCATGTATGATAAAAGGAAATTCTTTCTGAGTATCTTTTATCAGGGCTATAAAAAATTGGAAATCCGATTCATCTAAAAAAATATTCTGATGATTTGTTCCTCGATTCATCACATGTAAAATTATCCCTGGATACCATTTTCTTATTTTCCTTGCCATAATTTCCCTCACACATTG
>JALERO010000071.1 GCA_022764265.1 Eubacterium sp. | reverse complement strand
GTGATTCTTACGGGGGAATCCGATCAGGGAAAGATCCTGCCGGAGATGGTCAATGGCGTTCACATGTTTTTTCACATTTTCTGGATGGATTACTGGCGGGGGGATTACGATCGTCTTGACAGAGAGTTTGACTCCAGAGAACAGTGGGTGGAATACTATGGAGGGCAGGACCGGGAAGTATATCTGGATTTTTTGAGAAGAGATTTGCAATATGCGGAAAAAATGGGGGCAAAGTATGTGGTCTTCCATGTATCCGAAGTGACATTACGGGAAAGCTATGTATATCAATATAAATATACCGATGAGGAAGTGATCGATGCTTCTCTGGAAGTGATCAACACTCTCCTTGACGAGCACGAATATCCGTTTGACTTTCTGGTGGAAAATCTCTGGTGGAGTGGTCTTGACATGAAGACACCGGCCCTCACCAGAAAGCTGGTGGAAGGCATTCACAGCGAACGAAAGGGAATCATGCTGGATCTGGGCCATTATATGAATACCAGCAGTGACTTAAAGACGCCGGAAGATGCGGTTTCCTATATCCATGCCATGCTGGATGCTCATGAAGCGGAAGGAATTCCAATCACAGACTGGATAAAGGGAATTCATCTGCAATTATCTCTGGGCGGTGAATATGTGAAAAAACAGAAAGAGGACTGGAAAGCCAATCCGCTGGATTTTGAACAGTATCCATTTTATGAGCTCTATCAGATGGCCTATGCCCACGCCTGCAACATTGACCTTCATCAACCGTTCCTCGGCGAAGGGGTGAAGGAACTGATCGAGCGAATAAATCCTCGCTATGTGACGGAAGAATTTCAGCAAAACAGCAGAGAGGAATACGAAGAATTTGTGGATGCCCAGGGAAAACTTTTAGGATATATCAGACAGTAAAAGAGAGCGAATGAGATAAGAGGATGACATTTGTGAATATTAAGGAAACATTGCGATTTCCATTAATTTCACAAGTGTTGTCTCTTGTTTTTGTATGGATTATTTGAGTAATGCCTGTTATAATATGTAACTGAAGTAACTGGGGTCGGGACTTGTGAACTTTATAGCAATCTGGAGTCTTAGTTGTTCACAAGTCCCGACCCCAAATGACTCATCACCCAGAGAAAAAGGAGAAAAAGTATGGAAAACAAAAGAATTATTCAGGTGGAGGAAAAGGTTCCGATGAAATTGCTGATACCGTTGAGTATTCAGCACATGTTTGCCATGTTTGGTGCCTCCGTACTGGTTCCGTTTATTTTTGGAATCAATCCGGCGGTGGTACTGTTCATGAACGGTCTCGGCACACTGCTCTTTGCAGTGATTACTAAAGGAAAGGCACCTGCCTATCTTGGCTCCAGCTTTGCATTTCTTGCACCGGCCGGTATTGTCATCAGTCAGTGGGGATATAGCTACGCGCTGGGCGGATTTGTAGTTGTTGGATTCTGTGGATGTATTTTAGCTTTGATCATCTATAAATTCGGTTCATCCTGGATAGACGTGGTACTTCCACCGGCAGCTATGGGACCGGTAGTGGCCCTCATTGGTCTGGAACTGGCAGGGACAGCTGCTTCGACAGCAGGTCTCAAAGACGAAGTGATTGACCCGAAAAACATGATCGTATTTCTGGTGACCCTGCTTGTAGCTGTTCTTGGCTCTGTGGTATTCCGCGGATTTTTATCCGTAATTCCGATTCTCATCGCCATCATTGCCGGATATGTGGTAGCCCTTGCCCTCGGTATGGTTAACTTTGCCGATGTGGCGGCAGCACCTCTTTTTGCCCTTCCTAACTTCATGATGCCAAAGTTTAAGTTGGAAGCCATCGTCATCATTCTGCCTGTCCTGCTGGTTATTGCATCCGAGCATATCGGGCATCAGATCGTGACCAGCAAGATTGTCGGAAAAGACCTGCTGAAAGATCCGGGACTTCACCGTTCCCTCTTTGCAGATAACTTCTCCACAATGATTTCCGGTTTGATCGGCTCTGTACCGACGACAACCTATGGAGAAAATATCGGTGTTATGGCCATGACAAAGGTATACAGTGTTTCTGTAATATGCGGAGCAGCAGTTATTTCCATCATCTGTTCCTTTATCGGAAAGATGACAACGCTGATCAGCACAATTCCGGGTCCGGTCATCGGAGGTATTTCTTTCCTGCTTTACGGAATGATTGGAGCCTCTGGTATCCGAATCATGGTTGATGCCCAGGTGGATTATGGTAAATCAAGAAACCAGGCGATGACCGCCGTTGTATTTGTGACAGGATTATCCGGAATTTCCGTACAGTTCGGAAGTGTACAGTTGACCGGTATGGTTCTGGCCTGCGTGGTCGGTATGATTATGGGACTGACTTTCTTTGTGTTGGATAAATTGAAACTTACCAATGACAGGGATGAGTAAGAATTGAGAGACGACGGAAGTACCGATTATGGAAGTTCTTCGTCTCTGCCTCGCCGGACGGGATTTTGACACTGTATTCGGGCAGTCACCGATGGATTGCTTCCAATTCATCGGTGAGGGCTTTGCCCCTATCAAAAACAAAACGAGGATGCTTTCTGTGTGCCAGCACCCAGAGCGCATCCTCGTTGTTTTTTCTGCCTTTTTTTGTTGATGGGTACGGCTCACAAGTCGACGAGAGAACTCCATAAATCGGATAAGTGCCGTCTAGGAGTTGAAATCTCCTATTGAGATGAGCCTCTGGTGTATATTACAGCAGGAACGCCGAGGCATTCTTGAAAGTATTATTTAGTGCCGAAAATTCTGTCTCCGGCATCGCCCAGTCCCGGACAGATGTAGGCATTTTCGTTAAGGCAGCGATCCAGATGTCCTACATAGATCTGCACATCCGGATGTTCTTCATGAAGTTTTTTGACTCCATCCGGTGCAGCGATGATACACATGAATTTAATGTTTTTACCGCCGTGTTGTTTAATCATCGTAATGGCATCCACAGCGGAACCTCCGGTTGCGAGCATCGGATCGCAGACAACGATGGTACGTTCTTCTATCGGATCCGGAAGTTTGCAATAGTATTCATGAGGTTCGAAAGTGACTTCGTCTCTATAGAGACCGATATGACCAACCTTTGCAGATGGAACGAGAGCGAGAATTCCCTCCACCATACCGAGACCTGCACGGAGAATCGGGACGATGGCCAGCTTTCGGCCGGCAATCATAGGAGTCATACAGGTTTCAATCGGAGTTTCAACTTCCACATCTTCCAGTGGAAGATCTTTTAATGCTTCGAACCCTTCTAGCATGGCAATCTCTTCTACTAATTGACGGAATTCATTGGTTCCGGTATTTTTATTACGAAGAATAGATATTTTATGCTGAATTAATGGGTGATTCAAATAAGTAACGTTTCCAGATGTTTCCATGATAGATTCTCCTTTGTTTTGTGAAAATATTTGTGTATCTTTATGACTAATTCAAGAACGCCTCGGCGTTCTTGCTGCGAGATGCGCGTCATGCGTTAGCATGACAAATTTCTAATGCGCATCTTACGCAATCCGCCGGAGACTTTTATCGAAGTCGGAGATTGAAACTCCCACTTGATGAAATGAATCCTTTACTCCCATTTGTGGAAGTGGGAGTCTTCTCCGACGAGATAAATACAGATTTGACTGCATTTCTTATTATGTTTAGTATAGAGGATTTGAAAAGAAAAAACAATCTTTCAATATTTTTTTTGATAAATCTGCTTGGTTCTGAACAGTTACAAATAGAAAACGTTTACTTAAGAAAAAGTTCTCTTACATTGTCTATAGATATCTGCAAAATATGTGCAATCATTTCATCGGAAAATCCTTCTTTCTTCATCTGGGAAGCGATAACTTTTCGTTCAGATTCACTCTGAAAATGAGTGTAATCCTGAATTTCTTTTGGAAGAATCAGTGGTATGGGATAATCTGGAAGAAAACGCTGTATGTAAGAATCCTGTACATCAAACATTTCCTGTTGATTTCTGGGCGCATCCCACTTATCTGTTCCAAAGTAAACGGTAACTGTGATCACCGGTTTCAGTTTATCTTCTTTATGAAATCCGGATAAAAATTCTGCTGTGGTTTCTTTCAAAAATTTTGAATTATTATTTTCTTTTTGTGCTATCCTTGTCTACAAGATGCTCAGGTTGAATGACTGGCTTACCATCATATAAAAGATAGTTAAAAACATCAGCAAAAATATCGTTCTGGGACATGTATTCTTTGGTTAGAGTGTCTTTTCGACCCATCGAAATCATCTCCCTTCAACTGAATAATATTATAAAACATAAAAAGGAAAAAATCAATAAAAAAAGAAAATATTTCCAGTTTCGTGATAAAAAAGAACTGCTCCTGATCAGGATGGTATAAGAGAGCAGTTCTTTCAGATTGCATGGGGTGTGGAAATCATACAATCTGTTTTTCTATGGAATTTTGTGTTGAGAAGGTGAGCATAGTTATTTTTGAATTTTCTCCAGAAATTCTGCGGTCTGATCCAGCAGATTGATGCGAATCTGACCTTTTTTCCCGTTGACGACTGCCGAAGGGATGATTGCGTATTTTGCGTTCTCGAGACATTTGCCGGGATCGTTGTCTTCCAGCTCGGAGAGCTGAATCTGTTCGGTTCCGGATAACATTTGCTTTCTGATTTGTTTGATCATGAGACGATCATAATGTTCGCAGGCTTTTTCTGCCTTCTTCTGGTTTTCCTCTTTTGAGAAATAGTTTTCTGTCCAGCTTTCCAGATTATCGATGGTGAGCATGAGAACGCTTCCTTTCCGAATGAATTTTTTTGGTGATTCCTCTTTTGCAAGAAAAGAATCATTTAAAATAGATTATAAAAGAAAAAGAAAAATATCGTTAGTAAGATTCTGCTGTGAAAATGGAAAAATAATACGTAGCTTTTTGGATGGACAAACATAGTTTTATATTTCCCTCTTTCATGAAGGAATACTACCATTGTGGTGGAATTCCTGCTGATATAATAAGAAGAAATATATGTGTGATTAAAGCAAAGTGTGTTAACAGGGTGAAATGCGTGTAAAGACACAGCGAGAAGGGGGAAAGAAAATGTCTGATCAAATTTGTAGCAGTGCAGATAAGCCATTGGAGGAATTTCTGAAAAATTGTGGGGAAGATACATCTCATCACAGAATGGTGGCACAACAGAATAAATGTGGCTTTGGATTAAAAGGTGTCTGTTGTCGTCTTTGTTCCAATGGACCTTGTCGGTTATCTCCGGCAAAA
>JALERO010000050.1 GCA_022764265.1 Eubacterium sp. | reverse complement strand
TTCAATCTCCGACTTCGATAAAAGCCTCCGGCGGATTGCAGAGATGCGCATTAGAATTTTGTCATGCTAACGCATGACGCGCATCTCGCAACAAAAACGCCGAGGCGTTCTTGAATTTTGTACAACAGTGACTATCAATTTTTGAGTAAAAGATTCAAAAATTGATAGTCACTGTTTTTTAAATGTGAACATTTTGTGAAATTAGCACTCGACACTTGACGTGGCTAATAATAAGTGTTATATTACGCATAGAACAAAAGAAAAGATAAAAATAACAGGGTTTTATCCCGTTTATCCTGATAGATTTTGTTCATAGTATTCTTAAAATGATTGATTGTATGGAAGGAGAATGTATTATGTTAATGCCTAGTATTTTTGATAATAATTTTGTAGATCACTTTTTTGATGATGTTTTTACAGTGCCAAGTGGATATCGCAGAGCAGAGAATTCCGTTATGAGAACCGATATTAGAGAAGTCGGAGAAGATTATGAACTGGCCATGGAATTGCCGGGTTACCGGAAGGAAGATATTCACGCAGAGCTGAAAGATGGAGTTTTGACCATCGCAGCAGAACATAAAGAAGAGAATGAAGAAAAAGATCAGAAAGGTAATTTCATCCGCAGAGAAAGATACAGCGGAAAGTGCCAGAGAAGCTTCCAAGTTGGCAAGTATATCACTGAAGAAGATATTCATGCAGCCTTTAAAGATGGTATTCTGACTCTCAGGTTCCCGAAAGAGAAGAAACCGGTTGTGGAAGAGAAAAAATATATTGCAATCCAGTAGAGTTAATCGTCACTCCTTATTTCTTTCTTGGGGGAGCCGCCAGTGCGGCTCCTCTTTCTTTTTACAGTGAATCACTACTTTCATTGCCGTTTGCTTCGGAAAGAGTTTCATAATACGCTTTTTTCTCCTGATACATATTGTAGTCTGCCTTTTCCATTAACATACGCAGTGTGTGATCCGGATACGTGGTGGACAGTGCATAACCTGCAGAATAGGTTAGTGGAAGATCAGGACTCAAAGCATTGTGTGCTTCGGCAGCATTGGAGATATCGGTAAGGATATTCAAAATATTCTGTTCGTTGTTATTTTTAATAATCGCAATGAATTCATCTCCTCCGTATCGCCCCAGAAAAGCATGCTTTGGCGTGCATTGCCTCAGAATCTGTGCAAAGGTTTGAATCAGATGATCCCCGGCTTTATGTCCCTGACTGTCATTGATTTTTTTCAGCTGGTTCAGATCGAACATGATCAGACAGGTTTCCTCTGTAAGGACAGATTCATCCAGCAGTAATTCGTTACATTTATTTCGATTATTCAGCCCCGTGCTGAAATCAATACTTGCCTGGCGATTTAACTCGATGACGGAAATCACACCCATGATAATGATATAGGTAAGAAATACAGATAAAGTATTTAGTATATCATTGGAAGTTCCCGTCAGGTAATAAAGAGTCAGATCTAAAACAACTCCGGCGCAACAGAAGAAAAAGCAAATATATTTAATGGAGTTTCTTCTGTCGGATTTCATTTTTCTCCATTCTGAAATAATTGCGTAGCAGGTTGCCAGAGCGGTCACACCGATGGTGATGTGACTGACGATCAGGGTCTCCCGTAAGTCTCTGGTACCGGTACGCTGTAACAATAATTGCAGAATGACAGCAATTGCCGGGAGCAGGCAGGCACAGTTCAATACTTTATATTGGCTTTTCTCGATTTGCTTTTTTATAAAAAATGCAAAAGAAGCCGCAGACATCGGCAACATTAAGAGAGAGAGCTGTGCCATTAATATCGCATTTTGTGGAAAAAGAATCGTTGTGGAACGAACGTCGGTGATTTTCCACAAACCAATACAAACGGAAAATAAGCCAAGGAAAACCAAACTGTTTGCGTTGTTATACTGAATCATACTGAAAAGGGAGATTGAAATAAATGTAATTCCCACGATGATAGCAACAAATCCCATACCTAATGCAGGTAAATCTGCCTCCAGCTGACGGTTAAAGATTGCATATCTTGAGCCTGCCAAAAATTCTGTTTGTCGATGTTCCACTGCTTTGTAGACAGGGGTTAATACAACCCGTATTTCTCTGTCGGTATCTTTCGGATACAGGGGGAAGGTGACCCAGCTGCAGCCGGTGGATTTACAAACCGGATTATCATTTTTAGGCATCAGGCTATAAACCAGTTGCCCATCCAGATATATCTCCACATAATGATGCACCTGATAGAAAACCAGATAATTATCTCCTTCAGAAATATCTCTTATATTAAGAATATACTCTTTTTTCGTGCCGGTCGGAGTGTCAGGGTCGCTGATTCTCTGGCTGGAAAGTTCATGAATGGTGAGATATCCCGTTGTTTCCCTGGACTGAAGATAATTCAGCGCCTGTTTGCTTTGGGTATAAATTAGAAACAAGAGGATAAAGATGACTGCGAATAAATATAGAAAAATGTTTAGTTTTTTGCTGTCTGTTCTGCCCTTTGTTGTCATGATGACTCCTTTGCAAGAAAACATTATAATCGTGATTGCCTGTTATAAAATGATTATAACTTATAATGATTATTTTCTCAATGGAAACCTCTCGGAAGGCTTGACAAAAGAGGTGACTTATTATATAGTGGTACTCAATTGGACTACGATATTTTGGATGGTAGAAATGAGTGAGAAAAATGCTGGAAAATCTGGATAATATTGAAGCATTGATGCATTTTGGACTGACAAGGCAGGAAGCCAGAATATATCTCCTTCTGCTGACAGAAGGAGCGCTGAGTGGTTATGAGGCAGCCAAGAGAATCGGCATATCTAGATCCAATGCCTACGGTGCTCTGGCAGGACTGGTGGATAAGGGTGCTGCTTATATTCTGGAAGAGCAGGCCGTGCAATATCAGGCGGTGCCGGTGAATGAGTTCTGTTTCAATAAACTGCATTATCTGAAAGAGGTTTCCGACCTTCTGGAACAGCAGATTCCGAAGGAAACCTTTCAGAATGAAAATTATATAACCATTCGTGGCAGACGACATGTGGAGGATAAATTCCGAAATATGTTAAAGGAGGCGAAGGAGCGGGTATACCTTTCCGTTCCCCTTGAGATTGCCGCATTGTTTCAGCAGGAACTGGAGACACTGATTCAGGAAGGCAAAAAGGTGGTTTTGCTCACCGAGAAGCCGGAAGAAGAATCCGAATTGCTGCCGGGAGCAGTTTTTTACTATACCGCTCATAATGACCAGCAGCTCCGGTTGATTACCGATTCCAGTTATGCACTGACCGGAGAATTGCAGGATGAGATGCATACCACCTGTTTGTATTCTGCCAACCCCAATCTGGTGAAACTTTTAAAAGAAGCGCTGGCCAATGAGATTAAGCTGATTGAGATTAAAAAAGAGCAGGAAAATATATAGAAAGAGAAAGGAAAAAACGACATGGAAAAGAAACCATTTGTGACCAAAGAACAATTAGATGAAATCGTAAAACAGTATCCGACACCTTTTCATATTTACGACGAAAAAGGAATTCGTGAAACTGCCCGCAATTTAAATAAGGCATTTGCATGGAACGAAGGATTTAAGGAATATTTTGCAGTGAAGGCAACTCCGACCCCTGCAATTTTGAAAATCTTAAAAGAAGAAGGCTGTGGCACGGACTGCTCTTCCCTCACAGAATTGATGATGAGTGACCGCTGCGGTTTCGCAGACGGAGAGTCCATCATGTTCTCCTCTAACGAGACTCCTGCAGAAGAATTTGTTCTGGCAAAGAAATTGGGAGCCATCATTAATCTGGATGATATCACACACATTGATTTTTTGAAGGAAGCCTGCGGCATTCCGGAAAGAATCTGCTGCCGATTTAATCCGGGCGGATATTTCTCCCTTGGAACCGATATCATGGACAATCCGGGAGATGCCAAATATGGTATGACAAAACCACAGATTTTTGAAGCCTTCAAACGCCTGAAAAGAGAAGGTGTTAAAGAATTCGGAATTCATTCCTTCCTGGCGAGCAACACTGTATCCAATGAATATTATCCGACTCTGGCAGCAATCCTGTTCAGTCTGGCAGTGGAATTGAAAGAAGCGCTGGATGTGCATATCGGATTTATCAATCTTTCCGGCGGTATTGGAATCCCTTATACACCGGACAAGGAACCGAATGATATTTTTGCCATCGGAGAAGGAGTCCGTCAGGCATACGAAGAGATTCTGGTTCCGGCAGGAATGGGCGATGTGAAGATCTTCACAGAGCTGGGACGATATATGCTGGGACCGAACGGACATCTGGTGGTCAAAGCCATCCATGAAAAACATACTTATAAAGAATACATTGGTGTCGATGCCTGTGCATGTAACCTCATGAGACCGGCCATGTACGGTGCTTATCATCATATCACAGTCATGGGAAAAGAAAATGAACCATGTGATCATGTTTATGATGTGGTGGGTTCTCTCTGTGAAAATAATGATAAGTTTGCCATTGACCGCAATCTTCCGAAGATTGACAGGGGAGACCTGCTGGTAATTCATGATACAGGAGCTCACGGCTTTGCCATGGGATACAATTACAACGGTAAGTTAAAGAGTGCGGAAATTTTACTTCAGGAAGATGGAAGCACCAGAATGATTCGCCGGGCAGAGACACCGGAAGATTATTTTGCAACCGTTGAAGGATTTGATTTTTAAGCCAATTTCATAGTTTTTATCATATAACCGGGGGCTGCGCTCAATTAAGTGCGCAGCCCCCGGTTCCGTTTTGAAATTTTTTAAAAATTTCTATTGACAAATCAATTGTATTAGCATATTATTGTATTAGATACTTAATACAATAATATAAAAACAATAACAAATATTTGAAGAGAGGAAAGGATGGTAGTCATGACAGAATTAGTATCATGTACGCATTTAACAAAAACATATGGCAAAACAACTGCTTTGCAGGATGTGAATCTCAAGATTGAACCGGGTCATATCATCGGGCTTCTCGGGCCCAACGGTTCCGGTAAGACCACATTAATTAAGCTGCTTAACGGGTTGTTACAGCCGACAGAGGGAGAACTTCTGATCAACGGAGAGAAGCCGGGGGTTGCCAGCAAGGCGGTGATCAGCTATCTGCCGGATAAAATGTACTTCGCAGACTGGATGAAGGTCAGTGATCTGATGGACTTTTTCGAAGATTTTTATAAAGACTTTGACCGGGCGAAAGCGGAACATATGTGCCAGACATTGGGTATTTCCCTGGATTATAAGATGAAGAAGCTTTCAAAAGGAAATAAGGAAAAAGTGCAGCTTATTCTGGTCATGAGTCGTCAGGCTCAGTTGTATCTTCTGGATGAACCGATTGCCGGTGTCGATCCTGCCGCCAGAGATTTTATTCTGGATACCATATTGAATAATTATAATGAGGAAGGAACTGTAATCATTTCCACTCATTTGATTGCAGATATTGAGAAGATTCTGGATGAAGTCATCTTTATTCAGAAAGGAAAGATATTGAAACATGAATGGGTTGATGATTTGAGAGAGCAGTCAGGCAAGTCCATTGACGGTCTGTTCCGGGAAATGTTCCATGCAGATGTTTATGAGGGAGGTAACGGAGATGTTAGGTAAATTAATTAAATATGATTTGAAATCCATGTTAAAAACGATTGTTCCCCTGTGGATCACAGTAATTGTGCTTTCGGGAATTTTCGCCATAAAGTATTGGGGCGGTGCTACAAATACGATGGATATGGGCAACAACACCTTTGATTTGGTTTTATTCATTGTCCTGTTCAGCGTGGCAGTGGCAATTGTAGTTATGAATATTCTTTTTGTTGTACAACGTTTCTGGAATGGGCTGTTAAAAGAAGAAGGGTATCTGATGTTCACCTTACCTGTAACCACCAGAAGCCTGATTATGTCTAAGGCGTTAAGCGCATTGATTATTTCTCTGGGAAGTATGCTGGTGGCAATGTTGTCTATATCGATATTCAGCTTTGCCTTTGTTCAGGGAGCGATCGATGTGGATGCGCTTTCTACTCTGTGGTTGGAATTGAAAAATGCATTGTTATTGACGAAGGCTTCACAGTTTGCGGAAGTGGGTGTCATGATAGCGGCCGGAGTGGTAAGTTTTCTTGCAGCAATCTATCAGGTTTATGCATCCATGGCAATCGGACAGCTCAGTAATAAAAACCGTTTTCTCTTATCCTTCATTGCATTTGTAGGAATTACTGTTGTGCTCAGCATGTTTGCATCGGTTACAAATATGTTCACAATGGGAAACAGCCTGGCAAACAGCTGCATTTCACTCATTGTTAATTTAATTACATTGATTATCTTCCATATTATAACGGAAGTGCTTTTGACCAGAAAATTGAATCTGGAATAAGGGGGTATGTGAATGAAATGGAATTTGAATGAAGACCGCCCCATTTGGATCCAGTTGAAGGAGCAGCTGGGCAAGCAAATTGTATCTGGACGGTTTCAGTATGGTGAGAAGCTGCCCAGTGTGCGGGAGCTGGCCAAAGAGGCGGGGGTGAATCCCAATACCATGCAGCGGGCCCTGGCTTCTCTGGATCAGGATGGGCTGACCAGCACCAATCGTACCAGCGGACGTTGTGTCACGACAGATAAAGGGCATATCGATAATTTTCGAAAAGAAATTGCAGGCTCAATCATAGACACTTATCTGGGAGAGATGGCTGAAATGGGATTTTCTCCGGAAGAAGCGGCGCAGGCAATTCTGGACAGACACCATAATTAAATCAGGTCGGGACTTGTGAACAACATAGTGATCTGGAGACAGAGATGTTCGCAAGTTCCGGCCCTTTTTTGCGCAGTTCCGGCCCACCCTCTGTTTCTTGTATTTTACTGCCGTTTTATATATAATGAATTTAAAAAGAAAAGATGTGACCATTGTGGTTTTTTGCCGCTTGGTTGTTGCTTTTTTTAGTGGAGTTGTATAATCAGAACCATGATACATATAAAACAAAACGCAATAAAACTAAAAAAAGAAAGAGGAGAAACATGATAAAACATAATATAATGAAAAAGTTTGGTGCCATTATGTTAAGTGCATCCATGGTAATTGCCATGGCAGGTTGTGGCACTGCTTCATCCACAGAACAGGCAGAATCAACTACTGAGGCAGCACAGCAGGAGAATACGAAGATTTTAATTGCAGCGGCAGCCAGCCTGGAAGCAACCTTTGAAAATGAACTGATTCCGATGTTTGAGGAACAGAATCCGGGTATTGAGGTGGAAGGTACCTATGCCAGCTCTGGTGATCTTCAGCATCAGATTGAAGCCGGTCTGGAAGCAGATGTATTTATGTCCGCAGCAACCTCCAATATGGATACGCTGGTAGAAGAAGGACTTGTGGATGAGGCAACGGTTGTTGATCTTTTAAAGAATGATGTTGTTTTGATCGTTCCAAAAGACATTGAGACAACAGTAATAGGTTTTGAAGATATCCAGAATGCGGATACCGTAGCCATCGGTGATCCGGAGAGCGTGCCTGCCGGAAAATATGCAAAAGAGATTCTTACCAATCTGGGCAATTATGATGCAGTTGCAGAAAAAGCCAGCTTCGGTACCAGTGTGACAGAGGTATGTACATGGGTAGCAGAAGGCAGTGCTGACGCAGGTATTGTTTATTCCACAGATGCACTGAATGAGAACAGCAATGGTGATGACAAGGAAGTTACGGTTCTGGCTACAGCAGAAGATTCCATGATGGACACACCGGTTATTTATCCGGTTGGTCTCACTGCTTCTTCCGCACAGCAGGAAGCAGCCAGGAAGCTGGTGGACTTCCTTCAGACAGAAGGAGTGATGAATGTTTTCGTAGAGAATGGATTCACTGCAAATAACTAGGAAACTGGGGTCGGGACTGGTGGGTGAATCGGGGTCGGGACTTGTGAACTACATAGCAATCTGGAGACTGTGATGTTCACAAGTCCCGACCCCTAGGTCGATCAGTCGCCCACGCGGAAAGGATGAGTCGATGGATTTCGCTCCGATTTTGATATCATTAAAGACGGCTTCTCTCAGTATTGTCATAACCTTTTTTCTGGGAGTGGCAGCTGCGGAACTGGTGTTTCGCCTGAAAAATAATAATCTGAAAATGATACTGGATGGAATATTTACCCTGCCACTGGTATTACCACCAACGGTTGCGGGCTTTTTTCTCTTATATATTTTTGGAATCCGGCGTCCGATCGGAAAGTTTCTGGTGGATTATTTTTCAATAAAAATTGCGTTTTCCTGGAGTGCGACGGTGTTGGCTTCGGTGCTGATTTCCTTTCCTCTCATGTATCGGGCGGCAAGAGGTGCCTTTGAGCAGGTGAATCCCGATCTGCTCTCAGCAGGAAGAACTCTGGGAATGTCCGAGTGGAGGATTTTCTGGAGAGTGCAGCTGCCGGTGTCCGGCCCGGGAGTGGTCTCCGGGGCTGTTCTGGCTTTTGCCAGAGGACTGGGAGAATTCGGAGCCACTGCTATGATTGCCGGAAATATCAACGGCAGGACGAGAACTCTGCCTTTGGCGGTATATTCCGCTGTTGCTTCCAGTGATATGCATACAGCGTCTCAGTATGTGGCGATTCTGGTGTGCATTTCCTTTATTGTGGTGGTGTTCATGAATTATTTTTCCATGAAAGAGAGGAAAAGATAGGAGAGAAGGATGGCATTATCGGTTCATATCAGAAAAAAATTAAAAGACTTTTATTTAGATGTACATTTTGAATCGGAAAGTGGATGTCTGGGACTTCTGGGTTCCTCCGGCTGTGGAAAGAGCATGACCTTAAAATGTATCGCGGGCATTGAGACTCCGGACGAAGGTACAATTATTTTAAACGATAGAGTCCTCTTTGATTCTGCACAGAAAATAAACCTGCCACCCCAGAAGCGAAAGGTTGGTTATTTATTTCAGAACTATGCGCTGTTTCCAAATATGACAGTCAGAGAAAATGTGGAGGAAGGTCTGTCCGGTTCCGGAGAAACCTTTGCATCGAAAAAAGAGAAGGATGAATTCATCCAAAAATTGCTGGATCAATTTCATGTCGGAGAACTGGCAGATTCTTATCCCACAAAAATGTCCGGCGGACAGCAGCAGAGGACCGCGTTGGCCCGGATCGTCGCATCCAGTCCCGACATATTGCTTCTGGATGAGCCATTTTCAGCACTGGACAGTTATTTGAGAGAGCAGCTTCTTCAGGAAATGAAAGGCTTTCTCCAATCTTATCAGAAGGATGTTGTCATGGTATCCCACAATCGCGATGAAGTCTACCAGATGTGCGAACAGATGGCGGTGATGGGGGAGGGAACCATCGAGATATCCGGAGAGACAAGAGCACTATTCGCCAATCCGGTGACCGCGGGCGCTGCCCGACTTACCGGATGTAAAAATATCTCTGAGATAGAAATCCTCGATTCCCATACATTTTATGCTTCTGATTGGAATATGAAATTTCACTTGCCGGAAGCGATTCCGACTGGAGTAACCCATGTGGGAATCCGGGCCCACGATCTGCGGGAGGCAGTAGATGGAGATGAAAATGTGATGGAATGTGAGCTGGATCACATATCGGAGGCTCCTTTTGAAATGTATTTAATCTTAAAGAACAAAGATACAGAGGATTTTGTGGATAAAGGGAACAAACCGGCACCTGTCTGGTGGAAAATTTCCAAAAAAGAATGGCAGGAGGCACAAAAAAATGTTCCGGAAAAAATCTGTTTTCCACCGGAACATCTTCTGTTATTAAAGTAAGATTATCCACTTAGATTAATCCAAAATGCTTTAATGCAACATAAATTCCGTCGCGATTGACCGGCGTTGTCACGTAGGAGGTTTCCCCCAATATTTCGGGGAAGGAATTCCCCATGGCAACGCTGTTTTTTACGTGTCGCAACATCGAGAGATCATTGGGACCATCGCCAAATGCATAACAATCCTCCAGAGAAAGACCCAGATAATCCACCACAAAATCAATACCGGTTGCCTTGGAGCATTGCTTTGGAACCAACTCGCCGAATCCATAAGGACGCTGCTCCGGAGAACCCATGAGCTGAAAATCATTTTCAGTGAGACTGCGGAATTTTTCCAGATCACTGCCTTCATGGGTGATGATGACAAACTTGTCGTAGGCGAACTCCGGATCATCAAAACCGCGCACGGCATTTGGAAGTTCAATTTTGGTATATGACTCATAAATATGAGCGAGAGGTGGAAGAAACTCCTCTTCAAAATTATAATAGCAGGCGGAATGCCCCTCAAAAACGCCCTGAACATTGGACTCCTTTAACACATCCTTCATGCGAAAACGCAGTTCCTTTGGAATCTCATAATGAAAAATCGTTTCTCCATGTAAGATCACTTCTGTACCACATCCGCATATGTACCCGTCAAAAGGAAAATCCCGAATCAATTTCGGCATAAATGAATAAGTCCGCCCGCTGTTGATGAAAATGTAATGACCGTTGGCCTGGGCGGTTTTCAGAGCGTGGATGGCACTGTCGGGAATATAACCGGGAATCCCGCCGGCCAGCAAGGTTCCGTCAATATCAAAAAATAAAAGTTTTCTATCCATAAAGTATATGATCCTTTCTGTTTCTGGAGTTTATTATAGAAGCTATGGAAGAAAAAAGCAAGGGAGAGGTAGAGAAGGGGTTTTTTGCGTCTTTTGTGATATTTGCATAAAGGAGTGATTGTATGGCATTTGCTTATTGTAATAGTATCTATAACTGTTATAGTCTGGTTGTGACTCAAAAATATTATTTAGAAGGCGTGGATGATGCCTTGGACTTTTCAAATGTTGGAGTTAAAATTACGGAACCGGGAGGGAATACTAATTGGTATTATTATTCGGGAAATGAGAGTTCTTTTTCTTTTGAATACAACACCGATAGTATTCAAAATGAAGATGGAACCTTGAAGTGGACCGGAAGTTCTGTACCTGTAATTGTAAAATATAATGGTAAGGAAGCTGGAAGTTTTGATGTTCAGATATTATCTGTTGAAAAAGATTATCTTGATATTAGTATTGCGGATTATAATTTAAAAAAGACTCAGTTTATTTCAGAAAGTGGATTGGATTATGCCAGCAATCAAAGTTTTTTAGAGGCATATTTTTCTTATGGAGGAGAAAATGTTTACTGGATAAGATCCGATGATGCAAAATGGTCAAAGGCTGGTTTTTCTGTTAATTATATCTGGCAAAGTGGAAGCACAGACCCTGATTATATGGAAGTTGGTGAGACTTCTCTCATAATAAAATGGAATGGAGAAGATATAAAACGAATAACGGTTGATGTTATTGAGTCTTTAGAGGCTGTAACGAAAAGAACATTTAATAAGATGGGATCTGATGCGGAATATAAAATTGATGTAATTCCATATGAATCACCTGGCAAAGAATATTATAGATTGGAGATTCCGGAGGATGGAGAATATTGGTTTTATGGACGCAGTAGTTCATGGTTTAATGTTGATGCGGTATTATGGGATGAAACATTGACAACCAGAGAAACTCAAATATATCTATATCAAGGAGCCAACAGTTATTTTCTTCAAGATGAAGAGGGGTATTATCGACAATATCATGGCACTGAATTAAAAAAAGGAACCTATTACCTTATTGTGGAAACATGCAACACATCCGAGGGCAACCCTGTTGATTTTTATTATCAAAAAGCCGGAGTGATAAAGGATGTTTCTGTTTCCGGCGTTGATCAGGTTCAAAAAGAATTTATGGTAGGGACATCATCACTTAGTAATTTAGATTTTTCTGGTTTGAGATGGACTTTCACCTATGAAGATGGAAAAAAGAAATAATGGAAGGTGCAGGAAGTTATTATTGGAATTATACTCCATGGACTGGGGTCTACTGGACCTGTGCTGAAAAAAATTCTTCGGATGATTGGAATACCGTACTTGATAAGAAAGAATCCATAACGATTATATCTTCTTATTTTGTAGAGGGAGAACAGAGAGAAAGTGTTTCCTTTAAAGTGGAACTTAAATCCTTTGCAGACATGGTTACATCGTATAGGGTTACTTTGTCAGACGTGAAAACAGAGTATGTTTATGGTTTAGAATCTCAGTTAGATACTAATGGAATCCGTGTTTCGTATAAATTGAAAAATCAAACATATGGAGATT
>JALERO010000015.1 GCA_022764265.1 Eubacterium sp. | reverse complement strand
TGATAAGCATCCTTTTTCCACCGGAATGCCGTCACACCGGTTCCATATCTGTTTTTATATCCCATACGATATTTCTTACCGGTCAGACGATGAAACAGTTCCAACGTGTTCTGATTCAATAAAGAAGTATGTCTCAATTCTGCCACTTCTTTATGATAAACCGGATAAAACGGCAACATCATTTGCAGGAAAACGTTCTTTAACCCTGCCGGATCTATCACCGTTCCCGGCAAAATCATCTCCGCTTCTTCCTCTCCCTCCACAGAAGGCTTGCCGTCAATATCAAGGCATGAAAAATAATCTTCCACCAATTTTTTTAACTGATTTGGAAGAGTTTCGAGAATTTTTGCGTACTGCTCACGAACTGACGCGGACGGTACTCCAAGCACCGTCAGATTCTCCCACTGATCTTTTCGATAACTCTGATACATTTTCTTAATGGATTGATTCAAATACTGATATAGTTCTTTTTTGGCTGCGGTCACAGCCGGATCTTCCCGCTCCGGTTCTTTTTCTTTTTTGTCTGCCGGATTCTTTCCATCCTGATTTAATTCTTGAAAACGGTTTCTGATATTCTTTGTTGCCATCAATAATGACACGATCACCGCGATCACAAGAATCACTATAAAAATCATGTTACTTCCACTCATTTCGGACCTCCATCTTTCTCTCTTGTTCTTTAAAATATTTTAAACGGTTCTCACAAAAAATTCAACATAATTCTCTCCTGTTTCATTCGTATTGCTTCATTTTTCAAAGATTTTTTGAAAATTCCAAGCACAAAATCATTTTATTGTAACTTTTACGTATTAATGTTATGATAATGGATAATATCCGCCAGGGAAAATTATTTTTATTCCATCAGGAGAAATGATATGTTATATTATTTTGCTCAGCTTAATTTAAAACTGCTTCTTGTTATTATTGTTTTTGGCATGATCATGAGCAAGACAAGGCAAATTGCTTCACAGAATTTTTCAAAAAAAGCTTCCGGCTATTATATTATGGATTTTTTTAATCTTGTTGGAACCCCTGTACATGAATTTGGACATCTTTTTTTTGGCCTTTTGTTTGGGTATCACATCGATAAAATCTGTCTTTATCGCAGCACAAAAAAAGCTATGCGCCACGGTGGAGCTCTTGGGTTTGTGAAAATGCATCATAAAAGAGAGACTCTGTTCCAACAACTAACAGGGGATGCAGGTCAATTTTTCATCGGTATCGGTCCTCTTCTATTGGGTCCTGCCACAATTTTGCTCATTGGCCATTTTCTACCTGATAATCTGAAGGCTCTGCCTTCCGCTTTTCAGGATGGAGCACAAATTTTTTTAAAAGCCTTGCAACAACTGTCCGGCACTGATATAATAATAATGTTTGTTTATTTATATATTATTATCGGAATATCGTTAAATATGGAGTTGAGCCGTCAGGATTTACATCTGGCCTGGAAAGGTCTGTTTTTGCTGGAGCTTTTCTTTTTTATGCTCTCTGCATCAGCTTTCCTGTTTCAATGGGACCTGAACATAGCCATCAATCTTCTTTTTCAGTGGAATCTGCTGATTTCTTCTGTGGGAATTATCTGCAGTCTGATGGCAAACCTGATCGCACTGATTTAATTCATCAAAGTCAGAGAAAACGCCGAGGCGTTCTTGAAATAAGGAGTATTTTATGGGAATCATTAAAAAAATCAAAAAAGCCATCATTGGCCGTTTAAAATTAATCTATAAACATTATCGTTACAAAATATACTATCCTCGTTTATATACAAAGTATTGTGAGGAACCGGTCATCGAAAACAAAGTTCTGTTTCTGGAAATGCGTTTTACAGAGCTTTCCAATTCCATGCAACATCTTTATGATGTGATGGAGGAATCCGGTCAATATGAGCTGGCATGTGCCTATATTCAGTTTAATTTTACAAGGGGAAAGGAATTTACCGAGAGTGTCAAAAAAATGCTGAAAGAACTTGCCACTTCCAAATGTGTCATTCTTGATGAAGCTTCCATGATTCTCTCAGCAATCCCTCTTCGTGAAGAGACAACAGCCATAAATCTCTGGCACGCATGTGGTGCCTTCAAAAAGTTTGGTCGCAGCACAGCCGAGTTAAAGTTCGGATCATCGGCAGCTACTCTGGATAAATATCCGAATTACGGTAATCTAGATCATGTAACTGTCAGCAGTCCGGAAGTCATCTGGGCTTATGAAGAAGCGATGCATCTTCCTGAAGGTATAGTGAAGGCAACCGGAATCAGCCGTACCGATCTTTTCTATGATGAAAAGTTTGTGAACAGCCGACACGAGAAATTATATGAGGTAATGCCGGAAGCAAGAGGTAAAAAGGTAATTCTTTATGCACCAACCTTCCGGGGACATGTTTCCAGTGCTACATCTCCGGATGAAATTGATTTCTATCGTTTTGCCAAAGAGTTGAGTGAGGATTATGTACTGGTGTGCAAACATCATCCGTTTGTCAAAAATCCTCCGGAAATTCCTGAAGAGTTATCCGATTTTGCCAGGGATCTTACTCCGTATCTCAGCATCGAAGATTTGCTATGCTGTGCAGATATCTGCATTTCCGACTACTCTTCACTGGTTTTCGAATACTCCTTATTTGAAAAACCGATGATCTTCTATGCTTATGACTATGATGATTACTGTGACTGGCGCGGTTTCTACTATGACTATTTTGAACTGACCCCAGGCCCGGTTGTCAAAACCCAGGATGAGCTGCTGGATGCCATCAGAAATACAGAAACTAATTTTGATAAGCAGCAGGTCATTGATTTCAAAAAGAAATTTATGGGAAGCTGTGACGGACATGCCACAGAGAGAATTCTGGAATTAATAAATGCTTAGGTTTAGATTATTGCTAGATAACAGATAAAATAGGATTGCTCCGGTTTTGTGAAAACAATCTTTACAGACCGGGGCATTTTATTTGCTTTTTCCGAGCTTCTATCCTATAATAAACATAGGAATTTTATGATACAAGGAGAAGGCCATGAAAAACGAACAAATTACCACCCCAGAACATGTACAGGCAGAACCGGATAATATTTTGGAGATTGATGTTTCCACTGTGAAATCTCTGCAGATCGGATACCATGCAGAGACCATTTTCCTTCACAAAATTGACGGAAACTCTCTCATTTTAAAGGAATATATCGGCGGACTTTCCGGCTCCGAATATTACGCCAAGGTTGCTGCCAACCGAATAAAGACTACGATTCGCTACGGCCGCAGGGAAGAAGTGAATCACAGTACTTTCGTAGAAGTTTTTCTTCCGGAAAGCTGGCACGGAGAGCTCTCTCTTTCCAGCCAATATGGACATATCACCACAGAAGATGACTGGGAATTCGAACGGTTTGCCGCAGAAACCAGTGAAGGCGCAATCACCTTAAAGACAGTCACTGCACCACGTATCCGAATCAGCAGTCCAATCAGCCCGATTCAGATTGAACATGCTATCGGATTTACGGATCTCCACTCTGTTTCCGGTAACATTGTTGCCAAGAATATTGATGGCGGTGCAAAACTGGAAACTTCATCCAGCATTATTTACGCAGCATTTTCTTCTTTAAATAATATTGTGGAATGTAATACCCTCAATGGTAATATTGAACTGGTTCTTCCGGAAAATACAGGTATGAAGGTAGACGGCATCAGCAAAACCGGAACGATCACCTCTGAAATCGAAGGTCTTGAAGTAAAAACCAAGCCAGGAAACATCCAGAATATTGTCGGCGTTCTCGGCGAAAAGCCATTCCAGAATGTACGTATTTCCACTATCAACGGGAATGTACTGCTTCGTTATTAAACAAACGAAGGTAAGGCTGATGGCAGAGCCGCACGTAAGAAGGCAACTTCGTTGCTGTGTAGCTCGCCCGCGAATCCTCTACGAGATTCGCGATTTTAGACTTCGCAATGGAATCGGATTCCGAAGATTTATGAAAAAAGCGTGGATGCCTATGGTATAAAGAGCAAAACGCAAGTCGTCTGCGATTATGCCATAGGTACCACGCTTATTCATAAAACTGCCCTTATTGCTGGAACAGTGGCGTTGAATAGTATCGGTCTCCATTATCCGGTAAGATCACAACGATAGTCTTACCTTCATTTTCCGGTTTCTTTGCTTCTTGCACAGCGGCATAGAGGGCTGCTCCTGAAGAAATTCCAACGAGGATTCCTTCTGTTTTGGCAAGAACCTTTCCATACTCAAAAGCTCTGTCGTTCTCCACCGGAAATACTTCATCGTAAATCCGTGTATCTAAAACCTTTGGCACAAATCCTGCGCCGATTCCCTGAATCTTGTGAGGGCCGCCCACTCCTTTGGATAATACCGGAGAGGTTGCCGGTTCCACAGCAATTACCTTGACATCCGGTTTCTGCTCCTTCAGATAGGTTCCTGCTCCGGTCAGGGTTCCGCCGGTACCTACGCCGGCAATGAAAATATCTACATCACCTTCCGTATCTCTCCAGATCTCCGGTCCTGTTGTTGCTTTATGGATTGCCGGATTAGCCGGATTGTCAAATTGTCCCGGAATAAAGCTGTTCGGAATCTCTTCTGCCAGTTCATTCGCCTTTGCAATGGCTCCGGACATGCCCTTTTCTCCCGGTGTCAGCACGATTTCTGCTCCATAGGCTTTTAAAATATTTCTTCTTTCTACACTCATAGTCTCCGGCATAGTCAGAATCGCTTTATATCCCTTTGCCACTGCTACCGCTGCCAATCCGATTCCCGTATTACCGGAGGTCGGCTCAATAATGGTAGCACCTTCTGAAATCAGTCCTTTTTCTTCCGCATCATCCAGCATCGCTTTAGCGATACGATCCTTGATACTTCCTGCAGGATTAAAATATTCCAGTTTCAATAAGAGTCTTGCCTTAAGATCATAGGCTTTCTCCAGATTATGCGCTTCCACCAAAGGTGTATTCCCAATTAAATCCAAAACTCCATTATAAATTCCTGACATGATTATTCTTCTCCTATAACCTTGAATGCCTCATCCAAGTCTTCAATAATATCATCGATATGCTCTGTTCCGATGGACAGACGAATGGTATTCGGTTTGATACCTTGATCAATTAATTCTTCGGCATTCAGCTCGGAATGGGTTGTGGATGCCGGATGGATAACCAGAGACTTCACATCTGCTACATTTGCCAGCAGAGAGAACAGTTCCAGATTATCAATAAATTTCTGTGCTGTCTTATCGTCACCTTTGATTTCAAAGGTAAAGATGGATCCGCCGCCCTTCGGGAAGTATTTCTCATATAAACGTTTCTGCTCCGGATCATCGGTTGCAAGAGGATGGTTAATATTCTCAACCAATGGCTGGCTTTTCAAATATTCGATAACTTTCTGCGTATTCTCTACATGGCGTTCTACACGAAGAGATAAGGTTTCCAGTCCCTGCAGGAAAATAAATGCATGGATTGGAGAAAGGGTTGCTCCGGTATCACGAAGAAGGATTGCACGAATTCTTGTGACAAAGGCTGCCGGGCCTGCTGCATCAACAAAGCTGATACCATGATAGCTTGGGTTTGGTTCTGTCAACTGAGGAAACTTACCAGATGCTTTCCAATCAAACTTACCGGCATCAATAATCACACCACCGATGCTGGTTCCATGACCACCAATAAACTTGGTAGCAGAATGAATCACGATATCTGCTCCATATTCAATCGGTCTTAAAAGATAAGGTGTTGCAAATGTGGAATCAATCAGCAGTGGAATATTATGAGCATGCGCGATATTTGCAATTGCTTCAATATCCGTTACTTCTGAATTCGGATTACCAAGTGCCTCAATATAAAGCGCCTTTGTGTTTTCTTTGATAGCTGCTTCAAAAGCCGATGGATCCAGAGGATCCACGAAGGTAGCCTCAATTCCGAAATCCGGTAAAGTATGAGCCAGAAGATTGTAAGTACCACCGTAAATATTTTTCGCTGCCACAATATGATCTCCTGCCAGAGCCACGTTCTGGATCGCGTATGTAACGGCTGCTGCTCCGGAAGCAGTTGCCAATGCTGCAACACCACCCTCTAAAGCTGCAATTCTTTTTTCAAAAATATCGACTGTCGGGTTTGTCAGTCGTCCGTAAATATTACCGGCATCTCTTAAACCAAAGCGGTCCGCTGCATGTTGAGAATTTTTAAACACAAAAGAAGAAGTCTGATAAATCGGAACTGCTCTTGCATCGGTAACCGGGTCCGGACCTTCCTGTCCAACGTGTAACTGTAAGGTTTCAAATTTAAAATTTCTATCTTCGTATGCTTTTTTGCTCATTTTTATTCTCCTATTCTTTCTTTTATGTATTTATTCTTTTAACCGGAAATATGCTTTTATTCTTCATCCAGCTTTTCTTCATTTCTCATAATCTCGTGTTCTAACAACAACAGCCGCAACAGCCACACATTCGATCATCCTGATATAACCAGTACCACATAACTTTTCTTCCTGCACTCATTTTGTTATTTTCCTTTCTCTGTTGTTGGGTATATATTACAACATAATCCCTATAATGTCAATAGGAAATATATGTTTTAATGTTTAATTTTTTTCGTAATATTATTTTTCAAGAACGCCTTGGCGTTCTTGCTGCGAGATGCGCGTCATGCATTAACATGACAAATTTCTAATGCGCATCTTAAGCAATCCGCCGGAGGCTCAACATTTCAGAAGGGGATTGTCACCCGATACTGAAATTGGTTAATTACCCACCGCTTAGCGCTCTGCGCGCTTGAAGCGGGGGAATCCTTCTGAAATGTTGCATAGCTTTTCAGATTCTGTCCATACTATTTTTTAAGATAAAACCATTATTGCAGGAGTGATACGATGTCAGTAAAAGATGTGACCAAATCTAATTTTTCTAAAGTGATTTATAATAATCCGGAAAAGCCTGTTATGATAAGCTTTTCCAACGGTACAAATCCAAATTCCAAAAAACAGGATATGTTTCTGACCATGTATTCCTATGAACATCCGGATGTGCTCGTGGGAAGGGTCGACATAGAAAAAGAACCCTCTCTATCTGCTATGTACGGAATCAGTACAGTCCCTTCTATTAAAATCTTTAAAAAGGGAAAATGTACTGCAACCGCTTCGGGCCTTCAGGATAAATTTCATCTCCACCAATTGGTGACAAAATAAAAAAATCCATGGTATAAATACAACATCATGTTATACCATGGATTACTTTTGGCTTAAAATAGATTTTTTATTTTCTTTGACAGAAATGTTGATTTCCAGGATAATTTTCAATATCAGGGAGAACATGCCGATTTTTGCCGAATACTTCTCGGTGAGAATCATGATAAAAATTTCATAGAGAAATTGAAAGTATTATTAAGAGATAAATGCTTTTCTGACTGGGACTATCTTTTTCCGAATACCAGTCCGGAAACCTGTGCTGCTTATTATTCTTACATCTTATATGGCTGTATCGGCATCATCGAGAACTGGCTCATGAACGATTGTAAACCAGGAGCAGAAGAAATGGCCTCCTTAACGGAGACCATCATTCTTCACGGTATATTAGTCATGGAAAAATAATTTCCAATTACAATTCCTTTGCAAGAGTACAAATGATGTCAATGACTCTTTCATAGCCAAGATCACTACTATTGAGGGAAATCGAATAATTTCTGGCATCGCCCCATTTCTGATCCGTATAATAATCATAATGGATGCTTCGCTTTTTATCGATTTCTCTCATTTTTTTCTGTGCTTCTTTCTCTGACAGACCGGCTTCTTCAGCCACTTTTGCAATGATTTGTTTGTCGTAATACTGATAGCCCAGGCGTTTTGCCACCTGTTCCGCAATATGTCTTCCACCGCTGCCAAACTCTCTGCTCACTGTAATTATTTTTTTACTCATCCTTATCCCTCCAACACATCGATTTTATTTCTCTTAATTTTTTTCATAAATCTACATCCGATGATTGCCGTCACAACTTCTGCAATCGGGAAGGTCAGCCATACATACCAGATCTTCTCCGGGGCATGAAAGGCAGGAAGTGATAAAAACCACGCCACCGGCAAAACAAATAAGAACTGTCTGCAGACGGACAGCACAAGGGATTCCACTCCGCTGTCCAGTGCCTGAAAGACACCCTGAAATGCCACATTCATTCCGGCAAAAACAAAACTGATGGAAATAATATGGATTGCACTGACACAGAGGGCTTCCGTCTCACCGGAAAGTCCAAATATAGATGCAAATGGTGCTGCAAATATTTCCAGTACGATCAGACCGACCGCCATGATTATGAGGGTATACAGCATACCGCATTTGATTCCTTCTTTTACTCGTTTCTTGCTTCCCATACCATGGTTGAAAGAGACAACCGGCGTGATAACATCTCTTAGTCCAAAGGCCGCAAATAAGAGGAATTGCTGAATCTTATAATACAGTCCATAAGCCGTGACTGCCGATTCGCTGACCCGGCCGAGAATAATATTCAAACCATAGGTCATGACGACCATCAATGCCTGCGCAATAATCGCCGGCAGACCGATGGAATAGATTTCTTTTATCACTTTTCCATCCGGTTTCATATAGCGGAGTCCATTTTCAATTTCTTTGTTGTATTTCAGATGGAAGAAAATTGCAACCACCATGGAAACAATTTGTCCGATGACCGTCGCAATGGCGGCACCTCTGGCACCCATTTCCGGGACACCCCAGCCATAGATAAAAATCGGGTCAAGAACAATATTCGTCAACGCACCGGAAATCTGGGCTATCGTTGACAAATGGGAACGTCCTGTCGCCTGCAATAACTTTTCAGATATAGAGAAAAATATAATGCCCATGGAAAATACACAACATATTCCAAGGTAATCCGATGCCATATCAATGACCAGCGGATTTCTGGTCTGTGAACAAATATAACCGTGAACACCTACTAATCCAAAAATCAAAAATACAACATAAATGACTGCTCCCAGAAACATACTATTTCCCGCAACTTTGCAAGCTTTTTTCTGATTTCCCTGTCCCAGACTTTTCGCCAGAAGCGCATTGACACCCACACCGGTACCAACTCCTACTGCTACCATCAACATCTGAATCGGGAAAGCTAATGTAAGCGCATTGAGAGCCATCTCCCCATTTTCCCGCATATTGGAAACGAAAGCACTGTCAACAATATTATATACAGCCTGGAGTACCATGGATAAAATCATCGGAATTCCCATAGTCAGCATCAATTTGTTGATTTTCTCCGTTCCAAGTTTGCTCATCGCTTCTTCGTTTTTCATGTTAACCTCCATTTTCCATTTCATTTTTACAGCAAAGGATTTGCGTGTAAGCTGGAGTCTTTTCGGAAAGCTACCACAACCATTTACCGAGGCGTTCTTGAAAAAAGAAAAAAGCGCAAATCCAAATCTGGATTTACGCTTTCGCCACTCGACGTTTCATATTTTAACAAATTATGGTTTTAATTTCAAGAAAAAAATTAGATTGAATTGTTTTCCTGAATCAAATTGTTTCTCTCGCGGATATAGGTTTCCAAAATATCAACTGTCTTGTCGATTCCCAATCTTCCGCTGTTGATCGTCATATCGTAATTTCTGGAATCGCCCCATTTTACCGTACTGTAATAATTATGGTATTCCTTCCTCTTACGATTCTCCCGGTGAACCATCAATTCCGCCTCATTTTTCGTCAGATTATGTAATTCCATAATTCGTTTCACCTTTTCCGGTCGGTCGGCAAGAATAAAAACAGGAATCATACACTCAAATTCTTTTAAAACGGTCTCTGCACATCGTCCCACAACGATAAAGGAATCTCCTCTTTCTGCTTTTTTACGCAAAAAATCAAACTGCAGATTGGCGATATTCTCCTCCGGTGAACTGCTGTGTCCATTCACTGTTCGAGAAAAGAAACGGAGCTTTGGGACCTCATCATATTTCTCCAGCTTCTGTGCATTCAAATCTCTCTCTCCGGCAATCTCCCGGAGAAGATTCTTATCATACAGTGGCAAGTTGAAGCGTTCTGATAGCTTCTCCGCAACCAAATGTCCGCCGCTGCCGAATTCACGGCTGACGGAAATAATCAACTGTTTCGACATTACTGTTACCCCCTCTTAACAATATCTGAAGAACATAAACAATGTAGAAATCAAACAAACCAGGACAGTAGCCGGTGCCACCTTAGCACAGTAGCGTCCCCAGCCAACTGGATAACCTTCCTTGGCTGCCACGGAAGTTCCGACTACATTGGCGGATGCTCCGATTGGTGTTGCACTTCCACCGATATCGGTACCCATAGACAAAGCCCACGCGAGGATTGGAAGGCTCACGTTATTATCAATGGATAAACTCTTGATGACTGGTATCATCGTTGCCGCAAACGGAATATTATCTACAAAAGCACTGGCAATGGCAGATACCCAGATGATAATGGCAATCATCAGTTTGAGATTACCACCACTGATATCTCCGATAAATCCTGCAATAACTTCAAGAATTCCTGTCTGTTCCAGACCACCGACTACCACAAATAATCCCACAAAAAACAAGAGCGTTTTGTAATCCACCTTCATTATAAGCTCTTTAGCATATTTCGCTGATGTGATCAAAGTCACAAGGGCAATAAAGGTGCCGATAAATGCCACTGTCAGGCCGGTCTGCGCATGGGTGACCAGCATCACAACCGCACAGAAGAAAATAAGACAGCTGACTACAAAACCTTTTTTATCTGTGATGGCATCCTTCGCATCCGGCATCTTCTCCGGTGAAATCGCATTTTTGCTGCTAACCGCAAGTTCCTTATGGAAGACAATATAAAAGTAAATAATAATTACAATTAATGAGATTCCTGCCATCACACCGGTATTGGTGATAAAATCAGCAAAAGAATATCCCAATGAAGTACCTATGATAATGTTTGGCGGGTCTCCACACATTGTCGCAGAGCCGCCCAGATTCGCACAGAATATTTCTGATAAAATCATCGGAATCGGATCAAATTTAAGCAGCTGGGCAAGCTCCACCGTCACCGCAGCCAGGAAAAGAATGACTGTGATACTGTCTATAAACATTGCCAATATTGCTGACATGATCATAAATGTAATAAAAATCGGAATGGTTCTGTAATGGACCAGCTGCGCAATCTTCATACACAGCCACCGGAAAAATCCGACTCTCGCCATGCCCTCAACCATAATCATCATGCCCAAAATAAATATAATCGTTGACCAGTTAATACCGGAAGAAGACTCCACTGCTTCCCCCGCCTGATACCAGAAGCCCACCGTGAAAATACTTCTGACATTCAGTGTGTCCCAGATGGAACTCATACTGTGCATGCATAATCCAAAAACAAAAACCAGAGTTGCAAGACCACAGACGAGTGTTACAATATGCCGTTCAATCTTTTCCGAAATGATGAGAGCAAACATCACCACGAAAATGAGAACAGCCAATACTTGTGCTATCATTTTTTTCCTCCTTGTTTTCCAATACCAATACTATGCCAGGTAATCATTTGTCGGAACGTGATAAACCGACAATACTCCAATTCCCCATACATCAGAGTTTTTAGCACTTCTTATTATTAAGCATATTTAAGGAAATAAAACCATCTTCTAAAATATACCTTATAACGTTCCGCGTCAATTATACTCCTCTTAAATAAAAAATGACAGTTTTTTTTGCAGTTTGTGGCCATACAATTCTTTATTTTTGTCAGAATACTTCTTTCTCTTTCGAATATTTTTATCAAAGTTTAATGAATATCTTTTCTATTATAGTTCCAATATGCAGCAGCAATTCCAATCAGTGCATAAACCATTCCGATCAGCACCAGTTTTGTATCCATAGTCCCATTGTCAACAATGTCCGCGCCCTCTGTATATCCAAACGGGGTAATATATTTCAGGAATTCCGCTTTCTCGGTAATGTTGGCTATAATATTCAGGAAATACATGATTGCCGCAATTCCAAGACCAATGCCGGCGCTGCCTTTTCGAATAAATGCGGAGATTCCAAAGCAGATTCCCGCCAGCTCCAGTTGCATGAGGAAATAAGATAAATGGAGAAGATTAAGCTCTTTCCATGGTACTTCTTCTCCGATAGCAGCAATGGATGCCACAGACAGAGCCCAAACAATCACATTCAACAGGATGATCTGAAGCAGAACTGCCAGCAATTTCTCGGTAATCACCTGGATTCGGCTGACCGGATGGGATAGCAGGAATTCTGCGGTGTGGTCTTTCTCTTCTTTCGAGAGTACCATGATTGCCAGCAAAGAGGCAAAAAAGGCTCCGCCCAGGCCCATGATGTTTCCGCCCTCCACGGCATAGAATCCCACAAGGGTTCCGAAATTAAGCCGGTCCATTCCGAAGGCTGCCGTAAAGGATCCCATGGAAGCGAACATATCATTGACTTCGTTCATCTGACTTTCCATTTCCGGAAAAAGCAGAACACAGATTACGATTAAAAAAGCTATAGAAATCGTCCAGATTGCCAGAGCAAGCCTGCCCTGTTTCATTTCATGTTTTATCAAAGTCATTTTATTTCACCTCCATCGGTATAATAATGCATAAAGATTTCTTCCAGATCCGGTTCTGACAGAGATAAATCAATCAGTCTTCCCTTTGACAGACACTGAATCAGCGCATTGAGGTCTCCGCTGTACAGAAAGCTGGTTCCGTCTTCTGTCAGCTGCTGGTCACGGACACCGGAGAGTCCTTCCAGAGAAACTTCTCCGTGCACCATAACTCGTTTGGTGCTGGTTTTAGATAATTCATCGACTTTATCACAGGCGATGATCTTGCCTTCTCGGATAATGGCCGCTCTGTGGCAATTCCTTTGAATCTCCGACAACACATGGGATGACAGGAATACGGTCGTCCCTGCCTGATTTATTTCTTTTAATATGGAGAAAAATTCTCTCTGCATCAGTGGATCCAGTCCACTGGTCGGCTCATCCAGAATTAACAGCTTAGGATTGTGCTGCAATGCACAGACGATTGCCACCTTTTTTCGGTTTCCGAAGGACAATTCATCGACTTTTCTCGAGGTGTCCAGCTGTAGTCTCTCACATAATCCGGCAGATTCTTCTCTGCAATCTTTTTTACGCAGGTCTGCGGATAATTTCAGCACATCTTTCACCCGCATTCCGGAATAGAAAATTGCTTCTGAAGGAAGATATCCCACATCTGCTAAAATCTTTTTCTTTTCTTTTTCGATATCCATACCGAAAATGGTACCGCTACCACTGGTAGGATGAATCAGGCCCAACAGCGTTCGGATGGTGGTACTTTTTCCTGCCCCGTTGGGACCGATAAAGCCGAAAAATTCTCCCTCTTCTACCGTCAGATTTAAATCCAGAACTCCTCTGGCTTTTCCATAATATTTTGTCAGATTCTTGATTTCAATGGCATTCATATTTCTTCTCCCCTCTCTTCTTCCGGTTTACGACCAAATATTTTTTTCCAAAACACAATGATCTGCTCAAAATCCTCCTCCATCTGATCCACATCCACTTCTCCCTGGCACATTTTCTCCCAGATATATCCCTCTGATGCCCAGTACATTTGCCGATACATCATTTCCAGATCCAGGCCGGGAGCAAATTGCTCCGGATCCATATTCAACAGACTTGTACTGGCTTTATAAGAGAAATGGGTTCGGATGCTTTCCTGTATTGCCCCGCTTACTTCCGGATCCTTCTCATAATAGGCCTTCAGCACAAAAGCACCCATATAAGGATACTTTCTCATAATATGCATTTTGGCCTTAAGCCCCCGGAGCATTGCCTCAAACAAATCAGTTATTTCATAACACCCGTATTTTTGAAGAAATTCCAGGGTTACCTTCGCACAGGTATCCCACAAAAACAGATAGAGTCCCTTCTTATTATAAAAATAATGAAACAGCAAAGATTTGCTGATTCCAGCTTCATCGGAAATCTCCTTCATGGGGCTTTTTTTGTAAGAATTCTGGGAAAAGACCCGATATCCGGCATTCAAAATGGTTCGCTGCTTCTCCTCCGGCAACGCAAAAAATTTTTCATTCATATTCTCTGCCTCACGACTTCTGAAATATTGACCAGTTCGGTTAATTCTATTATACGTCATTGACCGTTTTTGAGAAGACCCCTGTTCAACAAAATAAGGGCGAGATTTGCGCACTTCACAGCAATATGATGTCTGCGTTGTTCACAAGTCCCGCCCCCAGTATTAATCTTAATGGTAATATATTTATTCCGCCATTATTTTACATTTATCTTTACTGATGCTTTTTTACCGTTATGTGTCTTAACGGTTATCTTACATTTTCCTTTTTTTATAGCAGTAACTTTTCCTTTTGAATCAACAGTTGAAATCTTTTTATTACTGCTACTCCATGTTAATTTGTAAGTATAGGAATTCTTTGTAAGTGAATATTTTAATTTAATTGTTTTTCCAGGTTTAAGTTTAACTGTTTTATTTTTAAACTTTATCCTAGAAGGTGCTTTTTTTACCGTAATTATAACTTTTGCAGATTTCCCCCCTGCTGACGCAATAATGTAAGCTGTTCCAGCTTTTTTAGCTGTTACTGTACCACTGGAATTTACTGTCACAACCGATGTATTGCTAGATTGGTATCTGATTATCACATCTTTTCTAACACCATTGTCAACTAATGCTTTCATCGTAGTTTGCTGTTTCACGGCCATCGTCTTTTTTGTTACAGAAAATGATACATTTTTTACCGCACCATAAGTAACCGTAATTTTTATGGTTGCCTTTAATCCATTATATACACTCGCCGTAATGACTGCCGTACCAGGCGCAATTGCCCGCACATTTCCATTAGCATCAACTTTTGCAACATCAGAATTTGAACTTGTATATGTAACAGGTACATCTGTTCTATTTCCTGAATCCACTTTAGCTGGAAGGGACGCTATTTCACCAACTTTTAAAGATTTAGAACTTAAAGAAAAAGATAATGTCTTTGGATGCTCATAAACTACAACCGATATCTGAGCAATAACTCCCGTATTCGTTCTGGCAGTAATCAACACACTTCCCCTTGCCACACCTGTTACAATACCATGTTGATTGACCTTGGCAATGCTTGTATTACTTGAAATAAACTCTACGGAATCCGTAGAATTAAAAGGTGACAATACATAGGATATTATCGCTCTATCACCTGCATTTATTTCAAGTTTTGTCGGATTTAATGATATCGAAGAAGCAACAACAGCATTCATGGTCTCAACAGTATAACCAGAAGCATTGCTTCTCAGCTTAGTAAGATACTGGCTATTTTCATAGCAATATACTACCGGTTTATTGCCTGGCACTCCTATAATTACACTACTGTTATTGGTGTCATCAACAACATTTGCAAGTAATTTTATTGTCTCTAAAGAAGTACAATTATCGAATATTCTATCTCCAATTATTGTCACAGTTGAAGGAATAGTAATATCCGATATCTTAGAATAAGCAAACGCATATTGTCCGATTTTACCTAGTCCTTCATTCAATTCTAATAATTTAAGTGAACTACATTTATAAAAAGCGTAAGATTCAATCTTATCCAAACTGGAAGGTATTGTAATCTCAGTCAGAGTTGAACAACCGTAAAATGCATCTTCACCAATCGTTTCAAGAGTATTCCCTTTAATAGTCACAGTTTCTAATGAAGTACATCCTGTAAAACATGCTCTTGAAATTTTCTTCAAACCTGATCCAATCGTAACACTCTTCAAAGATGAACAATCCTTAAAAGATCCATATTCCAATGATATTACATTATCTGGAATAGATAGAGTAATTAACCCCGACTTATTAAATGCCACCTCTTCAATTGTGGTCACTGTTGAAGGAATATTTATAGTAGTTAAAGAAGTACAATTATAAAATGCACCATAAAGGCCAGTATCTCCTTTAATAATTTCCAATCCATAAGGAAGTGTAACATTTTTTAAACTTGTACACGAGCCAAATGCTCCGTTAGGTATTTCTTTCACTCCATTTCCAATTACAACAGATTCTAAACCTGTACAATTTTGGCATATGTAAGATTCAATCTCTGTTACCGAATCCGGAATTGTAAGACTTTTTAAAACAGTACTTTTCTTAAATGCCTGGCTCTCTATCCTCTTTACTGTAGATGGGATCTTAACCGTCTGCATAAACTCTTTTTTTTCAAATGCTGCAAATTCAATAACTGTTACGGTATGACCTCCCAGTTTTTCTGGAATCACACAATTAACCTCATCTCCAGTATATTGCTTTATACCTGCTGTTCCATCCGTATACACAGTATAATTATAATAACCTTCTGTGTATGCTTCCACCGAATCCGAAAAGATAAAAAAAGCAGCAGCCAATAAAATAGCAAATATTGAGCAACATGAAATCATTTTTGTTATTTTCATAACATTATCCTCCTTTTGTAACATTGAAGAATATCCGAGTACTCCCGAGTTTGATGTGACGATAAACGTTACTTAATTCGTATTTTTAATACAAATTTTTTTTGAAGTGCCTCATATTTCGAAGTTTCAAAAGCGGAAATTTGAATTGTTACTTTATAAGTCCCCCTTTTTATTTTTTTACTTACACTAACTTTTCCGTTTTTCGAGACTTTTATTTTTGAAGAACCTTTTATTTTTTTACAGATAAATCTTCCATTACTATTTGTTGAAATATTTAAATTAAAGGATTGCTTCTTTTTCTTAACACGAGAATATTTTATCTTTTTCGTTGTTGGGTTGACTTTTAATATCGTTTTCTGTTTTGCAATACCTGTTACCGATGTCCCTTTTATACTTTGATTATTTTGTGATATATTTTTCTTCTCCACACAGACAACCTTTTCTACACTACCATCAGCATATTCTGTTGTCACCAGCACATTTTCTGAACCTTCTGCTATTATTTTTCCCTGTTCCAAAGAAATGATAAAGTATTTTCCCTTCGACACGTTCGCATTAACGAGAATTTCATCTTGATTTGCCGCATTCTCAATCAATTTTATTGATACTTCAGCATCTTCTTTCGATTTAATCTCCATCTTCTGAGTTGAAGTATTCAATGACACCTCAACATTTGCATCACTTGAAATTACAGAAATTTTATTCGCCTTACTGTCTCCAATGATTGTCGTTCCACTTCCTGTCTCGAATGATATTTCCCCACTTCTTACAGAAAGTTGGCAATAGGTATTTGCTTTTTCATTTTCTCCAAAAAAAGGCTGATAGTCATACGTTTCTTTTAAATACTTCAATTCCTTATCATTAATAGTAATAATTGATTCCCCATCTTCTTTTACAGAAAAACTACCTGCCGTTGTTCCAAATATAGTTGAATAAGTACTTTGGATTTGTAATTTCGATGCTGTCAATTCACTCCCAAGTTGATAAAATTTTATATTGTCATGAACCAAAGTGTGAGCTTTCATTGATTCCCATCCAATATATTTTCCTTCTTCGTTAAGAACACCATACTTCCACAAATCTTTTTCTGGGTTTACTAAAAGTGCTGAATAATATTTATAATCGTTTGTCGCATCCTCTCCCAATTTATTAATATTAGGCACATTTGGATCATAAATTGGAATCTCATACCAACCTTCTCCCAAACTCTCACTGGCATCAGCCGGTTTATACCTATTATCAATAACAACTGTATGTCCACCCAAATAGTATTCCATATTTACAAGAATCGGAAAAGAAACTCCTTCTTGAAGATTTGTAATCAATTTATCCAAATCTGAATTATATATTTCCATTTTTGATAATGCAGTAGAAAATTGGGAAACCATCATTCGCTCAACCCAATTTATCGCCTCTGCATTTCCTTGTAAAGAATAATATTTTTTACCTTCATCATTTGTTAAGATGGAATTATATCCATAGTCCGCCAAACTACCCGGAAGATTGTGAAAATACTTATTTAAATTAAGATACCCCTCGAAGTTCAACGCAGAGGTTGCGGCTAATCCAAAACAATTTCCCGAGTATGGAGCTAATGCTGAGATAATTTGTTTTCCCATTCCGGTGAAAAACAAATTCTTATATACATCATGGTATATCTGGGGATTAAGCTTGTAATCATTTGAGCCAAAATACCGTGCATAATTACCCACACACCATCCATCCTGTTTCGCATTATATGGGGTTCCAACTTCTACATCTTCTGCAACATTTTTATATGCATCAGAAATCCAAGTATTGTTTCCATTACTGTATACCGCATAAATCGATTTCCAATCAGAAGGAGAATCATACTCTTCCCTGTTATCATCTAACATATACCCTTCTCCAACAAATTCCGGAACATTACCTAAAAAAAACACTTTTAATTTACTAAATCGTGCGTCGACCCTATTTCCATTCCAATTTACTGTTTTTGTAATCGCCTGACTTTCAATCTTTGTTACAGAGGCTGGTATATATACATGACATAAATTAGACTGCATAGTCATATAAGCTGCAGTATTGCCCTTTTTTTTCATCATATAAAATACTTCTATTGCCCCTGTTTTGATAGTCTCAACTCCCTCTGGCACATCATAAATATAATTTTTATTATATGATGGAAATTTTAAAAGAGTCGTCTGATTCTTATCAAATAACACGCCATCAACAGAAGAATAAATTGTATTATTATCTGATACATTTATTTCACTGATCCTGCTTCCAAATGCGTCCTGATCAATTGATATCACCGTTGATGGAATTTGAACAGAAATAGGCAAATATTCTATATCTGAAGTTAAATTCGAAAGAATATGATCAAATCCACATGCTTTACTACAGATTGAAGTAATACCTTCTTCTATTATAATATTTTTAACATTTTTCCTATATGATTTAAAAGCAGTATCTGTCAACCATGGAGTTTCTGTCATCTCTCCACTTCCATGTATACTCAATGTATCTGTCTCTGAATTAAAAGTGTAGGATATATCATCTTTTTCTGATTCTTCTGCGGCATAACAATTTACATTCCAAAAGAATATTGCAGAGGCTATCATCAAAAACAGTATCAACCATTGTTTTTTTCCCATATTATCTCCTAAACAGATTAAATAAAAAACCAATCATTTATTTCACTTTTACTTTCTTCACTTTGGACCAGGTGGAATAAGCCTTTCCAGTAGAGGTCTTCTGCCAGGTTCTGATTCTCACATAATATGTTTTTTTCGATTTCAATCCCTTCAGAGTAGTTGAAGTCTTTTTATTTCCGTTGATTGTCTTCGCTTTGACACCTGTTTGAAACTTCTTGTCAGTAGAATATTGGAGCTGGTATCCTTTTGTCTTTTTTGTCTGCTTCTTCCATTTCACCACTACTTTTTTCTTAGCTGCTTTCAGACTGGTAATCTTGGTTCCTTTCAGTTTACGGTTAATAACTTCTGCAGGTGTACCGGAATTGATGTTTCCTCTCGTATTTGATGTAAGATTCTGTGTATTTCCAGAAGGATTTACCGGTGCTACCGCAGGAGTTCCAACGGTGAAATCTGCATCATGTAGGAAGCTGTTTGTAAGATTATTATTCCAAAATGAATACAGATTTCCTGAATCATCTGTTTCTGCATATAGATTATCATATTCAGAAGTACAAAGAGTAATACTAAGCAATGTTCGTTTTCCGTTAAGAACATTTTTCTCAATCTGAACAGGAATTTGTATGACTTTGCTTTTTCCTGCTTCAACAACTATTGATAACTCTTCCAATGATGTCTCTATATATTCTTCGTCTTCCGTAGGACCACACCAGCTGATGTAAGCAGAATTAATTGTATATTCTTCTTCACTATTATTTTTTACAGTGACTTTAGCATTTATTTGTGTACCCGGAGCCACTACATTGCGATATAAAGAAGGATCCAATGTGACTCCGGTTATTTCAACACCATCTGTGCAAAGAATTCTTTCAAAGGAACAGGCCGCTTTCCATGACTTCCACATTTCTTCTGGTGAATCAGCATCTGCAGATAATATCGATGCCATATCATCATCTCCAAATGTTTTGATTTGCTCTCCTCCCGGATATTTATCTGAATATAATCTGGTGTTACCCCATATATCGGAAATTTCTATACTGGACAAAGTAAACTTACCAGTCAGAGTTTTATAACAACTATCAAAAGTAATTTGAATTACTTTATTCTCTCCTTCTTTACCATAGGTCTCACCATTCACATAAGGATCTACATCACAATATTCTGTCATTTCATAATTTAAATTCTCATCGACAAAAGTCATTTTAATGGAATCAATATCCGAACGTTCATCATTATAACTGATGGAAAACTCAGCATCCTCTCCGGTAAAAAGTGTATAATTTTCATCTGTTAATCCTTCATCTGTCTCTACTCTTTTAAGATCAGTGATAACCGGAGCTACTTGATCAGAATTTAAATTCTCTACTGTAAAATTCAATGGGTTATTACATAAAATATCTTCTAATTCTACCCCAAAATCCCCTTCGTCATCTACTCTGCTGAAATACCCTGACAATGTATTCTCCACAAAACCTATACCATAGTATGTTTGATAAGTATAATCCGGATTCTTTCCTTGACCATATAAAACCATCTCATTCAATTCCGCTTCTCCGGAAATCGTTCCTGAATCAAGGGTTAGAGTGAAATAAGCATTTCTTGACTTACCAACAGGTATACCTGTTTCACCAGAGTCTAGTTCTACAAATGTCAACGGTGCTTTTACCGTCTGCATTAAATAATGATCTTTATCATAAATTGTCCACTGTGCATAAGAACGATTTGACAAAGTATATACTTCTTCCATATCATTCTTCACACCTACTTTTACTTTCAATGTCTGCACATTATTCACTTCGTTTAAAGTAATTTTTGGGGCAGAAGATAATATTGTATCTCCTTCACCTAAAATACCGATTGAATTATCACAAATACTGACAACTCGATTATCGTCTCCGTCTCCTTCTTCCATTTCATCTGCTTCTGCCACGATCTTACCAGCAAAGAGCATATTCGCCACTAATGCCAATGCCAGAAAGAATGCAGCCATGTTTTTCCATCTTTTCATCTTTTTCCTCCTTTTTTCTTTTTCGTTATCTTTCCATACGTTGAATTGATATATCTATTATATTTATTTTTCCAGAGATCCTCAACATTGTGAATTTTTACATTTTAAAAAAATCGAAACTTACAGATGAAATCCATAAGTCTCGATTTTTAAGCTTCTGAAATTAATTTATTCTATTTTTCTTCTATCACATAATACTTTCCTGAAAATGGAGGT
>JALERO010000005.1 GCA_022764265.1 Eubacterium sp. | reverse complement strand
TACCGTTCTTCTATTCAATATTCTTGTGAACGCAGGCGGTCTTTATCCGGCGAATTACGCAGAAAGAAAGATCAATGAATCCTATGATATTATTCAAAATTCGGATGAAGTGACGGAGGATATCATACCGGTTCTTTGCCGGTATGTTGTTTTTTCTGCGGACGGAGAGGTACTCCGTGGAAATATGTCGGAGGATTCGGTGGGAATTGCGTGGAACGTTGCGAATCACGGAACCGCATCGGGAGACTATTTTTATAAGGTGATTCTGCGTTCGGACGAATATGTTGTGCTGCAGTACAGCCTGACACCGCAGTACCAGTCTGCCTTTCTCAGGGAACATTTTATAGAACCGCAGAAATTGATAACGATTCTGGTGATTCTGAGTGGAATGATAATGATCTTGTTGCTATCTGTAAGCTTTGGCAAAAAGATGAAGCGAAAAATGAAACCGGTCATGAATGCAGTAGAGAAAATCAAGAATCAGGATCTTGAATATGAGGTATCTTATTCCGGCGTGCAAGAGATTGACGATTGCCTGTCATCCATAGATGAGATGAGAAATGCATTGAAGGATTCTCTGGAACGGCAATGGAAGACAGAACAGGAAAAAAACAGACAAATGTCTGCATTGGCCCATGACATAAAAACTCCACTGACTGTCATAAGAGGAAATGCAGAGCTTCTTTCTGAAATGGAAATGACAAAGGAACAGGAGAAATATATTGATTATATAACAAGCAGTGCCTTGCAGATACAAAACTATGTACAGACAATAATAGAAGTCACAAAGTCCGCAGATGGTTATCAATATCGATTTGAGAAAATAAGGATAGATGACCTGCTTGGTGACATCAGGAAACAAACATCCGGACTGGCAGAGGTTTTTTATCTGAAAATGAACTGGGAAGAACATTACCTCAGCGAGACCGTAACGATTGTTTACCACCAGGTGGTGAGGGCTGTTATGAATATTATTAAGAATGCGGCAGAACATACCCCAAACGGCGAAATCATAACGATTTCTGTCGAAGAGCAGGGGGGAGAGTTAACATTTACTGTGGAAGATACCGGCTGTGGTTTTACAAAAGAAGCACTGCTGCACGGAACAGAACAGTTTTTTATGGATGATACAAGCAGAAGCGGCGGCGTGCATTATGGCATCGGACTATTTTCTGCCAAATCAATCGCCGAGAACCATGGTGGAAGAATATTACTCACAAATTCGAAAAAAACCGGCGGAGCAAAAGTGGAGATTAGTTTCTCTCTTTACTGTCCAATCTGATTATTATTACTTTCTTTTTTTCGGGAGTATGATATTAATATCAGTAATAGTTTTTGTTGGAGAAAGCGGAACAAGAGGGGAAGAATTGTTATGAGTAACACAACAATGGATGAATGCACGTCATTCCTATTCGGACTTCTTTTTTTCCTGGATGAAGACTTTCATTATGGAAGAGTCTGAAAATGGTCTGCAATTGGCAGACGTGTCCTATCTGGAAGAACATTTAAAAGAAAATAAGCGAATCAGTCAGGATTATCATATCAAAAACGGAGTCTGGTTGCGATGCACCTGGACCCATTTTCGTGATCACAGCGGTGTGGGTAGTCGGATTCTCCTGTACAGTGCGGATGTCACAGAAGAATATGAGGGAAATGCGTTGCTATCGGCTCAGATGCAGGAAAGAGAAGCGATCATCCAGGGATTGGGGGATGTGTATTACTCCGTCTTGTTGGTGGATTATCGGCACGATCATGTGCTCGTCTTCCGACACGAAGACGAGGATGGTCGGAAGGCTTGGCACAATATCTGGAAGCCCGGGTATCTTTTGTGAAAAAGAACGATGGAAGCCGTGTGGCGGTTGATGGCACTTTGGATGATTTTATCCAATGAAAAAATATCCTTGACTTTTAATTACTACAAGTGTAGTATTTTGGTAATACATATCGTTTTGTAAAGTAAAGACAAAAGAAGGGGTATCAATGAGTAATCTTAAATTGCAGAAGTATATTATTGCTATAGCAGTCATTGTTGTATTTCTATGTTCCTGTAGAAATGAGAATGAGCAAAAGGAAAGTAGCACGAAGGCTACGGTTCTTCAAACTGAAAATGAACATAAGAATTCGGAAATCTATGAGAAAGGGTATGATCTTCCGGTTGAAGAGCCGGTGAAAGAGGAAGCAATCGAAGATTGTATAGGAGTCATGGAACAAATCCGTGACATCTACAGGAACGCAGATAAGGGTACCGCCTTGAATGCTGTTATTGAGAAAAGTATAATGCTTCAAATGAAAAATGTTATCAAAACAAATGGTTACCCGGTCATAGGTTCCGATCCCTATTCCGCCATGGACAACTATCAGAAGATGGAAAGATTTCTATCAGATGCGAAACAAGGGAATGCTGGAGAGGTTATATTGTACGAGATTTATGAAGATGGTGGCATTGGAAGATTAAAATATAGCTATGATGGAACAGATATGTATTTATTATCGGCAAGGGGAACCTGGAATGATGATGAGGAACCTGTCGTTAGTTCTGTTTCTTATACCAGAATGAAAGAGTGGGAATATACCGAAAAAGGATGGTTCGGTTATATTTTATGTGTTCCGGAACCTCCGGAAGTATCAGAAATCGTTGACGGGAGTTGTCTGATTAGAATAAAACCGTTAAGTAAAGAATGTCGTGAATTATCTGAAAAATGTGTACTTCCCTTGGGCTATCAGGGGAATAATGTTTTGTGTTCAAACTGGGATAGCGGTCACCTGGAAGAACTGGACTATAACGGGATGTTTGAATACTTATATGCATTGAAATATCAGGAGAAGTTTTATTCTGATAATTATCCAAATGGAATACCGAAGGAAGAGTTTGAAGGTCTGCTCATGGAGTATCTTCCGATTACGAAAGAGATGATACGGGAATATGCGGTGTTTGATGAAGAGAACCAGACTTATGTTTGGGAAGGACTGGGATGCTTAAATTATGCGCCTACTTTTTTCGGAACTTCTTTGCCGGAGGTGACTGATGTGAAAGAAAATGAAGACGGTACGATTACATTAACCGTGGAGGCAGTCTGTGATACCGTAGTGTGCAATGATGCCGTGATTACCCATGAACTGACCATGAAGTTTGCGGACGATGGCAGTTTTCAATATTTGGGAAATAAAATTCTGGATGATGGATTGAATAATATTCCGGATTATCAATATCGCCTTGGGAAAAAGTAATGATTATTGAATTATAAAAGAAGCAAAAAAATAGGGAGATTCGATGAGAATGGATGAATCGAATAGCCCTATTTCATTTGATAAAGATTATTTTTTAAATCAGAAACGAACTGCTGATTCCGCCGTCTACGACCAGATCAATGCCGTTGATAAATCGGGCGGCATCGGATGCCAGAAATGCTGCAGCCATGCCGAGATCTTTTTCCTGGGTGAATCCTCGCAACGGTGTCCGGTATTCAATTTCTTTTAACCGCTCCGGAGTTTTTAGATTTGTATTTTTCAGCATATCCGTATAAACAAATCCCGGATTCAGACTGTTCACACGGATTCCATATGGACCGAGATCCCTTGCAAGGCTTCTTGCCAGTCCCCTCATACCACTTTTGCAGACGGTATAGGCCTGAATCTGATGCATGCCCAGGATGGAAGCCAGAGATGAGATGAAAATAATACATCCGCTTTTTCGTTCCTTCATATGTTTTGCAACTGCCTGGGATAACATAAAAGGCGCCTTTGCCTGGGTGGCAATAATCGTGTCAAACTCCTCAGCTGTAAAATCAAAATAATCTTTTTTGATATTGATTCCGGCATTGTTAACCAGAATATCAATCGGTGCTTTTTCTTCTAATTTCTGAATAAAAGCTTCGTGTTTATCCGTTTCTGTCACATCAAACACATACCAGCTGCATCGGTCGCCCAGCTTTGCAGCTGCTTCCTTTAATTTTCCTTCTCGCCTGCCCGCAATCACAATATTTGCTCCGGCATCATACATCTGCTCGGCGATAGCAAACCCAATTCCGGTGGCACCGCCGGTAATCAATGCGGTCTTTCCTTTGAGTGAAATTTCCTGAATCATTTTTTGTTCTCCTTTATCTTTTGTGTGTGATTGTTCAATCAATTATATTGTAACATTTATTTTATGTTTTTTAACGAAAAACTTTTTTAGAATAATGTAATTTTTAATGACAAAAGAGAATAAATGACATTTTACATTACACGATACATTTTTAAGAAATAAATTAAAATTTGTTGTTTTTTGTAATGATAATGTGGTATAATTTGTAATAATATACATCATTATGAGTGGAAGTCTGTTTTCTCGAACGAAGAGTACAAAATATAATAGTGTCATTTTTTGTTTCAACCATAGAGAAGAAGTTGATTGAAGAAATAAACAGGAGGTTGCTATTGTGGAAATAACGGAATTAGAGAAGCAACTGGAAACCTATAAGAACAAAATAAAAATCATGGAACATGCACTTTCCGCAAGTGCAGGCGCTTACTACAATATTAACGTCACAAAGAATCTTGTTCCGGGAACCATGTATCAGGTAATCGATGATGTGGAATACAGCATCAACGAGGCGATCGGTTTTCCGGAAGATTGTAAATATTGGGATGTTATTCAATATTGGGGGAATCAGTTGAGCCCGGAACAACAGGCGGATTACTTTTCCTTTTTTGACAGAAGTCATCTGAAGGAATGTTTTGATCGGGGAGAAGATCACATTTTCCATTGTTACAGGACAAGAGATTCTTTTGGAAAACCGATGCTGGCAGAACAGCACATTGTGATGTATCGTGACCTGACAAACGATGATCTTTTGGCGATTACTTATGTTCTTGATCACACGAAATTGGAAGAACTTCATACCAGAGATGTCGAGCATAGAAAGATTCTGGAAGAAGATATACGGAAAATTGAAGGGCTGGCAAGTCAATATTCTACGCTCTATTTTATCAATCTCGATGCAAAAGAATATTCCAGGTATAATCCGGACGGAACAGATTACAATGATAGTCTTCAGATTGATGAGGGTGATTCCGAAAAATATTTCATCCGATTTCGAGAATTGGTCACAGCCTACTCGCATCCGGATTATCAGGATGAATTACTCCGGTTTGCAGATGAGGATTATTTAAGAGAACTACTTCGGGATAAGAAAAGATATACTTTTCGTTTTTTACATACCGGAAGGAATGGAGATTACCAGTGGCTGGAGCTGGTGTTGATTAAATTTGCAAAGAAAGAGGAAGAAGCATCAAGAATTGCATTTGCTTTTTTGAATGTGGATGAAGAAGAGCGGGCCAAGGTTGAACAGAGGAAGGCTTTGATGGATGCCCTTGCCGCTGCAGAGCATGCCAATCGGGCGAAAACGGCTTTCCTGAATAATATGTCTCATGATATTCGTACCCCTATGAATGCGATTATTGGATTTACAGCTTTGGCAGCTGCCCATCTGGACAATGCGGAGGTTACCAGAGATTACCTGAATAAGATTTCCACATCAAGTAATCATCTGCTCAGTCTGATTAATGACGTGCTGGATATGAGCCGCATTGAGAGCGGCCAGGTGAAAATTGAGGAGAAAGAGGTGCATCTTCCGGATGTGCTTCACGATCTCAGAACAATCATTCAGTCAAATATTTCATCAAAACAGCAGGATCTGTTTATAGATACACAGGATATTTTTAATGAAGATATCATCACGGATAAGCTGCGACTGAATCAGATTCTGTTAAATATCGTGAGCAATGCGATCAAATTCACTCCGGTCGGAGGGACGATCAGCATAAGAGTTTCAGAAAAACCGTGCAAATTAAGCGGGTACGCCACCTATGAATTTCGGATTAAGGATAACGGAATTGGTATGTCAGAAGAATTCCGCAAACATATTTTTGAATCTTTTTCAAGAGAACGGACCTCAACGGTCAGCGGAATTCAGGGAACCGGTCTCGGCATGTCTATTACCAAAAATATTGTGGATATGATGGGCGGTACCATTGCCGTAAAGAGTGAAGAAGGAAAAGGGACAGAGTTCATCGTTGTGCTCGACTGTAAGCTGTCTGATAATGTGGTGAAATACGAACCGATTCCGGAGCTGCAGGGAGCGCGGGCATTAGTGGTAGATGATGATACGGATACCTGCATGAGTGTCAGTAAAATGCTTAGACAGATTGGAATGCGGGCAGATTGGACAGTTTCCGGGAAGGAATCCATTATCCGGGCAAAGGAAGCTTATGAAGAGGGCGATGAATTTAAGGCCTATATTATTGACTGGCTGATGCCGGACATGAATGGAATAGAGACGGTTCGCCGAATCAGAAAGGTGATAGGAGACAGCACACCGATCATTATCCTGACGGCCTATGATTGGTCCGATATCGAGGACGAGGCAAGAGAGGCGGGTGTGACGGCGTTCGTATCGAAGCCATTGTTTATGTCAGAGTTGAGGGAGGTACTTACCAGACCGATCCGCACAAAGGCTGTAAAAAAAGAAGCAGCAAAAGAAGTGGATTTCAGAGGGAAAAAGATACTTTTAGTGGAAGACAATGAGCTGAATCAGGAAATTGCAGCAGAGATTCTTGACAGTGCGGGATTTATTGTGGATGTAGTAGAAGATGGTATTGCAGCAGTAGACAAAATGTCCTGTGTTTCTTCGGATCGTTATGATGTGATCCTGATGGACATTCAAATGCCGAAGATGGACGGATACACAGCTACAAGAGAAATCAGAACATTGAATGACAATAAAAAAGCGAACATTCCGATTATCGCAATGACTGCCAATGCTTTTGATGAGGACAGGAAAAAAGCATTCGAAGCAGGAATGAATGGATTTGTTGCAAAACCGATTAATATAAAAGATTTGATGAATACCTTAGAAAATATTTTGTAAGAGAGAAGATAATGAAACTCAAGAAACATATTTTAATTGTAGAAGATAACGAACTGAATCGCGCCATTTTACATGATATTTTAGAAGATGAATACGATGTTCTCGAAGCGGAGAACGGTCAGGTGGCATTGGACATTTTGAAAGAATATAAGGAGAACATATCCCTGATACTTCTGGATGTGATGATGCCGGTCATGGACGGATATACCTTTCTTGATCGGTTAAAGGAAGAGGGAGAGTTATCACTGATTCCTGTTATTGTCATGACTCAGGGGGACAGTGAGGAAGATGAAATCTCCGCCCTGTCTCACGGGGCAACCGACTTTGTGCCAAAGCCCTATCGTCCCCGCGTCATCCTCCATAGGGCGGCCAGCCTGATAAAGTTTCGGGAGACGGCTGCACTCATTAATCAGTTCCAGTACGATCAGCTTACCGGATTGTACAGCAAGGAGTTCTTTTATCGAAAAGTACGTGAGAAACTGGAGGAGAATCCGGAGAAGGAATATTGTATTATCAGCACGAATGTTGAGAATTTCAAACTTTATAATGATGCCTTCGGGAGAAGAGCAGGAGATCTTCTCCTGCAGGAGGGTGCGAGAGATATTATAAAGACAGTTGGAAATGATAGCATTTCCGGGCGTTACGGAGCTGATCGGTTTATGGTTTTGGCAGAAAAAAATTGGGAGGAAAAGGAGTTAGAATTCTATTTTACGGATGCTGTCGAAAACCGTCCGGAGAAATTGAAAAATGTGATTCTGAAATGGGGCGTGTATGAGATTACGGATCGTACCGTACCTGTAGATCAGATGTGCGACCGGGCACTTCTGGCAGCGGACAGTATTAAGGGAAAATACAATCAACATGTTGCATTTTATGATGATACGCTCCGAGAAAAGCTGCTGAGAGAAAAAGCGATTACAGATATTATGGATACTGCTTTGGTGGAAGGGCAATTTATTGTTTATCTTCAACCAAAATATGACTTGAAAAAGGATTGTATGGCAGGAGCGGAGGCGTTGGTACGATGGATTCATCCGGAGTGGGGGTTTATGTCACCCGGAGAGTTTATCCCTCTGTTCGAAAAAAATGGATTTATTCCGAATCTGGATCAGAATATCTGGCGACAGGTATGTGCAAAGATTCGAGAGTGGAAGAAAAAGGGGTATCCGTCTCTTCCGGTTTCTGTGAATGTATCCAGGGCAGATGTATACCAGCTTGATTTGGAAAAAGTGCTTGTGGAACTTACAAAGGAATATGGTATTCACCCATCTGAATTACATCTGGAGATCACAGAAAGTGCTTATGCAGAAGATCCATCCAGGATTATCCATACGGTGAATCGATTACGTGATCAGGGATTTATCATTGAGATGGATGACTTCGGCAGTGGATATTCCTCATTAAACATGTTGAATCAAATGAGGATGGATATTTTGAAGCTGGATATGATGTTCATTCGAAATGAGATGAAAAAACCGATGGAACAAAGTATTTTAAGATATATTATCGACATGTCCCACGGACTTGGACTTCGTGTTGTAGCAGAAGGTGTGGAAACCCTGGAGCAGTTGGAGCGACTTCGTGCGTTTGGCTGTGATTATATTCAAGGCTACTATTATGCCAAACCTATGCCGATTGCCGAATACGAAGAATTATTAAAGGTTGCCAAATAAATAAAAATAAATGAAAAGGAGAAGCAGCATGAAAAAAATGACAAGTTTAATCCTGGCACTCATTCTGGCAGCATCTCTGCTGGTGGGATGCGGCGGACAGGATGCCGGCAGTGCACAGCCGGAAAAAAACACGGAGAAGAAAGAAAAAGTCTCCATCGCTCTTTGGGGAAATCAGATGCAGGAAAACTATTCTCAATTCCTGTGCGATACGTTCCCGGATGTGGAATTTGAATTTACCCTTGCAACGAACTCAACCGACTACTACCGTTATCTGAATGATCATGATGACCTTCCGGACATTATGACGGTACGCCGTTTCTCTCTGAAAGATGCAGTACTTTTGAAAGATATGCTCTATGACCTGGGAGATACCGAACTGGCGTCAACCTATTACGGAACCTATCTGGAAAATTACACCTATGACGATGGTACCGTGAATTGGCTCCCTGCCTGTGCGGAGGTGGACAGCCTTATTATTAACAAGACCATGTTTGATGAATACCAGATTGAGGTACCGACGGACTATGATTCCTTTATTGCAGCCTGTGAGGCGTTTGAGGCAAAAGGAATCCGGGGATTTGTTTCTGACTTTGCATCGGATTACACCTGTATGGAGACACTGCAGGGCTTTTCCATTGCACAGCTTCAGACGATGGAAGGTCGTGAATGGAGACAGAAATACGAGAGTGGAGCAGTTAATCAGCTTTCCGAAGAAGTTTGGATGCCTGTTTTTGAGAAATTCTATGATATGAAAGATCATGTCGGTCTGGGCAAAGAAGATGCAGAGATGGTCAATCGTGACCCGAAAGACCTTTTCACCGAAGGAAAAGCGGCAATGTATCGCGGAACAGGCGCCGATATTATCACATTCAAGGGCAGAGGAGACGATGAGGTGCTTCTCTTTCCATATTTTGGCGATACCGAAAAGGATAACTGGTTCTTAACTTACCCTGCCTTCCAGGTGGCTGCCAGCAAAAAGGCAATGGAAGATCCGGAAAGAGAAGAACTGATTCTCGATATCATGGAAGCGATGCTTGGTCAGGATGGACAAACCCATATCTCTTATGGTAAAAATATGGTACCATATAATAAAAATGTGACGCTGGAACTGTTGCCTGAGCTGGAGAACTTAAAACCATATATTGAAGAAAACAAAATGTATATCCGTCTTGCCTCCAACGATATGTTCAGCATTTCCCAAACTGTGGTACAGAAAATCCTGAACGGAGAGTGTGAAACTCCGAAAGATGCCTTTGATGCTTTCAATGCCGAGATGCAGAAAGAAGACGAGGAAAATGCAGTGGTGGCCCATATTGATCAGGGCTATTCCAACGAATTTACCGCAGAGCACGGCAATCAGGCAGCATCCGCAGTTTGTAACACACTCCGTGAAGAGGCAGGTGTGGATCTTGCGTTTGCACAGTCCAGCTACATCAGCAACGATATTTACGAAGGCGATTATACCGAGAAAGATGTGGGATATATCGCGAAAAATGATGGCGGCTATCCGGTTATCACCCAGCTGACCGGTGAACAGGTATACAAATTGGTAGAATCCACTTTAGCTTTGAAGGGGAACCGTGGAGCGGTTTGCAATGACAGTACTCTTTATGTTTCCAGTGGATTCGAGATGGATATTACCAAAACCGATACCGGTTATACTTTGAACGGATTAACGGTGGACGGTGAACCGATGGATAAAGCGGCACAATACTCGGTTATGATTTACAGTGATCGTGACTGGTATATTCCGGTTATCATGGAAGAAATCGGATGTGAAGAATTTGATTCCAAGATTCCAAGCTGTAATGAATATATTCAAAAACGCCTCGTAGAAGAGAAAGGACAGTTGTCAAAACCATCCGATTATATTATTATTAAATAATGAAATGTAATTGCACACAGCGCGGGAAAGGATAAGAGGTAGCTCATATGTTAAATAAACAAAATAGAAAAAATTATATCATACCCCTGCTGTGTGCACTTTTGTTGATTGCTGTACTCGGAATAGGAATTGTATATATTCGTTCCTATATGATCAAGCAGACAGTGGAAGAACGCTCTTCCCAGCTGGAGGAAATGGTTGTCCAGATTCAGGCTAATCTGGAAACCGGTCTGGAGAACCACTGGAATCTGCTTGCCGGTGTCGAAAATGCAATCGATGGCCGGCAGTTTTCTGATGAAAAACAGCTGCTTGCAGTTATTTCCGAATTGGAAAACCAGTATTGTACTGATTTGTATGATTGTCGACTGATGTTTTTGGATACGATGGGAGAAACGTATCTTGATGACGGATCCGCCGGAATCTGGGATGATATTTCCAGACTTTCCGGAGGAGAAGTCAGAAGAACCTTTGTTTCCGATACCAGCAATGTGAATGGAACTTTCCTGGCATTTTGCCAGAAATTGGAGCACCCTATCCAGATCAGTGGAGATGGAAACATTTTTACGCATATTGTGCTGCTTCAGGATATTAATACCCTGAAAAAGTACTATACCTCAGAAACCTATGGAGGAAAAGCGGCAACCTATATTATCAAGGACAATGGTGTTTTAGCTTATTTTGATTCCAATAATTCGGATATTATCGGCGTAAGAAATGTGTTTAAGGCACTGTCGGAAGCAGAATATCTTCAGGGACAGGAATTTGATGAGATTAAAAAGAAACTGGATGAAGATGGGGTTGTGGCAGCGAATATTATTCTTAATGAGACAGAGTATTACTATTGTCTGGGCTCTCTGAAAGAGTACGATATGACATTGATGCTGCTGATTCCGGCCGATTATGTTGCCATCAGCACCATGGATATGATGAATTCAACCTTCCGCATGTTAGTTATTTTTATCTCTGTAGTGGCTGTCATGTTGGTGGTGGCTGTGCTCAGTTTTATCAATGTTCAGCGAAGCAGACAGATGATCATTATGGAGCAGAAGACCAATAAGGAACTGAATCAATTAAAGATTGCTGCAGAAGATGCACTGCATGCCGCAGAGGTTGCCAGCAAGTCAAAAAGCACGTTCCTTTCCAACATGTCCCATGATATCCGTACGCCGATGAATGCGGTAATCGGATTTTCTACTCTCGCCATGACGAATGCGGATAATCCGGATAAGGTGAGGGAATATTTAGCCAAAATCCTGTCCTCAAGTAATCATTTGCTCAGCCTGATCAATGATATTTTAGATATGAGCCGTATCGAGAGTGGTAAGATTAATCTGGAAGAGACAGAAGCAAACCTATCCGATATGCTCCATGATATCAAGACGATCGTTGGCGGACAGATTCATGCAAAACAGCTTGAACTGTATATGGATGTTATTGATGTGACCGATGAAGATGTATATTGTGATAGGACCCGTCTGAATCAGGTGTTACTCAATTTGCTCTCCAATGCGATCAAATTCACGGCGCCCGGAGGCACCGTATCGGTTCGCATAGCACAGCTTCACAATGCGCCGGAAGGAAAAGGCTTGTATGAAATTCGGGTAAAAGATACCGGTATTGGCATGAGTCAGGAATTTGCACAGCGAATTTTTGAGCCTTTTGAGAGGGAGAGTACATCAACTGTCAGCAAAATACAGGGGACCGGTCTGGGAATGTCTATATCTAAAAACATCATAGATATGATGGGTGGCACGATCGACGTACATACAGAACAGGGAAAAGGAACCGAATTTGTGATTCGTCTGACCCTCCGCCTGCAGTCCGGACAAAGAAGTGAGAAGGTCATCAAGGAACTGGAAGGACTGAAGGCCCTGGTAGCGGATGACGATTTCAATACCTGTGACAGTGTTACAAAAATGCTTGTACAGGTCGGCATGCGTTCGGAATGGACGATGTTTGGCAAAGAGGCAGTGCTTCGTGCCAGACAGTCCATGGAGATGAACGATCCGTTCCATGCATATATTATTGACTGGCGACTGCCCGATATGAACGGCATTGAAGTTACCCGTCGAATCCGAAGTATGGGAGACGAGACACCGATTATCATTCTCACCGCCTATGAATGGGATGATATTGAAGTGGAGGCAAGAGAAGCCGGTGTGAATGCATTCTGCTCCAAACCGATGTTTATGTCGGATCTTAGGGAGTCTTTACAGACTGCGCTGGGTCAGCAAGCGGACAAAAAAGAGGATATTGCCTCTCCGACTGGCGAAATCGATGAATTTAAAGGAAAACGCTTGTTATTGGCAGAGGATAACGAACTGAATAGAGAGATTGCGATTGAGATTCTTAGTGACTATGGTTTCCATATTGATGCGGTAGAGGATGGTGCAGAAGCATTAGAGAAAATATCTGTTTCCAAACCGGGCGAATATGATCTGGTTCTCATGGATATTCAGATGCCTGTGATGGATGGCTATGAAGCCACACGGCGTATCCGAAAACTGAGAAATAAAGAGCAGGCTGCAATTCCGATCATTGCTATGACAGCCAACGCTTTTGATGACGATCGCAGGGCAGCCGAAGCGTGTGGAATGAATGGTTTTATTTCCAAGCCGATTGATCTGGATGAAGTTATTCGGGTATTAAAAAGTATTATTTCATAATTTGTAACTGTTCAGAGTCAAGCAGTGTTTTCGAGGTTGGTTCTGAACAGTTACCGTAATTTGTTATTGACAAATTTGCATGAATAGCATATCATATGAATATAAAATCAAATGAAAGATGGATGGTTTTATGCTTTAATGATTTAGGATGATTATGTCCTGTGCTATGAATGGAAAGGTAGGAACAGATTATGAGTAAAGTAGAAATATTTGATCCGGCAATGTGTTGTTCAACGGGAGTATGCGGACCCGGAGTTGATCCTGAATTACTGAGAATGGCAACGATCATCAGCAATTTACAGAAGGCAGGGAAAGATATCAAGAGACATAATCTCTCGGAAGAGCCACAGATTTATGTGGATAATAAAGCAGTTAACCAAGTATTAATGAACGAAGGTGTGGATGCACTTCCAGTTACCCTTGTCGATGGTAAGGTAGTGAAAAAAGGCGGATATCCTTCCAATGAAGAATTGTTGGAATGGACCGGAACCACAGAGGAAGAGCTGGTTACCATCATGGTAAAAGAAGAACTTTCTAAAGTATCAGGTGGATGCTGTGGAGGAGATGATAGCGGCTGTTGTTGTGGTTAATTTGCAACACGGTACTTGATTCTCGAAAATTGACAAATGGTAAGCCGGAATGTATTCTTGATATGTAAAAACATAGGAAGAAGTTGTGAATGAGGTGTGATATGATAGCCAGTATTTTGAAAACATTATCCGACATTAACAGATTAAGAGTACTGAACCTCTTGAACAAACGTGAGATGTGTGTGTGTGAGATTGAATACATCACGGAGATTAACCAGTCAAATCTGTCGAGGCATCTGAAGAACATGACAAACATTGGATTGCTCATCAACTGGAAGGAGAATAAATTCTCTTATTATCGGATTAATGAAGAATTTATCAACCAGAATCCATTTATCAGAGAAATTATGGTTCGACTTTCGGAAGAAGAGATTATTCAGGAAGATGAGAAAAAGTACAGTGAATATATTACAGAGAATATTCCATGTGAATGTATTTCAGATCTTCTTCTGGAACGACGCTTTTTAAAGAAAAAGGAAGGTCAGACAAAATAATTCTATATAGGAAAATTAACCGATATCCCAGGATATCGGATTAATTTTACGAATTATATATGAATATGTAATCATTTGATAAGCAAATCATTTAAAGGAAAGATAAAAATGTATCCGAAATTTAGACCTGAAACAGCAGAATTGACCAAATATCTATTTTATACAGGAAAAGGCGGTGTCGGTAAAACATCTACAGCCTGCGCAACAGCAGTGTATCTTGCGGATCATGGTAAAAAGGTTTTTTTGATCAGCACAGATCCGGCTTCGAATCTTCAGGATGTATTCGAAAAAGAACTGAATAATAAAGGAGTTCCAATTGAAGAGATTCCAAATCTTACAGTGGCCAATCTAAATCCGGAAGAAGCTGCAGCGGAATACAGAGAATCCGTGGTGGGACCCTATCGCGGAAAGCTGCCGGAATCCGTGATCGCCAATATGGAAGAACAGTTATCGGGTTCCTGTACGGTAGAGATTGCATCCTTCAATGAATTTTCTCATTTTATTACTGATGACGAGATTAACCAGAAATACGATTATATTATCTTTGACACAGCACCAACCGGTCACACCCTACGAATGTTGCAGCTTCCGTCCGCTTGGGATAATTTTATTGATGAGAGTACCCATGGAGCATCTTGCCTGGGACAGCTGGCAGGTCTGGGTGATAAAAAGGAAATGTATGCCAAGGCCGTAAAAACGCTTTCCGATGGAACGATGACCACCTTGATTTTGGTGAGCAGACCGGAGCCTGCCCCTCTTATGGAAGCTGCAAGGGCTTCAGCAGAATTATCCGATATCGGTGTAAATAATCAAAAGCTGATTATCAATGGAATTCTGGAAAAGGTAAATCCAAATGATAAGATTGCAAAAAGTTTCTATGACAGACAGCAGAAGGCTGTGGAAAATATGCCGGAAGCCCTCAAAAATATGCCGGTATATACGGTACCTCTTCGCTCCTATAATGTGAGCGGAATTAAAAATATCCGTCGCATGCTTTATGATGATGTGCTGCCGGAGACCGGATTATTCTCGCAGAAAATGGATTTCCCGAAATTAGATGTATTAATTGACGAATTACACCAAAAAGAGAAAAAAGTAATCTTTGCCATGGGAAAAGGAGGAGTAGGCAAGACAACAGTTGCCATTGAGATTGCAAAAGGACTTGCCGAAAGAGGGAAAAAAGTTCACCTCACCACAACAGACCCGGCAGGACATATGAGAAAAAACGGATTGGAAAACTATGATATTGAAATAAGTAACATTGATGAAAAAGAGGAACTGAAAAAATATCAGGATGAGGTCATTGCCAAGTCCATAGCAGGCGGAATCAGTGAAGAAGATCTGGACTATATCAAAGAAGATCTTCGTTCTCCATGTACCCAGGAGATCGCCGTTTTCCGTGCCTTTGCGGAGATTGTGGAGAAAGCGGAAGAACGGGTAGTTGTCATCGATACCGCTCCTACCGGTCATACGCTTTTGCTTTTGAATTCCACGGAGAGCTATGCGAGAGAAATGCAGCATTCCAATGCAGATATTCCGGAATCGGTCAAAAAACTTCTTCCAAGACTGAGAAATCAAGAAGAGACAGAGGTTGTCATTGTGACCTTGCCGGAGGCAACCCCGTATTATGAAGCTCATCGACTGGAGGAGGATCTGAACCGGGCAGAGATATCCAATAAATGGTGGGTGATCAATGCCAGCCTCAAAGCCGCAGACACCACAGACCCATTCTTAAGAGCCCGTGCAGAAGGTGAAATGAAATGGATAGGAAAGATTGCCAATAACACCAACGGAAATTATGTGGTAGTGCCGTGGAAAGAGAGTTAATCAGACAATATTCATAAACAAATACATTGCCAGATGCCTTTCTTATGATATAATAAAAATAGTCATCCGTTCGAAGCAGCACACATTTTGTGTGTAGCCTGGACCACTGTTTTATTTACGAAGAGACTCAGCAGGTGCAGATCCAGGCTGCGGGTGACCTTTGTACTGTCAGAAAAAGTAGTTATTATATAAGGAGGCCAAACCGATGAGAACAAGTAATCTTACAAGAGAACAGGCATTAGAGCTGTTAAAACAATATAATAAGGAACCCTTTCATATTCAGCATGCGTTAACCGTAGAAGGTGTGATGCGCTGGTATGCAAAGGAACTGGGATATGCAGAGGAAGAGGAATACTGGGGTATCACCGGATTGCTCCACGATATTGATTTTGAGCTCTATCCCGAGCAGCATTGTTTAAAGGCACCAGAGCTTCTGAAAGAAGGCGGGGTCGGAGATGATATGATCCATTCCGTCTGCTCTCATGGATATGAGATCTGTTGTAATGTGGAGCCAGAAGAAGAGATGGAAAAGGTACTTTTTGCAGCAGATGAATTAACGGGACTGATCTGGTCAGCCGCTTTGATGCGTCCGTCAAAAAGTGTGATGGATATGGAAGTCAAAAGCCTGAAAAAAAAATTCAAAGATAAAAGATTCGCGGCAGGATGCTCCAGAGACGTGATTACCAAAGGTGCGGAACGTCTGGGCTGGGAATTAAATGAGCTCTTTGAGAAAACCATTCTTGCCATGCGATCCTGTGAGGCATCTGTGGCAGAGGCGATGAAGGAATATTTATAAAATTGAAACACAGTACCCATTATATTCATTTGACAGAGCCGGAGATCATACAAAAACATATATGAACTTGACACGTGAACGACCGTTTACTATAATTGTAGTAAACGGTCGTTTATTTGCGCTAACGAGAAAGGAAGTCATAATGAAAAGTATTGGAAATGAGTTCTGAGGAATGAATGAGGAAGAGATCAATAGAGTGACAGCGAAGTATCCGGGATACAGCATTGGCAGAATCTTATCTCAAGAAACGGATTGCTATCGTCTGATTACCGGAAAAGGAGAAGCGCTTGCTCGGGTTTCCGGGAAGTTTCGCTATAGTGTGGAAAGCATATCCGATTATCCGGCAGTTGGGTATTATGTTCTGGTCGATCATATTGATGATATTCATGACAATGAATTCGCGGTGATTCATGTGGTGCTGGCCAGAAAGAGTGTTTTTCTTAGGAAAGCAGCGGGAACCAGTCGGACAGAACAGGTGGTTGCCGCCAATATCGACACAGTATTTTTGTGCATGGCTTTGAATAAAGACTATAATCTGCGACGGCTGGAAAGATATTTATCCATCGCCTGGGAAAGTGGAGCAACACCGGTGGTGGTGCTGACCAAAACTGACCTCTGTGATGATCTGGA
>JALERO010000260.1 GCA_022764265.1 Eubacterium sp. | reverse complement strand
ACATACCAAAATACAAAAAAGGCAAGAAAGCAACCCACTAATGTCACAACACTGTAAAATAATTGAAACCACAATTCGTTTCTGAAATAGTTACCCATAATCGTTGTGATGAGGATTTCCTGCACAAAAAAACGATACCCCCAGTAAATAAAAAAATAGCTCCCTGATCTTTTCTGCGGAAAGATTGTTCTGGTTACAATAAACATCATCACAGTAGAAGAAAAGGAAACAAAAAATAATCTGGCATACATACCAATATAAATCAAAAAATCTGACATCTTTTTCTCCATCATTTGTCTTTATTATTCTGCAAACTTCAAAATACTATATATTTTTTATCAGTTCATGACTTTTTATATTCATATTGTACATGATTATACGCCTTTTTTAATAATTATTCAACATTTCAGAAGGATTCCCCCGCTTCAAACGCGCAGAGCGCTAAGCGATGGGTAATTAACTAATTTCAGCGGTCGACAATCCCCATCTGAAATGTTGAACCTCTGGCGCATTGCAGCTCTGCTTAGATTATTTTCAAAAAAAGAACAATCTCCGGAATACAGTCTGCATATCATGCGACTTTCTCCAAAGATTGTTCTCTAATTTGTACACCCCCGCGGAAAGTTTACCTGTGCTCTTCCAGCCAGCGAAGAGCCATAAAGGCATACACTGCACTTCCCACCGATAAAACTTCTTCATCAAACCGTACCATCGGATGATGCTGCGGATATATATATCCTTTTTGCGGCTGACCTGCTGCTAATGCAAGCATAATGGACGGGACTTCCTGGCTGACATAGGCAAAGTCTTCGGAGCCGGCACTCTTTGAGGAAGAATCATCCGCCGGCGCCATGGCGTTTAATTCTGCCACGGAAAATGCTTTTCCCGGCTCCAGCAGTTCTTTGGCATATTTCTCACAGGCAAGGGATAACTCTTTATCATTAGTCAACACCGGACATCCACTGGTAAAAGCCACCTCTGCCTCTGCCCGGAATGTTTTGGCAACTCCCTCTGCAATCTCAACAAGACGTTTTTTAATGAAGGCTCTGGTTTTCTCATCAAAGGTACGGATGCTTCCACCCATGGTTACCACATCCGGAATGACATTGGGTGCCGAACCGGCCTCCATCTTTCCGATGGTAAGCACTGCCCTGTCACTGATTCCCAGTTCTCTTGTATTAATCTCCTGAAGAGCCAGTAAAATATGTGCGGCTGCATTGAGGGGATCTATACCTGTATTCGGCATGGAACCATGACATCCCTTTCCTTTTACTTTAATTTCAAAAATATCCGCTGCCGGCGCACTGACACCCGGTGAGGATACCACAACAGTGCCTGCCGGGAATGGCATTCCAGCCATGACGTGAATCATCAGTGCCGCATCCACATGGGGATTCTCGAGAAGTCCTGCCTCAATCATATCATGGGAGCCTTCAAATATTTCCTCTGCCGGCTGGAACATCAGCTTAACCGTTCCGGAAATTTCATCCTCATGGTCTTTCAGAAGACGGGCAGCTCCCAGCATCATAGCAGTGTGCATGTCATGACCACAGGCATGCATATTTCCGTTGGTGGAAGCGAAATCCACTTCTGCTTTCTCTTCGATAGGGAGGGCATCCATATCTCCGCGGATCATGAATACTTTTCCTTCTTTTTTTCCTCCCGCAAGGGCCACCAGACCGGCCTTTCCGCATTCAATCGGCTCATAGCCCATATCCTGCAATTCTTTTTTCACAAAAGCTTTTGTCTCCGTCAATCCAAAACCGGTCTCCGGATGCCTGTGAAGATATCTACGCTCTTCTTGTATTTTTTCCTGATAGTTTTGCGCTTCTTTTAATAATTGTTCTGGCAACATATTCACATCTCCTTCCACAGTAAATGTTAAACAATTACCAGTATTGTATACATCTTAATTTTAAAAATCAAGAGCTAACTGTATTCACCTACTGAAATGTTAATCTTCTTTTTTCTTAAAGAGGAAATGGCAGCATCCATCTTTAAAGAAATGTTTATCATGAATACATTCAAAGTTCTCATCATATCCTTCTGCAATGGCCGGATCGATCATCTCGCAGTAGTGAATGCCATATTTTTCATCATGATCTTTCATCCAGGTATTGGCAAATACACAGTCTGTAAAATTCTGTTCCACCTGATCTTTACTTACAATGTCTTCACTTGTGAAGAAATCACTTCTTCCCATATCATAACAGGACAGATAAAATTCCGGTGTGACCTCATGGCCC
>JALERO010000250.1 GCA_022764265.1 Eubacterium sp. | reverse complement strand
CTCTTTACTCCTTCTGAAATGTTAATTCAGGGCTTCCGCACCTGAAATAATCTCGGTTAATTCCTGCGTGATCGCACCCTGCCTTGCCCGGTTATAGGCCAGAGCCAGAGTGGAAATCATCTCGTCTGCGTTGCTGGTTGCGGCATCCATTGCCTGCATCCTGGCACCATTTTCACTGGCCACAGCCTCGATGAAAGCACCATAAATGGTACTGTTAATATATTTCGGGATGATCATATCCAGAGATTCCTCTGCTTCCGGCTCGTAGTTCATCGGAGCTTCCTTTGTCTCCGGCTCTTCCGGAGCAGTCGTTTCCACCTCCACAGGGAGGAGCTTCACAAGCTTCGGAATATGAACCACCGTGTTCTTAAATACCGTGTAGGCGAGATAGATTTCTCCAACCTCTCCTGCCGCATAGGCATCCAGAACCTTCTTGCCGATGGCTACCGCATCGGAAAATAATGGTTCATTCATGATGTCGGAATCATCAGCTTCAATATGATATCCTCTGCGGGACAGGGTCTCCACACCCTTTTTTCCAAGTCCGTAAATATCAATCTGTTCCTTTGGCAGATCACTGTCGGTGATTAATTTCACCACATTGTTATTGTAACCGCCAGCCAGACCACGGTTGGAGGTCACAACAATGACAGCCTTTCTGTCAGAACCGTTCGGTACCAGATATGGATGATCGATATTGCCAGATTTGGCGAGAATGGACTGCACCGTCTCGTACATTTTCTCAAAGTACGGTTTGGAGCTCTCCGCCCTCGTCTTGGCCCGCTGAAGTTTTACGGTAGAAACCAGTTTCATGGCTTTGGTAATCTGCTGCGTACTCTGAATACTTTCTTTCCGCCGTTTAATATCTCTCATTGATGCCATACTGCTTCACCACCCTTAAAACTGAGCTTTGAATTCTGCGATTGCCTTCTGAATCAGAGCATCTGTCTCCGTGCTGATTTCTTTTGTATCACGGATTGCAGAATAAATCTCCGGATATTTCGTATCGATGAATTCCAGAAGTCCGTCTTCAAATTCGAGAACTCGCTCCACCGGGATATCCAGAAGATACTTTCTGGTCACCGCATAGATGGTGATAACCTGTTTTTCTACAGGCAGCGGACGGTACTGAGGCTGTTTTAAAATCTCTCGAATTCTCTCGCCCTGTGCCAGCCTTTCTTTTGTATCATCATCCAGCTCGGAACCGAACTGTGCGAATGCTGCCAGCTCGCGGTACTGAGCAAGCTCGGTACGAATCGGACCTGCAATCTTCTTCATGGCCTTAATCTGTGCGGATCCACCTACACGGGATACGGAAAGTCCGGCATTGATAGCAGGACGGAATCCGGCATTGAACATCTCTGTTTCCAGATAAATCTGTCCATCGGTGATGGAAATGACGTTGGTCGGAATGTAAGCAGATACGTCCCCGGCCTGAGTCTCAATGATCGGGATGGCAGTAAGAGAACCTCCACCCAGTTCTTCTGACAGACGGGATGCTCGCTCCAGCAATCTGGAGTGAAGATAGAATACATCTCCAGGATAAGCCTCACGTCCCGGCGGTCTACGAAGAAGCAGGGACAGGGTACGGTATGCCGTTGCATGTTTGCTCAGGTCATCGTAGATTACCAGAACATCCTCGCCGTTCTCCATCCATTCTTCACCGATGGCACAGCCCGCATAAGGGGCAATATACTGAAGCGGAGCCAGCTCACTGGCTGTGGAAGCCACAACTGTGGTATATTCCATTGCTCCGTACTCGGTTAACGTTTTTACAATGTTGGCTACGGTAGAAGCCTTCTGTCCGATGGCAACATAGATACAATGCATGTTCTGACCCTTCTGGTTGATGATTGTATCCACTGCGATGGCCGTCTTACCTGTCTGACGGTCTCCGATGATCAGCTCACGCTGTCCTCTTCCGATCGGAACCATGGAGTCGATTGCCTTGATACCGGTCTGTACCGGTGTATCTACCGGCTGACGATCAATTACGCCGTGAGCCACACGCTCGATCGGGCGGCTTTTACTGGTTTCAATCGGTCCTTTTCCATCTATCGGCTGGCCCAATGCATTGACAACACGTCCGGTAAGCGCATCCCCTACAGGAACCTCAATAACACGTCCCGTTGTCTTAACAGTATCTCCCTCACTGATATTTTTCTGGTCTCCCAGTAAAACGGCACCCACATTATCCTCTTCCAGGTTCATGACCATACCGTATACCTCGCCAGGAAATTCAAGAAGTTCACCCTGCATTGCATTTTCCAGACCATGAATACGAGCAATACCGTCCGCCACCTGAATGACGGTTCCCACATCGCTGGTTTCCAGTTTTGCCGTATAATTCTTAATCTGTTCTTTAATCACAGAACTGATTTCTTCCGGTCTTAAGTTCACCAAAACCTAATGCACCTTCTTTCTGCTGAGTTTATTTTTTATTTACTTCACAATTGAAATACTATTGTTTATGATAACTGAATCTTTGATAACTGCTTCGTGAGCTTGTCAAGCTGAGTCTTTAAACTGCTGTCCACCACACGGTCTTCAATTCTTATGATCAATCCTCCGAGAATCGACGGATCCACTTTGTAATCCATATCAAAGGAATGGTATCTGGTAGTCTCCAACAGCCGTTTCTCCACAGCCGCCTTCTGTTCTTCTGAAAGGGCGATGGCCGAAGTAACGTGAGCGGTTCCTATTCCCTTATACTCTTTTACTTTATGAAGGAAATAGTCAAAAATCGCAATCATGTCATTGTACCGGTCCTTTGTCACAATGATGTGAAAAAACCCCATCACCTCATCGGACACACGGCCCTGAAATACATTCTCAATGAAGGCAATCTTCTCATCCTTCACGATCTTCGGATGATTCAGCAGCTTAAACAGTTCATCATTCTGAAGAAAGACATCTCTGGCTGCTGCAATCTCTTCATACATGGCTTCAAGCCGGTTCTCTTCTAACGCAAGCTCAAACAAAGCATCCCCGTAAGTACTGCTTACTAGTTTTGCCATGTATTCTCACCCATCTCTTCCAAAGTCTGCTCAATCAAAGCATTCTGTTTCTCTGTATCAATCGATGCCGCAACAATTTTTTCAGACATCAGTGCCGCAATGGAAATCATCTCCTGCTTCACTTCATCTTTCACACGCTTCTTCTCGAGCTCTGCTTCCTGCTGTGCATTGGCAATGATGCGGGCCGCCTCTTCTTTTGCTTCCGCGATGATCTCATTCTCCCGCTGCAATGCTTTCTTTCTGGAATCGCTCAAAATCTGCTCTGCCACTTTGTCGATTTCTTTTAACTTACCATCATATTCGTCCTTCATACGAACCGCTTCTTCTTTGTTCTGTGATGCTTCTCTCTGATCCTTCATCACTCGTTCTTTTCGATCATTCAAGATTTTTCTGACCGGGTCAAGAAGAAGATAGCTTGCCGCTGTAAACAGAATGAAGATGGCTATTGCCTGAAAGACAACCTGAAAAAGAAGCTGTGGGTCCAGACCGAATATTCTGTTATCATACACCAGTGCTTCTAATAACACTCTATGACCTCCTTTCGATCAGCCCAAGGGCATCCTGTCTTATAATTTTCCGAATAAAGGATTTGCGTAAAGCAAAATCAGGGCAATAACCAGACCATAAAGACCGGTTGTCTCGGCAACGGCCTGTCCTAAAAGCATGGTGGACATGATATCTCCCTTTGCACCCGGGTTACGTCCTACGGCAGATGCACCGTAGCCGGCTGCGATACCCTGACCTACACCAGGTCCGATACCGGCGATAACTGCAAGACCGGCACCAATTGCTGAGCATGCCAAAATTAAACCTTCGTTTGTAATTCCTGTCATAATAAATTCCTCCTTAAATTATAATGATTGTTTCGGATAGTAACGAATTTTTCAGATAAATTAATTATACCTGTCAGCGATAAATGTCATGGTAAGCATGGCAAATACATAAGCCTGAATTGCTCCGGAGAACAAGTCAAAATAGACATGCAAAAATGCCGGAACTCCTATTTTCACAAACCACGGAAGCAAGCCATACCACAATCCCATCATGATCGTTCCTGCCAACACGTTTCCGAAAAGACGCAGTGACATGGAAACCGGCGTAGCAAACTCACTGATAACATTTACCGGGAAAAAGATTGGGAACGGTTCAAACAGATCCTTTACAAAACGGATTCCCTTATTCTTCACCCAAGCATATTCAATCATCACAAAGGTGATCAATGCCAATGCAAATGTTGTTCCAAAATCAGCTGTCGGTGCCCGCAGTCCAAAAAGTCCTGAAATATTTGACAGGAAAATAAATGCAATCAGCACTTCAACATAATTCATGTACTTTTTAGCGTTGGAACCCATAATGCCCACTACCATCTTATCCAGCATCTCCACGATCATCTCAACCGCATTCTGCACTGCATTCGGCTCATCATAATCTTTCATGATCTCATGTCTGGCAAAAATAACCAGTGCCAGAAGCACGATACAGATGATCACGGTAGACACCATTGTCGTGTTGATGGACAGGGTCTGACCGAACAATTGAAATTCATAATAACTGTGAATAAAGAAATCCACATCATTACTGCTGTTTAACAACATCGGAGCCGCAACTCCACCGGCTAATCCGCATCCCATACTTTCACCTTCCTTTCCTCCGTATTTTTTTAGTTATATATAAATTGGTGTACATATGCAAATGAGCTGAAATCTTAAGACCAAGGATCCCGATGATCACTCCCGGAAAACTGATTGCTTTCCACTTCATTCCAGCCAATGCCGCCACCAGCATAACTAACAAACGCATCATACTGCGCATCGTCATGGATTTGCGCGCTTTGCTTTCCTCCATGACCAGACATTTTTCAAGCCCTCTGGCCATACTGATTCCCAAACCAATCGCAACTGCAGTGCCCAGAAAAAGCCCTGCCGAATAACTCCCCTTATTGGGAACTAGCAGCAGTCCAACTACTTCCAGCAATATGCTATATGCCAGACATCCGAAAATCAGATCAAGAAGAGTTTCATTTGCTTCCTGAATCCAGTTTATCCATTTCATAAAGGTTTGATTCCTCTTTCTTTTTGTCTGTAATATCATTGTTCTCATTCATCACATATGATTCAAAAGAATCTTTTTTTTCACCTTTTAAATTGACAAATCTCGTGATCACGGTATAACAGGAACGAAATCCCGCCATCATACCCAGGAGCACAAAAAATGGAAATATCAATTCCTGATGAAACTTGTAACTGAAATACTGTCCCACAAATACACAAAAAAACGTGGGCGTCATCATACATATTCCGAGCTGACTGATCAGTGCCAGCATCCGAAGAGCACTGTGATCTTTCTTTCTTCCCATGAAAACGTCTCCCAGCTTATTGCATCGGCAGCAGTTCTCCAATCACGCGATCTGCAACTGCTTCCATCAATTGTTCCAAAACAGTAAAACAGTTCTCATAGGATTCTCTGGTATCTTCGGTAATTACCGGAATCTCTTCCTCCATATCAATAAAAGTACCAATAGACATACAGGTTGTCTGCGTATCAAAATCTGTCCTAATTCTTTCTGTCTGTTCGCCTGTCATGGTGAGAACCAGGTCTGCTGAATCCAGTTCTTCCTGCGTCAGTTGAGAAGAACGAAATTCTTCAATTACATATCCATGCTCTCGGAGAAGTGCTGCTGCAATCGGAGAAACCGGTTCTGAAAAAAGAACAACCAGTCCTCTGGAAATCACTTCGATATCCGACACTGCCTTTTTCTGAAGCAATCCCCGTAAAATTGCCTCTCCCATAAAACTTCTGCAAAGATTATTCTCTCCAACAATGATAATCTTACATTGAGCCAAACCAACACCTCCTACAAAGAAATCAAATGATAGCCTGCAGCTTTCAACATGCGATTCATGATCGCATTACCCAATCCGTCTTCAAAAAAACTTTCTGAGTAAATATAATCCAGCTCAAACTCATCGCAGAATCTGAGAATACTGTATAAATGTGTTGCAATTGTGTCCGAATTCTTTCGACTTCCGATGCTCCTTCTCACACCAACATAATAGCGGGAAAGCGTCTCATCCGTCGCAATCACACCGACCCGATAACCCTGTCTGGTCTTCTCCCAGGCCATCTGATTAATCTGATCTATCACCTGCTCCTCCGGTCCTTCTACCAGAGTAAGCTTGCCTTTCGGTGCATAATGACGATACTTCATCCCCGGAGCCTTCGCCACAACATCCTTTTTCATGGTGCGCCCGGACACTGCCGGATCCACCTGCACGGTTCCGAGCACCTCTTCCAGCATCGCCTTTGTGATATAACCCGGCCGAAGAATCATCGGCTCTTCTCCAGTCATATCTACTATAGTCGATTCAATACCGATTCCAACTGCACCACCGTCGATAATCATCGGTATCTTCCCTTTCATATCTTCCCAGACATGCTGTGCCGTTGTTGGACTTGGCCTTCCTGAGGTATTGGCACTTGGCGCTGCTATCACCCGATCACTCTCCCGAATCAGCGCTCTCGCTGCCGGGTGGGACGGCATACGGACAGCTACGGTATCCAATCCGCCCGTGGTTCCATGGGGAACCTCTTCTCTTTTATTCAAAATAACAGTCAATGGACCCGGCCAGAAATAATTCATTATCTTCCACGCATCTTCTGACACGTCCCGGGCAACCAGATCAACCTGTTCTATATCTGAAATATGCACGATCAACGGGTTATCTGACGGCCTTCCCTTCGCAGCATAAATTTTCGCTGCCGCTTCTTCATTCATGGCATCGGCACCAAGTCCATATACTGTTTCTGTCGGAAAAGCAACTAATCCGCCTCTGCGGATAATCTCACCCGCTTCTATAATATTATCTGTTGTTACAATCTTTGTTTCCATTGCGATCACCTCTGGTATCTTACACTTTCTTCTATAATATAAAGCACAAATATTCTGAAATATGATGTTTCCATTATACCATAGATTCCAGAACAAAGATCCCCAATATACATACTTTCATAATATATCATGCATTATGCAAAAAGTCAAAAAATTATATCTTTTTCCCACTGATTTCCAACAATTTAACAAAACATTTTTTCAATCGAACACACGTGAGACTTTGCGACGGATTCGGTCTGCATAGCAAACAATTCCCTTTTCGAATTCGCAGGCAATCTACGTTCAAAAATCAGACCTGGACATATCCGGAATGGTTCTGAATGGCTGTAAAAATTTATATAATAAAATAAAAGAACCTTTTCCAAAGGATCTGACATGAAATCATCCCCTTATATCTCCCGTTCTTTTATCCTTCCTGTGCTAGTCTTCGTTCTTGCTGTAAGCTATGGATTATTTTATTTCTCACAGACATCGGATATTTTCCATTCCTCCAATGAATTCACGGTGATTCTGGATGCCGGGCACGGAGGAGATGACCCCGGTAAGGTCAGCGCATCTGGTGTAAAAGAAAAAGAGATTAATCTTGCCATTGCTTTAAAATGCGAATCTATTCTGAAACAAAATGGTATCCACGTCATATTATCCAGAAACACAGACTGCAGCCTGGAAGATGCCGGTGTCTCTAACGTAAAAGCCAGTGATCTGAAAAACAGAAAACTGCTTATCACAGAAAATAAGCCGGACTGTGCTGTAAGCATCCATCAAAACAGTTTTCCCGACCCTGCCCAACATGGAGCACAGGTCTTTTATCATCCCTCAAACCAGAAAGGAAAACTTCTGGCATCTCTCATTCAGGCACAGACTGTGCATCTGACTGCCGAGGAAAACACGCGAAAGATCAAAGCCAATTCAGACTATTACCTCTTAAGAGATAATCCAATTCCTACTGTCATCGCAGAAGTCTGCTTTCTGTCGAATCCCTCGGAGGCTGAGATGATTACGGATCCATCCATGCAGGACAAAGCAGCTTTCGCCATCGCCATGGGAATCATGCAGTATCTCTATTCGTAAACAAAGGATACTCTTACCATACATCTGCTTCCTATTATTATATTCACTTTATCTCAACCCAAAACAATCATACTATATTTTATTATTTTTTACAATAATTTCCACTATTTTTACAAAATTAATCTCTATTGTGGCTTATTTTAACACTTTACAGTTTCAGGAATAATGTTTATACTATATACACCACATATCTGGAAGAATCCGTATCCTCAGGCGGTTCCAGATATCTCCGTATCCGGATATATTTCAGTACTTTTTATTGATATATCTGATATTCAGAAAAAGGAAGTGAATGCATGAAATTAGAAAAATTAAATGATAATCAGATTCGCTGTACTTTAAGCAAGTCTGATTTAGATAAACGAGAACTCCGTCTGTCCGAACTGGCCTACGGCTCTCCCAAAGCCCGGGCTCTGTTCCGGGATATGATTCAGCAGGCATCTGTTGAACTGGATTTTGACGCAGAAAATATTCCTCTTATGATAGAAGCCATCCCCATTTCCAGCGACTGCCTGGTTCTGGTCGTGACAAAGGTAGAAGATCCGGAGGAACTGGACACCCGTTTCTCCCGTTTCTCCAATCCAGCCATAGAAGAGGAAGATCTGAATGATCTTTCTTTTGCCTCCCCGGATTCTTTTGACGATCTGGAAGAGGAAGATTACGAGAGTGACGTTATCTCTTTCTCCGACAATTCTTCCGAAAAGCCGCTGCCTTTTGGAGAGGTTCCTGACCCAGAAGACAGTGAACTAGACAGTGAACTTCCGATTGACAGTGCTTTAGATCTCATCGCACCATTTACCAAGGCGATCGCGCAGGCCAAAAAAGAAGTTCTGCGCAAACAGCAGGAGGCCTCTAATAAGAAGACTCGCATACAGATTTACTCTTTCTCCAATCTGGATACTATCACTGTTTTAAGCAGTTTTCTTCAGCCATTTTATAAGGGAGAAAGCCGCCTTTACAAGGATATCTCTTCCAACCTCTATTATCTGTTCCTGTTTAGAGACGAAGAACATCCGGATACTTTTAAGAGAGCCTGCCATATTGCAGCAGATTATGGAACGCTGGTTCCATCCTCTTATTCTACTCTGTCCTATTTCGAAGAACATCATTGTGAGATTTTCAGGGAAAATGCTCTGGAGATGCTCAGTCAGCTTATATAACAAAGAATGCCGCTGTGTGAATACGATCTGGCTACCGATCCATATCACACAGCGGCATTTTTCATCTCAGTGGAAGTGAATCCTCTTTGAGATGCACGATTTTAATATTTAAAAATCTTCTTATTATTTGTTTGCAAGATATTCATTAATCTTAGCAAGAACATCGTCTGCGTCCATTCCATGAACCATACATGCTTCTTCCAGACTTTCCATTGCGGATGATGGGCATCCCACACAATGCATTCCTGATGCCATTAAAATTGCTGCGATTCCCATGTCGAGCTGAAGCATCTCACCGATTAATGTCTGTTTTGTAACCTGTGCTGCCATTGTTATTCCTCCTGTTATGTTATATTTTCGCAATTGTTCCAACATTCTGGACAACTGCATACTTGTTGAAGTTATTTGTTTCAAACCACAGTATAATACATGGTTCTCAAAAGTTCAACTGATTATTTTTCAATTTCTTTAATCAAATTGATCATCTCAATGGCAGATACTGCACAGTCATATCCCTTATTACCTGCTTTAGTGCCGGCACGTTCAATTGCCTGCTCAATATTTTCTGTCGTAACGATACCGAATAATACCGGGATTTCAGAATTAAGGCTAACCTGAGCAACTCCTTTGGATACTTCATTACAAACATAATCGTAATGGCTTGTTGCTCCACGAATCACTGTTCCCAGAGCGATTACTGCATCATATTTACCGGATTTTGCCATTTTCTCGCAGATTAACGGAATCTCAAATGCACCTGGAACCCATGCCACATCGATATTTTCTTCTTTTACACCATGACGAACCAATCCATCAATTGCTCCGCCTAATAATTTGGAAACGATAAATTCATTAAATCTGGCACAAACAATACCGATTTTCTCTTCGCCGCCTACAACTTTACCTTCAAATACATTTACTCCCATTTTTATGTCCTCCTGATATTTTATTTTTTTGATTAATATTTTGTATAATGTCCCATTTTCTCCTGTTTGGTCTTCAGGTAGAAAATGTCATCTTCATTTGCTTCAATGACAATCGGCACACGCTCTACGATCTCGATACCGTAACCGGAAAGTCCTACTACTTTTGCCGGATTGTTGGTCATAAGACGAAGCTTCTTCACGCCAAGATCTGCCAGAATCTGAGCACCGATTCCGTAATCTCTGAGGTCATCCGGAAATCCCAGAGCCAGATTAGCTTCCACCGTATCCATACCCTGATCCTGCAGCTGATATGCTTTCAGTTTATTGATGAGACCGATTCCACGCCCTTCCTGACGCATATAAAGAAGAATTCCTCTTCCTTCTTTCTCAATCATGGTCATGGCTGCCGCATACTGCTGACCACAGTCACATCTTCTGGAACCCAGTGCATCTCCGGTCAGACATTCAGAATGAACACGGCATAAAACCGGCTCTCCGTTTGCCACGTCTCCCTTTACGATAGCCACATGATGCTCTCCATTTAATTTATTGACATAACCGAAAATCCGGAAATGTCCGTAGTGAGTTGGGAAATCTGCTTCTGCTTCACAGCTTACAAAGGTCTCTGTATTTCTTCTGTACTGAATCATATCCGCAATAGTAATAATCTTAATATCATGTTTGCGGGCAAATTCTATAAGCTGTGGTGTCTTTGCCACACAACCATTCTCATCCAGAATGCCACATCGAAGTCCTACCGGACGAAATCCTGCCATCACAGCCAGATCGACGGACGCTTCAGTAAAACCGGTTCTCTTCAGCACACCGCCCTGCAGTGCAACTTTCGGGAAAATATTTCCCGGTCTCTTGAAATCGGAAGCTTTCGCATCTGCAGATGCTGCTTTCATGATAGTTTGGGAACGATCTACTGCAGAAACGCCGACTGTTACCTCGACACTGTCGATGGATACCGTTCCCATCACCGGAATCTGCTCTCTGTTCTCCCAGATCAGTTCTTCCACGCCGATCTGTTTTGCCACATCTTCAGAAATCGGCATGGTTAAAAGCCCTTTTCCGTAAGTCAGCATAAAATTCACTGCTTCAGGAGTCGCATGCTCTCCGGCAACCACCAGAGCTCCATCATTTTCTGCGTCTCCATCATCGACAACAATTACCATCTTTCCAAGTTTGAAATCCGCAATCGCTTCTTCCACTGCGTTAAATTTAAACTCGCTCATCTAGTGTATCCTCCTTGTCTATACTGAATTAAATTACAAATCACATAAGGGATCGTACCCCTCAGAAATATTTTTTAAAATCCGTGTTCCATCAGAAATTCCATGGTGATATTGGATTTCGGCTTCTGTTCCTGTTCTTTGTAACCAAGCAGCTTCTCCACATATTTGCCCACCATATCAGTTTCCAGATTAACAGTGTCTCCCGGTTTTTTCTCCAGAAGGGTGGTGTGCACCCCGGTATGTGGAATAACCGAAACTGCAAAACTTCTGCTATCCACTTCTGCCACCGTAAGACTGATTCCATCAATAGTGATGGATCCTTTTTCTACAATATATTTTAAAACTGACGCATCTGTCTCTATGGTAATCCATACAGCATTATCATCCTGTTTCATGGAAGTGATCACTCCCGGGCCATCCACATGACCGGCCACAATATGCCCGCCAAATCGCCCGTCAGCAGCCATGGCTCTTTCCAGATTCACACGACTTCCGCCTTTCAGTTCTCCCAGATTCGTGCGGCGCAACGTCTCATGCATCACATCCACGCTGTAGCTGTTTTTATCAAAAGATGTCACGGTCAGACAAACTCCGTTCATGGCGATACTGTCTCCCAGATGAATATCTTCCATCACAGTTTTTGCCTGAATCGTGATCACCGCTGACTTTGCGCCCATTTTAATGTTTTTGATCACTCCAACTTCTTCAATGATTCCAGTAAACATTTCTCATCCTCTTTTACTTTGTTAATCCGGCATTCTTATATTCCAGCAGTACATCTCCTCCAAAATGTCTCACCGACTCCAGTTCAAACATCCAGGCATCTCT
>JALERO010000236.1 GCA_022764265.1 Eubacterium sp. | reverse complement strand
TTTTTCTGCAAATTCCGTTACCTTCGCCCTGATCGTATTTTCCGAATCAACATTTTTCATAAAGACGACAAATTCATCACCACCGATACGTCCCATCACATCTCCAGTCCGGAATTGCTCCTGCACAAAACTGCCGAATTTATGTAAAACCAGATCGCCGGTGATATGCCCGCATGTATCATTTATCTCTTTAAAGAAATCAATATCCATAATGATGAATACCTGCAATCCCCGATGTTCCTCTTTTTTGTCCAGCCACTGCTCTATCTCATACTTTGTTTTATCTTTATTGGACAGTCCCGTCAGCGCATCCGTATTGGCATAGTCTATCAGCACCTGCTGGCGCTGTTTCACTTTAAGCATAATCGAAATAATCAAAATCATAACAGCGACTACCAATGCAAGACAGAGGACAAACTCATACTGATTGATAAATTGATAAGAGCTTCTCGCACTTTTTGCCGGAATGGCGTAGCATACCATCCAGCCGTTATAAGAAAGAGGCGCATATGCCATATACCAGACATTGTTTCCGGTATTCAATTCAGAACAACCGCTTTTTTCTTCCTTAAAATCATCTGCCACTTTTCCGGCATCAGAATCATTCTGAATCTCCACTTCATATTTTCCAAACAGGTTCTTTCCAATACTCTCCAGAGCACTTCCGGCAACCGTATTACTGGAATCGTAGGATATCACTTCTCCCTTGCCTGTCAGAATCATGGATATCCCTTTCCCGCCATAGATGTCTTCAAACAGCATCCTGCTCAGCGCGGTCATATCATAGGAGGCAGCGAGGATTCCGATTACCTTCTGCTCCCGATCTCCGTTCTCATAGATTGGAACTCCGATCACCACCCGGGTCTGGCCGTCAATACTGCTTTCCAGAGGATCACTCAGGGTTCGATTACCGGCAATTCCCTCCTTAAAATATCTTCTATGAGTAACATTTTTCACACTGCCCTCATCATAATGGGAATCTCCTTCTGCATCAATGATGGAAACACGTTCAAAATCACTATTTTCCTGCAATGCCCGAATTGTTCTCATATTTTCTTCAGAAGTCAATTCTTCTTCATGGGCCACTGTATCCGCCACAGTCTCAAGATGCTGAAACTGAAAATCAAGTATGGTCTGTAAATGACGGTCCTGTCTTTCCACGTTGTCTCTCAGCGTCTTCTTCACATTTTTGTCCACATCTCTCTGCACGAAGCCAAAAAAGGTAAACAGCGCGATTGCCATAAACAGAAGAAATACCATGCCGCCTTTAATATATAATTTTGCATCTTTTTCCTTTTGCACCATTCTGCGTTTCCATCCAATCTTTAAAATACAAATATATTTATTATAACATAAAGACGCATGATATTGTGCATTACATTATATAAATTTGCAGATTTTGTGTAATGCATGTATAAAAAGGAGCAGTCTTCAAAAAATAGTGATTCAATTGATCAAAACTTTTCTCGATGCACTTTTTCCATTGGAAGCTTATCCAGAGCATAGCCTTCCTTTTCTTCATTCGGCACACCAATTGTTAAGATAGCCTGCAAACCATACTGTTCCGGATATCCCAGAATCTCTCTGACAAAGGCTTCTGTATCTCTTCCGCTTTCCGCTTTACGCAGTCTGCCCTGCACCCAGCAGCTGCCAAGGCCCAGAGCATGAGCCATTAGGTGCATATTGGACATCACCGCTGAGCAATCCTCGATCCACACATCAGATGCCTCTTTATCACCCACAACAGCAATGGCACAGGCTGCCTCGCGGAGCATCTTCACGCCTCCGGCACGACAGTCAGAAAGCTTCTGCAAAGTATCTTTATCCTCTACAACAATAAACTCCCATGGTCGGATTGCCTTTCCTGATGCGGAAAGCAGTCCTGCCTCCAGAATTTTAGTAATATTTTCTTCTGATACGCTCTCATTTTTATAACTTCTGATACTTCTTCTGGTTCTCATAATTTCCAGTAAATCCATATGTATTCCTCCTCGTTTTATCTTTTCAAACACTTCACCAACGGTCCCATATTATTCACTTCATATCTTATATCATTATCCATTACAAGGATATTTCCTTCAAAATAATAGTTGTATTTCTCCTCTCCCATCTCCACTTCCAAAGACATCCCATCATCTAAAACCCCCAGCTGCGTCTCTTCTCCCAGGGACAGATCACAAAGCAGCGGATAAATCTCCTTTATCCTTTCTCCGTCTGTTATCTCCCGGGAATCCGCT
>JALERO010000127.1 GCA_022764265.1 Eubacterium sp. | reverse complement strand
TACAACGTGATAAAATGATACTATGGTTAAAAAAATAATAATAAAATTAAAAACAAATGGGGTATAATGAAAAAGTGAGCTTTAGTACAGAAAAAAGAGATGCAATAAAAATATATATTAGAAAAAATATGGCAGCGATTCTATGCAATGCATGAATCCCTGCCATACGGTAGGACTGTTTATTTCGCCAGTATTTCAAGAATCTTATTGGATCTTGCCACAAATTCTGTCATTTCCTCCGGTTTCAGCGGATGATTTGCCAGCTGAGCCAGATCGTAGATCTGTTTACAGATCAAAGGTGTATTTTCGTTGTCCGGATTATTTAATACAAACTGAACCAGATTGTTATTGATGTTGAGTACGAGGGTTTCGCCCTGCACACCGAGACCGGTCTCGCTCTGGCTCATTCCGTACATTTTCATCATTTCTGCCATACGTCTGGTCTGCTCGGAAACCGTGATCATGGAAGAAATATCAGCATTTTTCAGTTTTTCAACCTTCAAGATAAGCTCTTCTTTTCCGGTTGCTTTTTTGAAAATCTCGGCAAGCTTTTCAGTTGTTTCTTTACCTTCCTCTTCGGAGAGCTCTTCCTTGAAGTTCTCTGTCAGATCGGAGTCGATTCGAAGGAATCTCACTTCCGGATTTCGCTGTTCCAGATGGGTGATGAAGGTGGTATCGATATTGTGGGTCAGATAAACCGCGTCGATATCCTGTTCTTTGAACATATTAATATACTGGGACTGAGCCACATCATCTGTAATATAGAAGACAGTGTTCTCGTAATGCTCTTTGCCGGCTTCCAAATATTCCGGAAGAGAAATGTATTTGCCTTCCATGTTCTTGAAGATGATATAATCTTTCATCTTATCATTGAACTTCTCATCACGAATGCAGCCAAATTTGATAAATGGGCTGATGTCATCCCAGTATTTTTCATAATTTTCACGGTCTGTCTTGCACATACCGGATAATTTTTCTGCCACTTTCTTAGTGATATAATTGGAAATTTTCTTTACAAATCCATCATTCTGAAGGGCACTTCTGGAAACGTTCAGAGGGAGATCCGGACAGTCGATGCAACCCTTTAACAGAAGCAGGTATTCCGGAATTACTTCCTTAATATTATCAGCGATAAATACCTGGTTGTTATATAACTTGATGGTTCCCTCAATAGTGTCATACTGGGTATTGATTTTCGGGAAGTACAGGATACCTTTCAGGTTAAATGGATAATCCATATTCAAATGAATCCAGAACAGAGGCTCTCTGTAATCATGGAAGGTATTGCGATAAAATTCTTTGTATTCTTCTTCGGTACATTCATTTGGATGTTTGGTCCAGAGTGGATGAATCTGATTGATTGGTTTTGGAGAGTTGTCTTCTTCCTCTTCTTCGTCATCCTCATCATCGAGGGTTACTTCATGGTCTCCATCTTCGTCTTCGGAAGCGGTTGTTTCTGCGTCTGTTTTTTCTTCGTTATCGTCCGCAGTGTCAACATCTACAACATCCGGAATTTCTTCTTTTTCCGGTTCTTCTGCATCCGCATTGGTGAAATAAATTTCTACCGGCATGAAGGAACAGTATTTTTCCAGAACTTCACGGGCACGATATTCATTGGAAAATTCATAGCTGTCTTCATTTAAGTAAAGAGTAATTTCGGTACCACGCTCTTCGCGGTCACCTTCTTCCATGGAGAATTCGGTTCCTCCGTCACATTCCCAGTGAACCGGAGCTGCGCCGTCCTGGAAGGAGAGGGTGTCAATGGTAACTTTGTCGGCAACCATAAATGCGGAGTAGAAACCAAGTCCGAAATGACCGATAATCTGATCTTCATTAGTCTTGTCTTTGTACTGAGCCAGGAAGGCTTCCGCACCGGAAAATGCGATCTGGTTGATATATTCATCAACTTCTGCTTCGGTCATACCGATACCGTTATCGATAAATTTGATGGTTTTGTCCTCCGGACTAACGATAACATCTACTCTATATTTGGTTCCTTCTGGTTCGTCAAACTCACCCATGCCGGATAATTTTTTTAATTTAGTCACTGCATCGCAGCCGTTGCTGACCAACTCACGGATAAAAATATCGTGGTCAGAATAAAGCCATTTTTTAATAATTGGAAAAATATTTTCACTGTTAATTGATAAACTTCCCTGTTTTGCCATTTCTAAAAACTCCTTTCATTATTTCAGTGAATCATACTAGTGAATTCACTTTATCTGGTATTATACTAATACCAAGGAAAAAGAATGTCAAGAAAAAATTAGCACTCATTTTAAATGAGTGCTAATAAGTTTGTTTTGCAACCGAGGCATTCTTGAATTATTTCTTTATTTTATCAAAATAAGCTTTTGTCTCAGCAACAATGACTCCATTTAATGCCAGAAGGGCAATCAGATTCGGGAGAGCCATCAGACCGTTAAAGATGTCAGCGATGGTCCAAACAGCGGAAACCGTCATGTAAGGTCCGATAAATACACAGGCAATGTATATCCAGCGATATATTTTGACAGCCTTCTGATTATTGTGGGTCAGGTAATCGAGACATCTTTCACTATAATAATCCCATCCGAGAATGGTGGTAAATGCAAAGAATACCAGACACGCCATCAGGATAAAAGAAGAAATCTCTGCCGGGAAAGGTAAACCAATCTGGAATGCTTTTGTGGTAACCGCAACGCCTTCCAGCCCCATATCCCATGTACCGGTGATGACAATGGAAAGTCCGGTCATGGTACAGATGATAACTGTATCGATAACAGTTCCCAGCATGGAGATCAGACCCTGCTTTACCGGTTCATTGGACTGAGCAGCTGCTGCTGCGATTGGAGCACTACCAAGACCTGCCTCATTGGAGAAGATACCGCGGGCGATACCTTTTTGCATAGCAACGATCATGGCGCCCATGGCACCGCCGGCTGCGGCGCGGAGACCGAAAGCTCCCTGTACCACTTCCACGATAGCACCCGGAATCGCTCTGAAGTTCAGAACCAAAATAATGATGGCAGCCAATATGTATGCTGCAGCCATAAACGGAACGACAACCTGAGCCACATTGGAAATTCTTTTGATACCGCCGATGATAACGAAAGCCACGATTGCGGTAAGAATGATGCCTGCAATTACAACGGACCAGGAATAATCTCTTCCCAGCAGGGAAACCGTATGAGCATTTCCCGGATCAAAGAAATTATTTACCGCACTGGTGATACCGTTGATCTGTGTAAAGGTACCGATACCCATCAGACCAACACAGAGGCCGAAGAAAGCAAAAAGCTTACCGAGCCATTTCCAGTTTTTGCCCATACCGTTTTCAATGTAATAGAATGGACCGCCGACTACATGACCGTCCTCGGCGATGGTACGGTACTTGATCGCCAAAAGACCTTCGGCATATTTTGTGGCGGTTCCAACGATAGCTGCAATCCACATCCAGAACAAGGCTCCCGGACCACCGGCTACGATGGCAGTTGCCACGCCGACGATATTACCGGTACCGATGGTTGCGGAAAGAGCGGTACAAAGAGCGGCAAAGCTGGATATTTCACCTTCCTCACCATCGCTCTCATTGGAGAGCATATATTTAAATGCAAGGGGTAATTTTGAAATCTGCAGGCCCTTTAACCGGATGGTCAAAAAGATGCCTGTGGCAAGAATTATGACGATCAGAGGGATGCCCCACACGAAATCGTCGATGCTGACGAGAAGATTGTTGATAGTTTCAAACATGATTTTTTTCATCCTTTCTTTACATTAAAATGTAGCAGCGGTCCTGGCCGCAATTAATATTGAAGCGTTATTTATCCAATCGGCAAAACCAAAATGATGGAAAATCAGTCGCTTTACTGAGATTCCGTACCATTGAAGGATAAGATCACGCTATCTTAGAAAGGAAAAACTCCTGAAACTAAAAAAAGAACTGATAGAAATCAGCCCTCCAAAGAAAATACATGACGCCCTGTCCTTTTGCCTGAGAGATTGGCAGCAAACCTGCCGTACACCTTCGGCGCTTTCCGTTATGGTAAAGACTCTCCAGAGTAATGCTGTATTGTTATAAATAACGAACGAGTAAAGACTATCATACATAGTTAAATAAATCAATATATTTTCTTAAGAAAATTGAAAAAAATGGAAGAAAACTTAATATTGTAAATCCGGAAAAGACACAGAACAAACGTTCATTTTACTCTGTACTTTTTTGGATTCGGATGCTATACTGGACGAAGGGAAAAAAGGTCCTCAAATAACGAGATTCAATAGGAGAATATTATGGATCATTTCGAATTAGTATCAGAATATGCCCCGACCGGCGATCAGCCGCAGGCCATCGAGAAGCTGGTGGAGGGCTTTAAGGAAGGCAATCAGTTTGAGACCCTTCTCGGTGTCACCGGTTCCGGTAAGACATTTACGATGGCCAATGTCATAGCACAATTGAATAAACCAACGTTGATTCTTGCCCACAATAAGACGCTGGCTGCCCAGCTGTACAGTGAGTTTAAGGCATTTTTTCCGCATAATGCGGTAGAATATTTTGTATCCTATTATGATTATTATCAGCCGGAGGCCTATGTGCCGTCAACGGATACTTATATAGAGAAGGATTCTTCCATCAATGATGAGATTGATAAACTACGTCACAGTGCCACCGCGGCACTCATTGAGAGGAAGGATGTAATCGTTGTGTCTTCCGTATCCTGTATTTACGGTATCGGTAGCAAGAAGGATTACGAGGAGATGATGATCTCACTGCGTCCGGGGATGGAGATTGACCGGGATGAGGTGGTTCGCCGCCTGATCGATATTCAGTATGTGAGAAATGAACTGGATTTCAAGCGGGGAAGCTTTCGGGTGCGGGGAGATGTCCTTGAGATCGTGCCAGTGTCTACCTTTGAGGATGCGGTTCGAATCGAGTTTTTTGGTGATGAGATCGACCGCATTATGCAGGTGGATATACTGACAGGAGAGATTAAGGCGAGCCTGAACTTTGTGGCGATTTTCCCGGCCTCCCATTATGTGGTTCCCCAGGAACAGATTGACCGGGCGGTGGAGACCATCCGCGCGGAACTGGAGGAGCGGGTCGCCTGGTTTAAGGCCAACGATCAGCTTCTGGAGGCGCAGCGCATTGCGGAGAGAACGAATTTTGATATAGAGATGCTGAAGGAGACGGGCTTCTGTTCCGGAATTGAGAATTATTCCAGACATCTGACCGGTCTGGAGCCGGGTAAGGCACCGTATACATTGATCGATTTCTTTGGGGATGATTTCCTCATGATCGTGGACGAGTCCCATATTACAGTACCGCAGGTGAGAGGAATGTACGCGGGAGACCGCTCGAGGAAGCAGACCTTGGTGGATTACGGGTTCCGTCTGCCATCGGCGCTGGATAACCGGCCTCTGAACTTTACAGAGTTTGAGGAGCATATTGATCAGATGCTTTTTGTGTCTGCCACGCCGAATGTTTATGAGGCAGAGCATGAGATGCTGCGGGCAGAGCAAATCATCCGACCGACGGGTTTACTGGATCCTCTGATCGATGTGCGCCCGGTGGAGGGACAGATTGATGATCTGATCAGTGAGATTAATAAGGAAGTGGAAAAGAAGCATAAGGTTCTTGTGACTACTCTGACCAAACGGATGGCGGAGGATCTGACTTCTTATATGAAGGAACTGGATATTCGGGTAAAATATCTTCATTCAGATATTGACACGTTAGAGCGGATTGAGATCGTGCGGGATCTTCGTATGGATGTCTTTGATGTGCTGGTGGGAATCAACCTGCTGCGAGAAGGTCTGGATATTCCTGAGGTAACCCTCATCGCCATTCTGGATGCGGATAAAGAAGGTTTTCTTCGTTCAGAGACTTCTCTGGTTCAGACCATCGGACGTGCTGCCCGTAACTCGGAAGGACGAGTCATCATGTATGGTGATACGGTTACCGATTCCATGCGGGCTGCGATTTCGGAGACCGAGAGAAGACGTCAGATTCAGATGGCATATAATGAAGAACATGGAATTACGCCGACTACTATTCAGAAGGCCGTGCGGGATGTCATTTCCATCACCAATGACGGTGAAGGCAAAGAAAGGGCGGAAGGCTTGGAAAAGGATATGGAATCCATGAATAAGAAGGAACTGAAAGAGATGATCGCCCAGCTCACGAAGAAAATGAATCGGGCGGCAGCGGAACTGAATTTTGAGGAGGCTGCGCAGCTTAGGGATGAACTGAAAAAATATAAAATTACCCTGCGGGATTATGATTAGAATATAGAAACAATAAAAAAGGAGAAATACATGAGTGAGAAAAAGGAATATATACGGATTCGGGGTGCCAGAGAGCACAACCTGAAGAATATTGATATAGATATTCCCAGAAATCAGTTTGTGGTTTTGACGGGGCTCAGTGGTTCCGGTAAGTCTTCTCTGGCCTTTGATACCATTTATGCAGAGGGTCAGAGAAGGTATATGGAATCTCTGTCCTCTTATGCCAGACAGTTTCTGGGCCAGATGGAGAAGCCGGATGTGGATGATATTCAGGGATTGTCCCCGGCTATTTCCATCGATCAGAAATCAACCAACCGAAATCCCCGTTCCACAGTGGGAACCGTTACGGAAATCTATGATTATCTGAGATTATTGTATGCGAGGGTGGGAATTCCTCACTGCCCGAAATGTGGAAAGGTTATTGAAAAACAGACCGTAGATCAGATTGTTGACATTCTCATGAAGATGCCGGAACGGACGAAGATTCAGCTTCTGGCTCCGATTGTCCGGGGAAGAAAGGGAGAGCATGTCAAGATTTTAAATAATGCCAAGAAAAGCGGATATGTCCGCGTGCGGATTGACGGGAATTTATACGAGCTTTCCGAGGAAATCAAGCTGGAAAAGAATAAAAAACATACCATAGAAATTGTGGTAGATCGATTGATGATCAAAGAAGGCATTCAGCAGAGACTGACGGACTCTATTGAGACAGTTATGGGGCTGACGGGAGGCCTGCTTGTGGTGGATGTGATTGGTGGAGAGACCATGAATTTCAGCCAGAGCTTTTCCTGCCCAGATTGCGGTGTGAGTATCGATGAGATTGAGCCGAGAAGCTTTTCCTTCAACAATCCTTTTGGCGCCTGCCCTGTCTGCCACGGGCTGGGATTTAAGATGGAATTTGATATTGATCTGATGATTCCGGACCGGAAGCTGAGCATCGAAGAGGGTGCATTTGCTGTTACGGGATGGCAATCCTGTACTGATTCGAAGAGCTATACCCATGCCATCTTGGAAGCACTGGCCAAGGAATATGACTTTGACCTGAAAACTCCTTTTTGTGATCTGCGGCCGGATGTCCAGGATATGCTGATTCATGGAACAGGTGGTAGAGAAGTGACGGTTCACTACGTGGGAAGAAGGGGAGAAGGCTTCTATGATGTGGCCTTTGAGGGGCTGATTCGTAATGTACAGAGACGATATCGTGAGAATCACTCGGAGCGGATGAAGGCAGAGTACGAGAACTATATGACCGTAACTCCATGCGATTCCTGTCACGGACAGCGATTGAAAGAGGAATCCCTGGCGGTGACGGTGGGAGAATATAATATTGCGGAGCTGACCAGCCTTTCCATTAAGAGATTAATCGAATACTTCAAAAATATTCAGCTCACCGAGAGACAGCAGCTCATCGGAAAGCAGATTTTGAGGGAAATCCGAGGAAGAATCGGATTTCTGAACGATGTGGGGCTGGATTATCTCAGCCTTTCTCAAGCAACGGCAACGCTTTCCGGTGGAGAAGCCCAGCGAATCCGCCTGGCTACCCAGATCGGTTCCGGCTTGGTGGGCGTAGCCTATATTTTAGATGAGCCGAGTATCGGTCTGCATCAGAGGGATAATGACAAACTGATTTCTGCCTTAAAGCGCCTGCGGGATCTGGGCAATTCTTTGATTGTGGTGGAGCATGATGAAGATACTATGCGAGAGGCAGATTATATAGTAGATATCGGGCCGGAAGCGGGAGAGCAGGGAGGAACGATCGTTGCCACCGGGACGGCAAAGGAATTGATGGAAAACCCAAATTCGATCACTGGTGCCTATCTGAGCGGTAGATTAAGCATTCCGGTACCGGAAGAACGGCGGAAACCATCGGGATGGCTGACGGTAAAAGGGGCACAGGAGAATAATCTGAAAAATGTCGATGTGGATATTCCTCTGGGAGTACTGACATGTATTACCGGTGTGTCCGGTTCCGGAAAAAGTTCACTGATCAATGAAATATTATACAAAAAACTGGCCTGTGTGCTGAACCGGGCAAGGATCAAAGCCGGAAAACACAAAGATATTGTTGGAACGGAGCAGTTGGATAAAATCATCAACATTGACCAATCCCCGATTGGAAGAACTCCCCGTTCCAATCCGGCAACCTATACAGGAGTGTTTGACCACATCCGTGAATTATTTGCCATGACCAAAGACGCGAAAGCAAGGGGATATGATAAGGGGCGATTCAGCTTTAACAAAAAAGGCGGTCGCTGTGAAGCCTGTGCCGGTGATGGTATTTTGAAAATTGAGATGCAATTTTTACCGGACGTCTATGTACCATGTGAAGTATGTCACGGACAGCGGTATAACAGAGAGACTCTGGAAGTAAAATATAAAGGAAAAAATATATTTGAGGTTCTCGATATGACGGTGGAGGAAGCCTGTACCTTCTTTGAAAGTCTCCCATCGATTCGCAGAAAGATTGAGACCTTGCGGGATGTGGGTCTTTCCTACATCAAGCTGGGACAGCCATCCACCACCCTTTCCGGTGGGGAAGCACAGAGGGTCAAGCTGGCCACAGAGTTGAGTCGCCAGAGCACCGGTAAAACCATCTATATTCTGGATGAACCGACAACCGGCCTCCATTTTGCAGATGTTCACAAATTGACTGAAATCTTGCAGAGACTGGCCGAAGGTGGAAATACTGTTGTGGTCATCGAACACAATCTGGAGGTCATCAAAACGGCAGATTATATTATTGATATGGGACCGGAAGGCGGTGACGGAGGCGGAACTGTTGTCTCCAGCGGAACCCCGGAAGAGGTGGCCGAGGTGCCGGAATCCTATACGGGCAAATATCTGAAACGATATTTATAGAATCGCAGCGTTTTTGACGAAAGGTATGTATAAATGGAAATAAATACACAAACACAATTGAATCAGAAAATGAAAGCCCTGCTGGTGGGAGTGAATCTCGGAAATGATCCGGATTTTGAAAATGCATTAAAAGAACTGGAAAGTCTTGCAGAAGCCTGCAATATGGAAGTGGTCGGTGTGGAAACTCAGAATATCAGCCAGGTGAATACCGGAGTGTATGTAGGAACCGGAAAGGTAGATGAGATTAAGGCACTGGCCCATATGCTGGAGGCGGAGGTAGTGATTTTCGATAATACCCTGTCTCCGATGCAGCTTCGCAATCTGAAGGATATCATTGAACGACCGATTCTGGATCGGACCCATTTGATTCTGCAGATTTTCTCTTCTCGTGCAAAGACGAGGGAAGCACAGATTCAGGTGGAAACTGCCAGATTGCAATATGAACTTCCGAGATTGACCGGCATGGGTGAGATTTTGAGCCGACAGGGTGGAGGCAGCGGTGGTTTATCCAATAAAGGTGCCGGTGAGAAGAAGCTGGAGTTGGACAAACGTAAAATACGTCATCGCATTTCCGAACTGAAAAAGGAAATAAAGGAAGTGGAGAAAAATCGCGAGACGCAGAGAAAGCGCCGTCTTTCCCAGGGAATTCCACAGGTGGCGCTGGTGGGCTACACCAATGCCGGTAAGTCCACCTTAATGAATGCCCTCATTGACAAATATGAGCAAAATGATGAGAAAAAGGTGATGGCACAGGACATGCTTTTTGCCACCCTGGACACAACGGTACGGAAAATTCATTTACCGGATAAAAAGGAATTCCTTTTATCTGATACCGTAGGATTTATAAATAAATTACCTCATAACCTGGTAGAGGCCTTTCATTCTACGTTGGAAGAGGTAAAATATGCGGATGTACTGCTGGAAGTCATTGATTATTCCGATGAAAATTATCAAGATCATATGAGAGTGACCCGGGAGACCCTGCGAGAACTGGGAGCGGAACAGATACCATGTATTCATGTTTTCAACAAATGTGACGGGATTCTGGATCAGCTTCCGACAATGGGACAGGACAGTATCTATATGGCAGCGGGAAAAAATATCGGTCTCGATGAACTGGTACAGATGATTTCTTCCCGCATATATCAGGACTATGTGGATTGTGTGATGCTGATTCCTTATACAGAAGGTGCATTGATTTCTTATTTCAATGAAAATGCAACCATAAAAGAAACCGAATATCTGGATAACGGAACCAAAATCACCATGAATTGTCTGTTAAAGGATCTTCAGAAATATAAACAATATGTTTTGATTTAGTTCTTATAGTGCAGTAAAAGAAAGGCATTAATAATCACCAGCACGGAGCCGGTATTATGTATCAGTGCACCCATAATCGGATTGATCATACCGGTGATTGCAAGAAGGATTGCCACAAAGTTTAATCCCATGGAAAACGTGAGATTGCATTTGATCACAAGCATCATTCTTCTTGAAAGGGCAATGAGATGAGGAAGCTGCTCAATTTTGTCATCAATGATAGCGATATCTGCCGCATCGATGGCAATATCACTGCCGATACCGCCCATGGCGATACCCACATCTGCTTTTTTCAGAGCAGGAGCATCATTGATTCCATCTCCGATCATGCAGACATTTTCCTGCTGCTTCTGATACGAAGCAATCCATTTTAATTTATCTTCCGGAAGACAGTGGGCATGGATGTCGTCAATAGCCAGTTGATTTCCGATGAAAGAAGCAGCTTTTTCATTATCTCCGGTCAGCAGCACCGGCTGGACCTGAAGTTTTTTCAATCCATCAATTACTCCGGCACTTTCCTGACGGACGGTATCCGATAAGGCGATATATCCTGTGAAACAATGGTTGATGGCTATATAAATCAGAGTGCAGCCATGGGAGAGTAATTCTTCCATTTCCAGATTCACTCCGGAACTTATTTCTATATGATGAGAGGAAAGCAGTTTGGTATTGCCGGCAAGAACCGACCTTTCTTTCACTGTAGCTATGATTCCCTCACCGGGAATCATTTGAAAATGTTCCGCGGAGAACAATGTATCATTGATTTTATTTTTATAACCTTCCACAATCGCTTTTCCGAGAGGATGTTCCGAGTATTGTTCCGCAGCAGCGGCAAGGGCATATAAATCGGTATCTGAATATTCGGAGGACAAGCTTCTGGCGGCGACAACCTGAGGGGTACCACAAGTCAGTGTTCCTGTCTTATCAAAGGTGATTTTGCTGATAGAGGACAGACGTTCCAGTGCATCACCTTCCCGGACAAGAAATCCGTGACGGGTGGCATTACCGATGGCAGCCATGATGGCAGTCGGTGTGGCGAGGACCAGAGAACAAGGACAGAATACTACAAGGATCGTGACGGCTCGAATGAGTTCTCCGGAAATCAACCATGTTAATACAGCTGCAGTCAATGCAGTGATGACAATCCAGGTAGCCCATCGATCAGCCAGACGGACGATTTTCGCTTTACCGGCATCTGCGGATTGAACGAGATGAATCATTCTCTGAATCGAACTGTCTTCTCCCACCTTCGTTGCCTGAATCTCAAGAGATCCGAACTGATTCACGGTTCCGCTGTAAACCTCGTCACCGATTGTCTTGTCTACAGGGAGTGACTCTCCGGTTAAGACAGCCTGATTCACCGAACTTTGTCCGGATAGAATAATACCGTCCACCGGTATGGTCTCACCGGGAAGAACGCGGACCATTTCTTTTGTCTGTACATTTTCTGCAGGGATGATTTCTTCCATTCCATTTCTTAAAACCCGCGCTGTCTGCGGGGTGAGATGAACCAGCTTTTCGATGCCGGCTCTGGCTTTGGATACTGTAAATTCTTCCAGTAAACTTCCCAACTGCATAATAAACGCAACCTCGCCTGCCGCAAATATTTCGCCAATGGCAATAGAAGCAATGAGCGCAATAGAGACAAGCACATCGGCACGGATATCAAATTCTGTGATGAGCTTCAGGGCTGCTTCCAGAATAATTGGACATCCGCAGAACAGTATGGCGATCCACGCCGTATCAAAGGGAAGAAAAGATGGCTTGCCGAGACTAATCAAAAGGGAAAGACCGGAGATAATTAATTGAAAAATCGCCCTTTTTTCTCCTCCGTACTCTAATATGTATTCTATCTTATCACTAAATTTCTGCATATTTTCCCTCCTCGTGTAATTATAACACATACCCCCTAGAGGTATCTTGATTATATGATATACCCCATAGGGGTATATGTCAAGAAACACATGCAAAGGGGGATGACATAAATTACCACAAATTTATTCTGCAAGAAAAGATTTAAAGGTGGAGTTCTTATGGCACTGATGTTACAATACTACTATTATGATGGGGGAGGAAATGTTTATGAGCCGACAAGAAAAGAAGAGGGATATATTGCAAAAAGGAAATTGGGGAGCATTGCTCCCGATTGGAGTTTTTCTCGTAATGTATCTGGGATTGGGAATCTTATTTGAATATGGGATGAAGATTCCCATGGGGTTTTATAATGTCCCGATTGTGGTTTCGTTTCTGACAGCCTTGCTGGTAGCCTGTCTGCAGAATCGGTCCTTAAATTTTGATGAGAAGCTGGAAGTGATGGCAGGAGGAATCGGAGATAAAAATATTGTCACAATGATATTGATTTTTCTGACCGCCGGCATTTTTGTGGGGGTCGTGGGGAGAAGCAGTGCAGAGAGTGTGGCGTATTTTCTGCTGTCCATGATTCCGGCACGTTATGCAGTCATTGTATTGTTTGTGGTAAGTGCATTTGTCTCCATTGCCATGGGAACTTCGGTAGGAACGATTACCCTCATAACGCCGATTGCTGTGGCGGTGGCGAATGGATCCGGATTTGGAACGGCACTATGTGTGGGAACGGTTGTCAGTGGTTCGATGTTCGGGGACAATCTCTCCTTTATTTCGGATACAACCATTGCAGCCTGTAACGGACAAGGATGTGCCATGAAGGACAAATTCCGGGCAAATTTCTGGATTGCATTGCCGGCGGCCATTGTAACCTTGGTCATTATTTTTATGAAGACTTCAGGAATGCATGTGAAGCAATCACTCACTATGGAATACAATCTCATTCAAATTATTCCTTATCTGCTGGTTCTGGCAGGAGGAATTATAGGAATCAATGTTTTTGTGGTACTTTTGATTGGAATCTTTTCCGGGGCTGTTATTATGCTTGCGACCGGGAACACGGCAGCGACAGAGCTCCTCGCCAATATGGGCTCCGGGGCTTCCTCAATGTTTGAGACGATCCTTGTTGCAATTCTGGTCTCTGCAATCGGAGCATTGATTCATGAATACGGCGGTTTTGTTGCTCTGCTGAATTTTATTAAACGAGTGTTTAAAAGCCGCAAGGGCGGAAAGCTGGGAATCGGATTGCTGGTCGGAATATTAGACATTGCCACGGCAAATAATACAGTTGCGATTGTGATGGCCAATCCGATTGCCAAAGAAATGTCAGAGGAATATGAGATATCACCGAAAAACACGGCATCGTTATTGGATACTTTTTCCTGCATATCTCAGGGCGTAATTCCATACGGAGCCCAGATGCTGGTGGCAATTTCTGCAGCGGCAGAACTGGGATGCGAGATTTCTGCTTTTGATATCATGCCGAATCTTTTTTATCCATATATGCTTCTGATCAGTTCTTTGATTTTTATCTTTTTTGTGCCGGAAAAGCCTGAATAGTTAGAAGAAAAGAATATAAAAGTATTCAGAAATATATAAAAAGAATTCAGAATTGGTCATTGTAGCCTGAAAGAAAAATTGTTATAATGGGAAAGAACGTGATCGAAATGTGAATTGACAGGAGGCAGATTTTGGATTCAGGAAATATGGCAGAGATTATAATTGTAAATGGAATCGGTATTTTTTTGATGGTCTTTTTATTGCTGACCAGAATTGAGAATGTTGAAAAACGTTTTGCCGGAGATAAAATCTTCGATTCGATGATTTGGATTACGATTGTCGGCTGCGGGGTGGAAGCAGCAACCTTTTTCATCGATGGAAAGGTGTTTTTCGGTTGCAGAGTATTGTCTTATATCCTCAATAGTTTTTGCTTCCTTGGTACGGGCCTATTGGGATTTTTGTGGTGCCTGTTTGTTGATTTTCGTATATTTAACAGTGTCCGCAGGATGCGGAAGAAGGCGAAAGTTCTGGCAATTCCCTTTGCGATTGATGTAGTACTTGTTTTGATTAATCTGACGGGATGCGGCATTATTTTTACCGTTTCTGAAAACAATGTATATGAAAGAGGAAGCCTTGTATTTATGACGTACCTGATCCTGTTCCTTTATTTCATATACAGTCTGTTTCTGGTGGATACTTCTAAAAAAGGGGGATTGCATCTCCGATTTTTTCCGGTCTATTATTTTGTGATTCCCTGTATGCTCGGTACGGTGATACAGGGTATGGTATATGGAATTACCATTGGTTGGACATCCGTTGCTATTGCATTTATTTTTGTATCGATTCAGACCCAGTCTCTTAATGCTTTGGTGGATCCGTTGTCCGGTCTTTATAACAGAAGATATATGGACTGTATTATCAGCCAGTTCAAACAGAATATGAAGTATTGTATCTATGGGATTATGATTGATGTCAATGATTTTAAGAGAATTAATGATGTGTACGGACACTCAAAAGGTGATGATGCAATACGTGCTATCGGAATGATTCTAACCGACTCTATCCCCGATAATGGGCTTGCAATCCGGTATGCGGGAGATGAGTTTATAGTATTCATCCGAACAGATCGTGAAGAATTTGTGCAGAAAATCATGGGTCAGGTAGAAGAAAATGTTGAAAAATTCAATTCCCTGGAGGAAGAACCATTCAGAATCTCCCTGGCGATGGGATACAGTCGTTACGAGCCTTCCTCCGGAAATGTGGAACAATTTCTCTCTGCGATGGATGAGAAAATGTATGAAGCTAAAAAACAGCATTATCAGCAGGGGAATGCTGACAGGAGAAGAAGGTGAAGGGAGCTGTCACACTAAAAACAGCCTTTAACCCTATGGCAGTGTTTCATGGTTACATGGAATTGCTGCCATATTTTTATAAAAAAAGCGTGATACCTATGGTATGAATCGCAGATGAGTTGCGTTTTACTACTCAACTTTCGAACGTTTATGGAAACGCCATTCGCGCTAAACTCGCTTCCGCTCAGACAACGCGCTCGGTGGCGGATTCGTTCTCAAGTTTCGTGACGCAAAACTTGCAAAGCATCTGCTCTAATACCATAGGCATCCACGCTTTTTCATAAATCTTCGGAATTCGATTCCATTGCAATCCATGAAACACTGCCATTTACGCCACGCCCAATGCCAAAAGCTGTTTTTGTTTCCGTGGCTATGGCATAACAAAAGAAAAAAGCGAACTTTTATATCCCAGACATTAAAATCACTAATCTTGAAAAGGATTCGCTAAAAAGAGTGAACCAATCCACGATATATTACAATGTTTAAGTGAAAGGCAATAACGCCTGGAAAGTACGTGTACACGGGAAGTGACTAATATGACAATTCAGGAACTGGAACAATGTATCGCTTTATACGGCAAAGATATTTATTCCTTCTGTATACACCTTACGAATGAGAAGGAAAGCGCAGATGATCTGTATCAGGATACATTTTTAGAAGCGATGAAAAAAATCGCGGATATCAGATACAGGGAGAATCCGAAAAGCTATCTGTTGTCCATTGCTTTGAGATTATGGAGAAATAAAATAAGGAAAAAGGCATGGCGGAATCGAATTGCGCCACAAATTTCCGAAGAGTCGGTGGTGGACATAAGTGATGCGAAGCAGGAGGAGCTGTTGAATCATCTGATTTATGATGAGGAAAAACAGAATCTATGGAAAGCGATTGATCATTTAAAAGATAATTTTCGGATTCCCCTTCTATTATATTATATGGAAGAACTGCCAATATCGGAAATTGCCGGATTGCTTTCCATCCCGCAGGGAACCGTGAAAAGCAGATTACATAAAGCCAGAAAACAGTTGGAGAAAGAATTGGAGGTCTATTTCTCATGAAAGATATCAATTTTCTGCTAAAAACCAATCTCCGACCAGATTGTGTTCCAGACGAAAGCCTGAATACATCTGTTTTAAAACGAGCAAAGGAGATTGAGAACATGAAACGAAAACCATTTAGAATCAGAGTTGCGGCAGCGGCAGTCATCGGTATTTTAGCAGTAGGCTCCACGGCCTTTGCGGCGTACCATTATCTGACTCCATCTCAGGTGGCGGAAGAACTGGCCGTCGGCAATTCTTTATCGAAAGCCTTCGAAAGCGCAGATGCGGTCAATATAAATGAAACGCAGCATACAGGTGGATATATTGTTTCCCTTCTAGGCATGGTCAGCGGGAAAAATTTGATTCCTGAAATCAGTGACGATGCCAATGCCCAGGATATAGAGAAAGATAAAACCTATGCCGTGGTTGCTATTGAAAAGGAGAATCACAGCCCTATGCCGGTGGTGTCCGATGATGCATATCAAACCTTCTGTCTGTCACCCCTCATTCATGGGAAAACCTGGATGGAGGCAAATAACGGAACACTGGATGCCGGAGTATCCAGCTTTGTGCAGGACGGCATTCAATATGAATTATTAGAATGTGATAATCTCGAACCGTATGGAGAAACCGGTGTCTATCTGGGCGTTGTATCAAAATTCGGCGAAGAGCCGGATGCATTTTCATATGACAGTAGTACAGGTTCCTACGGCATAAATCCGGATTATAAAGGAATGAATGCACTGTTTGAATTGCCGCTAGATGAAACAAAATAAAAATACATTTACAGGAGGACGTCTCAGTAACGGCTAAATAGCTGTAACCGCAGACGTCTTCCTTCTTTTTATGCAGTTCGCCCTGGGAAAATTCCTTTCCTATGTGCTAATAAAAAGACAATAAAAATAATAAATAATAATTGACAACAAGAATAAATTAGAATAAAATAATAAACAACAATAGAACTCGGAAATGAGAAATTGTAGACACTTAATACATGTTATATAAAAGATGAGATAGGAGGATTTTATTATGAAACTTATTATTGATGATGCAAACGTTGAGGCAATTAAGGCGTTATACGAATATTATCCGGTGGATGGTGTTACCACAAACCCATCCATTTTAGCAAAGAGCGGAAGAAATCCATATGATGTGCTGGGAGAGATTCGCGGAATCATCGGACCGGATGCAGAACTTCATGTTCAGGTCATCTCAAAGGATGCAGAAGGAATGATCAAGGAAGCACAGGTGATTCGTGAAAAATTAGGAGAAAAGACTTATATTAAAATCCCTACTACCAGAGAAGGATTAAAGGCCATGAAGGCATTAAAGAAGAATGGCATAAATGTGACAGCAACTGCAATTTATACTGCACAGCAGGCATTTTTAGCAGGGAAAGCAGGGGCAGATTATGCGGCACCATATATCAACCGTATTGATAACCTGGGTGCAAATGGTATTGCTACCGCAAAGAAAATCCATGACATTTTCCGGTTAAATAATCTTCCGACTTCTGTTCTGGCAGCAAGCTTTAAGAACTCCCAGCAGGTACTGGAGCTGGCAGAATATGGTGTGGGAGCAGCAACCGTCAGTGCAGACGTAATCGAAGGTCTGTTGAAAAATGAAGTCGTTTCTTCCGCTGTCGATGCGTTTATTGCAGACTTTGAAGGACTTGTGGGCGAAGGAATGACAATGGCAGATTGCTAACATTGAGGGAGAGAATTATGAAAGCATTATTTCAGACCCAGCGGGTGAAAAATATCAGGGAACGTATATTGTCTGAGCCGAGATATGCATCCATTGAACAGGCGATGATCATTACGGATACCTATAAGAAAAATGAGAATCAGCCAAGAATCATTCAGAGAGCGTTGGCACTTAAGGCTTCCCTGGAACAGATTAAGATTACGGTTCATCCGGACGAATTAATCGTGGGGAATCGTACAGCAGGAGTGCGTGCCGGTGTTGTTTTCCCTGAAGCGGGAAGCTCCTGGGTAGACAGGGAGTATGAAACACTTCCCACAAGACCGCAGGATAAGTTCAATGTTCATGAGGAAGATATAGAGACCTTTCGCAAGGAAATCTATCCATACTGGAAAGGAAAATCTTTAGAAGATGTACTTGATGAACGATATGGGAAAGAAATCAAGGAAATCGAAAAGGTTGTGAAGATCAATCAGAAGGATCATGCCCAGGGACATATTAATCCAAATGTTGCAGAATGGCTGGAATATGGTCCGGCAGGTTACCGTAAGATGGCAGAAGAAAAGCTGGAGACAGCAACGAAAGAAAGCCAGAAACAATTTTATCAAAGTGTGATGATTGTCATGAAAGGTGTTCAGCATTTTATGATGCGTTATCATGATCTGTTGATGAAAGAGGCGGAAAATCAGCCGGCAGAAGTAAAAGCTTCTATGGAAAAGGTAGCTGAAATCTGCAAAAATATCAGCATTCGTCCGGCCGAGAGCTTTCATGAAGCCGTGCAGTCTACATGGTTCCTCTTTGTGGTTCTGCAGATGGAATCCAATGCATCCTCTTTCTCTCCGGGAAGATTAGATAGACATTTGATTTCTTATTATGAGAGAAGTATTGCCGATGGCAGCATGACAAAACAGGATGCACTGGAAATTATTGAGTGCATGTGGCTCAAATTTAATGAAATTGTATACATGAGAAATTCCGGCGGTGCAAAATACTTTGCCGGATTCCCGATCGGATTCAATGTGGCGATTGGGGGCCAGGATGAGAATGGAAAGGATTATTCCAATGAGTTATCCTTCCTTTTCCTGGAAGCACAAAAACATATCGGACTTCCGCAGCCGAATCTTTCTGTCCGACTTCATGAGGAGACCGGAGAAGAACTGCTGAAAGAAGCGGTCCGCACCGTTGCCCTCGGAAGCGGTATGCCACAGTTCTTTAATGACAAGGCGGTAATTCCGGCAATCGAAGAACTGGGTATTGAAGAAAAAGATGCGATGGATTATGCAATTGTCGGATGCGTGGAGCTGACTACCCAGGGGAATAACCTTGGCTGGAGTGACTCTGCCATGTTCAATCTGAATAAAGCACTGGAAGTAACGCTGACTGGTGGAATCTGCCTGCTCACAGGAGAACAGATTGCTCCTAATTATGGTAGTCTTCCGGAATACGAAACCTTTGAAGATGTGGAAAATGCATTGAAAAAACAGATTGATTACTTTATGGATAAAATGCTTCTTGCCTGCGAGGAAGTGGAGAAAGCACATATCGATCTTCTTCCATCTCCGTTCCTTTCGGCAACCATCGATAATTGTATGGAAAAAGGTGTGGATGTAACCGCAGGAGGAGCCAAATACAATCTCTCCGGAATCCAGATGATTCAGGTAGCCAACCTGGCAGACAGTCTGGCTTCCTTAAAACAGCTGGTATTTGATGAAAAACGTTTCTCAAAAGAAGAAGTCCTGGATGCCTTAAAGAATAACTTTGAAGGCTACGAGTTTATGAGAACCGTGATGGTAAATAAAGTTCCAAAATACGGAAATGATAACGAGTTTGTCGATGCCATGGGAGCAAAATGGGCAAACTATTTCAAAGACCGTCTCCGCACCTTTACAAACTATCGTGGGGGCCCTTACCACACAGGAATGTATACCGTCTCTGCCCATGTGCCAATGGGACAGAACGTGGGTGCCAGCCTCGATGGACGTCGGGCCATGGAACCGTTGGCAGATGGTGGAATGTCACCGGTATACGGAAGAGATATCAAAGGACCAACTGCTGTATTGAAATCCGTATCCAAACTGGACAAAACCTGTACAACCAACGGTGGGCTTTTAAATATGAAGTTTCTTCCGGAATTCTTTACCACGGAAATCGGTGTACAGAAATTTGCCAATTTCCTGAGAACCTTTGTGGATCTTGAAATCCCGCATATCCAGTTCAACGTGGTCAGAAAAGAAGACTTGATTGCAGCCAAGAAAAATCCGGAACAGTACCGCAGTCTGACCGTTCGTGTGGCAGGATACACCGCTTATTTTACCGAATTGGCCGGTGATCTGCAGGATGAAATTATTGCAAGAACAAGCTATGGAGATATTTAAAAAATTATGAACGGAAAAGTATTTGATATTCGCCGGTTTTCTACCCATGACGGAGAGGGAATCCGAACGACAGTCTTTTTAAAAGGATGTCCTTTATCTTGTGTCTGGTGTCAGAATCCGGAGGGAATCGCTCCGGAGATTATGCCAATCTATTTTGAAAATCGCTGTATCCATTGTGAAACCTGTGTAGCACTCAGTCAGAATGGAGGATGCAGCTGTGCTGAGGGAAAAATCAGACTTAATAGAACGGCAGAGGAAGATTGGGATAAATTAATCTATGAATGCCCATCAGGAGCTCTGGAAATGGATGCAAAAAATATGACTGTTCAAGAAGTGATGGGAGAAATCCGAAAAGATGTCGCATTTTTCCGTCATGGGGGAGGCGTCACATTATCCGGTGGAGAACCGTTGATGCAATATCAATTTGCCGCTGAAATACTGAAAGCATGTCAGGAAGAGGGGATTCACACAGCACTGGAATCCTCTCTCTATGCCAGTGAAAAAGCATTTCGCACGGTGCTTCCCCATCTTAGTATGTCTTTCGCTGATTTAAAATTAATTGATGACGAGGCACACAAAAAATATGTAGGAGTTTCCAACGAACGAATCAAAAAAAATATAGAGATTCTCCTGACTTCTGAGATCAGAGAAAATGTGATCATCCGAACGCCGATGATCCCCGGAATCACAACGGATCAAGACAATATTATGGGAATCGCATCCTTTATCAGTCAGATTTATCCGGATGTAAAATATGAAATTTTGAATTATAATCCATTAGCGGAAGCAAAATATCATCTCGTGGAACGAGAATTCTGTTTCAAAGAAAAGAAACCGAAATATAGTGCAGAAATGATGGAACAATTTAAAAAATGGGCGCAGGACGCAGGAGTAAAAAATGTAATTATTGAATCCTGATGAGCGAAAGAAAAGGGGAAGCTATGTTATCGCAAGGTGCAATGGATATATTAAAAGTTTTAGTGGAAGAAAATGAAACATATATCACAGCAAAAAAGATTGCACAGCTCATCCATATTTCAGAGCGAAGTGTCAATACTTATCTGAAAGAGGTTGTAGAATATTGTGAAGAAAAAGGTGTTTGTCTGATCAGAAAAAGAGGGCGGGGTATCTGCCTTCAGGCAGGTAAGAATCTTGAAGAAATAAAACGCAGCATTTGCTTAAAAGAGAATTCTTATGAGAATAGTTCGGCACGCATCAATTACATTATTCGTACTTTAATTGAGAGCGGAGAGGTTTATACGACCTGTCAGCTTGCCGACACCTTATTTGTTTCAACACAAACCATACGTAGCGACCTTGCGAAAATAGAAGATTTATTTAGGAATGAATCCCTTTCTTTGGTGAAAACTATAGGTAAAGGGCTGCAAATTGTTGGAGAAGAAGCAGATTTAAGAAACAGGTTGATTTCTTGTAATAAAAAAATTATTTCCAACAACATAGAAGAATCTGTTCGGGAACAGGATCTGCGCATGTCAGGCAGAACCTATGCCAGATTGATACTCCAATATACAGAGAAGATTGTCTTCGGAGTAATTTGTTCCCTTCAACAATTGGAAAGAAATACAGGTTATCAGTTTAATGATTATTCCTTTAATATGCTGGTGGAGTATACCAGCTGCCAGATTTGTCGTATAAGGAAGAAGTGTTTTCTAAACAAACCACCAATCAGCAAATTAACTGTTGTCGATGAAATTCTTGATTGGACGGATCAATTTGTTCAACTACTCAATCACAGATTTTCTATTAGTATTGATCCCAGGGAGAGCCTATATATTTATATATTATTTCTTGGGGCGGAAGTACAAAACAGCAGTAAGATTGTAAATAAACACTTTTTGATTGAAAAAGAAATCAGTATAGAAGAGATCAATAATAATATTATTCATTATATGTCTTCTATTATGGGCGTAAAGTTTGAGGAAGATCATATTTTGACCCGATCTTTAGCCTTATTTTTAAACAGTTCTCTGGTAAGGGTAAAATATGGTATTGAAATAGAAAGTCCATACCTGGATAATATAAAAAAGTATTATTCGGTATTATTTTCTGCATGTATGACGGCCTGCCAGATTTATGAAGAATTGGTAGATCATTTTCCGTCAGAAAGTGAGATTTCCTATATGACTCTATTATTCGGTGGTGCTATGGCTGAAAATGACAGAAGGAGAAGTATTAATACGGTTATTGTCGGCAGCGGCAGCATTGGAATGATACAGATGGTTGCACAGAAAATAGAAATGAATGTTGCAGAAATCAATGTTGTAAACGTACTTCCGTCGAATACAGGGATATATATTAAACCGGATCAATATGATTTGGTGATCACAACGATCCCGGATCTGAAAGTCAGACATGCCAAAGTAGTTTACACCACTCCATTGGTCAATGTACAAGATATTTTTCGAATTAAAAAAATTTGTAAAACCATCAGACATCACGAAACGATACAGGAGGTAACTTTATCCAGCCTGATTAAAGATGAATTTGTTTTTTTTGAGAGAGAACTGTCAAAAGAAATTCTTTTAAGAAAAGTCTGTGGTAGATTGTTTAAAGAGGGATATGTGAAAGAGGAATTTTATGATAGTGTAATGCAAAGGGAAAAAGTCAGTTCTTCTGCCCTCGGAGGGGGAATCGCGGTTCCTCATGGCATGTCTCAGTATGTCATAAAACCAGCAGTTGCCATTATTAAAACTGATGACAAGGTCCAGTGGGGGGACAGTTCGGCAGACGTCATCTTTTTATTGGCATTGAATTTTCAAGATATTGAGTCAACGAGAGCCTTCTTTTCCACATTTTATGAAATTACCATGCAGACAGACGCGGTAAATCAGATTAGAATGACTGAAAATGTAAAGGAAGTACGTGAAATCATACAAAAATATTCATGATTTACTAGAAAAACCATTTTGATAGAGGCGGTACACACAATGTTTTCCATTGTGTGTACCGTATTTTTTTTATAGAAAATGTTATCTAGTGCAGTAATTGCAGATAACAACTGCAAAAGTCAAAGTATATCTTGTTGAAAAACAATAAAAAACAAAATATAATAATAAACAGAAAGAGAAAACAATAATAAAAAATAAAAAATTTTTAAGTAGAGAGGAGAAGACGATGGCAAAAGAATTAATTTCCAAAGAAATAGTTGCTTTTAATGTAAAAGCAGAAACCAAAGAGGATGTCATCCGATACATCGTTGATATGATGGATAAAGATGGACGACTTCTGAATGCAGATGGATATTATGCAGATGTTTTGAAGAGAGAGGCAACCTCTTCTACAGCAATTGGATTCAGTATTGCGACTCCACATGCAAAATCAGAACATGTGGCAGAACCATCCTTAGCATTTATCAGACTTGAGAAACCAATGAAATGGGATGAGGAAGAAGTATCTATGGTTTTCCAGATCGGTGTGCCATCTCCGGGACAGGGAGACAGACATCTGGAAATCCTGGCAATGTTATTTAGAAATCTTGTTTATGATGAGTTTGTCGGAAAACTGGCATCTTCTGAGTCAGAACAGGATATTGTAGATATGTTATCAGCAATCTAATAGATTGTACGAATAAATATAAGAGAAGAGAGGTAAAGACGATGAAAGAAATTGTATCTATCTTAAAAGACACAAGACAGCACCTTATGAATGGTGTATCTCACATGATTCCTGTTGTTGTAACAGGCGGTATTTTGTATGCGATTGCAACTATGTTATCCATGAACTCTGTTCAGACCAGTGGAGCTGTAGAGTCCAGTAATATTGTCATTGATGTTTTAAGTCAGATCGGTGGTGTAGGCTTAGGACTGATGGTTCCGGTATTGGCAGCATATATCGCAGCATCCATCGCAGACCGTCCAGGTATTGCACCAGGTTTGATTTGTGGTCAGCTGGCAGTAAATGTTGGGGCAGGTTTTATCGGAGGTGTTCTTGCCGGATTACTTTGCGGTATTGTTGCACAGTTATTAAAAGGCATTAAATTACCAAAATCGATGCAGTCCTTAATGTCCATCTTGATTATCCCGATTTGTACTTCTCTAATCGGTGGAATTATTATCATCTGTGTAATTGGAAATCCTTGTGCATGGTTATTAACTACATTGACAAACTGGTTAACAAATATGAGTGGTGCATCTGCCATTGCAGTAGGTGCAATTACAGCAGCAATGATTGGATTTGATTTGGGCGGTCCGGTAAACAAAGTAGCATATTCCACAGGAGCAGCAGTTGTGGGAGCAACCGTAATCACAGGAGCGAACTGTACCTTTATGGGACCTATTTCCATGGCAATTTGTGTTCCTCCAATTGCTTTAGGTGTTGAAACATTTATTTTAAAGAAAAAATTCTCTCAGGAAGAAAAAGATGCTGGTGTCGGTGCAATTATCATGGGTATCTGTGGAATTACAGAAGGAGCGATTTCCTACACAGCGGCATCACCAATTTTAATTCCGATTAACGTAGTAGCATGTGCGGTAGGTGGTGCAGTAGCAGGTGCATTAGGAACATACAGTAATGCAGCTTGGGGTGGACTTGTAGTACTTCCTGTAACATCAGGTATTTCTTATCTGATCGCACTTGTGGCAGGTGTTGCAGTTCATGCAATTCTTGTAAAAATCCTCAAAGCAGATTTTGTTGAAAAAACAGATGATGTGGAAGAGGATGATGTCGATATTGAATTCGAATTTTAACATTAAAAAAAAATCAAATACAAATTAAGGAGGAGAATATACGATGAAAGTATTAGCAGTAACCGCTTGCCCATCTGGCGTAGCACATACTTACATGGCAGCAGAAGCCATTGCAAAAGCTTGTAAAGAAAAAGGACATGAATGTAAAGTGGAGACACAGGGTTCTATTGGAATTGAAAATGCAATTACAGAGGAAGATGTTGCATCTGCAGATTGCATTATTTTAACGACAGATATGCCGATCAAAAACGTTGAACGTTTTGAGAAGCTTCCAAAAGTGAAAGTGAAAATCGGAGATGCAGTAAAGAAATCTCCGGCAATTATTGCAAAAATCGAAAAAGCAATGGCATCCAGATAATTTAACATTTCATATCAACAATAATACTACCTTTATTTAGAACTTTTTAAAAAGAGGACGGGAAAGAATCCTGTTCTCTTTTTGTTTTATGAAAAACATAGCTTTTTTGTGAAAAATAATATACAATAAGAAATAATAAGAAATAGGAAGTCAAGAAATAGAGGTAATCAAATGTTTGTTGAAGAGAGACATGATAAAATATTAGCTTATATTAATCAAGATGGAAAAGTCAAAGTAAAAGAGTTAAGCAAAAGATTCGGAGTCACGGATGATTGTATCCGCAAGGATCTTGCGGCCATGGAAAAAAGAGGTCTGTTAAAAAGAACTTATGGCGGTGCAGTGCCGGTGGATACCGGCAACATGCATCCGGGACATACTGTCTATGTTTCATCTAGAACCAGAATGAATCTGGAAAAGAAACAGATTATTGCACAAAAGGCAGTGAACCGGATTAAAGAAGGGGACATTATCTATCTGGACACTTCTACAACCAATGTGGTTCTGGCACAGGAGATTTTGAGAAGTGGATTAAAAATCCATGTAATAAGTCCGATGCTGGATATTGCCAATCTCTTTGCAGTAGATTCTCAAGCAGAATTTATTTTGCTCGGCGGTCAATATAATCTGACACAAAATAGCTACATGGGCATGATGACATTACAGATGTTAAAAAATCTGCGATTTGATATTGCCTTCATGGGAGTGGTAGGAGCCGACCTCGAAAATAATGAGATTACAACCTACATGCCGGAAGACGGTGTCATGAAAAATGAGGTTGTAAAAAGAGCAAACAAAACATATCTTATGATGGAATGTGAAAAATTTCAGTTTAAGGGCACCTACAAATTTACAGATTTCGATGCCGTCGATGGGGTGATCTGTGAAGAAACCCCGGAAAAAGACATATGTGAGGCATTGGCGGAGCATCATGTGAAAATAATTGTATAGATTCGTCTTTATGCAACTACTCTTATTCATGGATTTCCAACGGCAATCCGTCGGGATCCATGAAAAATGTCATTTTTTTCCCTGTGAAATCATCATATCGAATCGGCTCTGTCTCAATTCCTTTCGCGTTCAATTCTTTCAC